>NZ_FUYJ01000005.1:0-255521 GCF_900167515.1 Sporosarcina newyorkensis | reverse complement strand
GGTATTAGCCCCGGTTTCCCGGAGTTATCCCCATCTGTAAGGTAGGTTGCCCACGTGTTACTCACCCGTCCGCCGCTAATCTTTAGGAGCAAGCTCCCAAAGATTCGCTCGACTTGCATGTATTAGGCACGCCGCCAGCGTTCGTCCTGAGCCAGGATCAAACTCTCCATAAAAGAGAAATTCGAGTTAGCTCGATTTCTTGCTGGCATCATTTAAGATACTCATTTTGTTTATGTCACCGGCAAAGCCGATGCACAAACGTATAATTCGTTAACGTTTTGCTGTTCAGTTTTCAAGGTTCATGTTGTGTGCTTGTTGTAAAAGCGACTTCTCTATATTACACTAGGCACCACTTCAAGTCAACAACTTTTTTAAAAGAAGTTTTATTGTTTTTGTGACTGCCTCAAGCGACAAGAACTAATATACAATAGATTCGATAAAGAAATCAAGCCTTTTTTAAAAAAAGTTTTTTCTTTATTGCTTTGAAGTCGAGCACAAACAGCAAGATCCCTGTCAGAATAACGATTCCGCCTATCATTTGCGAAACAGAAATACTTTCTTGCAAAATATAATATGCTGCAATGGAAGCAACCACAGGTTCAAATAAGATTGTAATCGAGATCACATTCGTGCTAACCCATTTTATTGCCCAGTTAAATAATGTGTGACCTAATAGATTCGGAAGTAAAGCCAAAGCAAGAAACCAACCCCAGTCAGAAGCCGGGTAACTAAATAAAGGTTGCTGTATCGTAATAACATATAGGAACAAAGCGATCGAACTAACTAAGTAGACAAGAAAAGTATAGGTTACAAGTGATACTCTCTTTCTTACGTCTTGTCCTACCAATAAGTAAGCTGTGATAAAACCACAAGCCAATAATGCCAGCACATCACCGAATAACGCAGCTCCACTTACTCGAAAATCTCCCCAGCTTATAATAATACTCCCGGTAAGTGCAACTATGACAGCGGTCAGCATTTTCCCACTGATGATTTCTTTAAAGAAGAGGGCAGTTCCTGTTAATGCGAAAATGGGTTGCAGGGTTACAAGGACCGTGGAACTTGCAACTGACGTGTAATTAAGAGATTCAAACCAAAGTATAAAATGGATAGCGAGAAATATACCTGCTATCGAGGATAGCAGCCAATCCCTCTTTGATAAACGATATAACTCCTTTCTATAGGAGTGCAAAAAAAATGGAAGCATAATGACTACAGAAAAAAACATACGATAGAAGGCAATCACTCCTGCATCCGCTGTCGTCAGTTTCACAAAAATTGCGGATAAACCAACAGTCAAAACGCCAATTGCAATAGGTATGTATGGATGAATTATCGGTTTATTCAAAATGAATCACTTCTCTTTCTATCTCTTTACCCTTTACAATAGGTGATAAGAGATCTAAAAAACTATTTTGGATTTTAAAGCCTTCCCGGCTATCTCCCCACTTTAGCAGCAAAGGAGGATTTACCTTGCTACCCTTACTTACTGAATCATTAAATATGGAAGCAGTTATGAAAATCGGCATTGCACTTTTCCTTAGTTTGGTAATCGGTGTCGAGCGAGAAATTAAAAAGAAACCGATTGGATTAAAAACGAGTGCAGTTATTGCCACCTTCAGTTGCTTGTTAACCATCATTTCAATTGAGGCTGCCTACTTAGTCCCCGCACGAGACGATATCAACATCACGATGGACCCTTTACGTTTATCTGCACAGATCGTCAGCGGCATCGGATTTTTAGGCGCAGGAGCAATTCTTCGAAGAGACAATGATAACATAACCGGGCTCACTACGGCTGCCATGATTTGGGGGTCTGCAGGAATTGGGATTGCCGTTGGAGCCGGATTTTACATTGAATCTTTCTTTGCGGTCATTAGTGTAATGCTTGTCATCGAGGTGGTCGCTCCATTCTTAAGCAGATTTGGTCCAAGACGCCTTCGGATGAAAGAAGCAACTTGCATCGTCATCATCACTGACAAGGACAAAATCGAAGATCTTGTCCAATACTTGCGAAAAGAAAGCATGGAAATTGACCATATGCGCATTAGACAGTTCGAAACCACTCAGCATCAGTACCAGCATGAGTTGCAATTCAAACTCACTGCACTTCCAAAAAAATCTACGTCTTCTCTCTATGTAGAGTTAACCACCCTTCCTTATGTAGAATCAGTGGAGCTCGTTATTTATCCGTAAAAAGCGTCAAGTCGATGGGACTTGACGCTTTTTCTTATAAGCTTGCTTTCAATAATGTCAAAACTTCATCTTCTGAGAGCTTCGCATATCCGCCAAGCGGCCCTTTAACAGCGGCTTTCTGGGCAATTAACTCTAATTTCGAATCATCAATTTCATAGTCGGCAAGCGAAACCGGCGCACCGATTTGTTTCCAAAAAGCACTCAATCGATCAATACCTTCCATTGCAATCTCCTCGTCCGACTTATCGGTTGGATCCACGCCAAAGACGTTGGTCGCCAAACGTACATAGCGTTTTGGGTTGCGCGGGAATGTCTGCTTCATCCAGTGCGGGAATAATATCGCCAAGCCGCCTGCATGTGGAATATCGTAAACCGCCGAGACCGCATGCTCGATATCATGAGTTCCCCAATCTCCCCTTGTCCCCATCGACAAGAAACCATTCAATCCCCATACTCCTGCCAGCATCATCGATTCTCGAAGTTCTAGATTATTAGGATCCTCTACTAGTCTACCTCCAATATCCATTACGGAACGTAAGGCCGCTTCACACATTTCATCTTGAAAAGGCGTATTGTCTGTTACATGAAAATATTGCTCGAAAATATGTGACATCGTATCCACGATACCGTTGACTGTTTGATCCATCGGGACCGTTAATGTATAAGTTGGATCAAGTATAGAAAATTTAGGGTAATTGAAAGGTCCACCCCAACCATACTTCTCTTGAGTTTCTTCATTCGTGATAACGGAACCCGCATTCATCTCAGAGCTGGTTGCCGTAAGCGTCAATATTGTGCCAAAAGGCAATGCTTCTTTCGGTCTGGCTTTTCCTGTTACGAGGTCCCATGGATCTCCATCATACTTTGCAGCAGAAGCGATCAATTTTGTGCAATCGATTACAGAACCGCCGCCAGCCGCCAGAATAACATCGACATCGTGCTGTTTGCAGAGATCAGCTCCTCTTTTAGCAGTAGATAAACGTGGATTGGGTTCGACTCCCCCCATTTCCACTACTTCAAAATCATTTTCATTTAAAAGTTTAATTAATGAATCATATAAGCCGTTACGTTTAATACTACCGCCACCATACACTAATAGTACTTTTTTTCCGTAACCAGCAAGTTCTTTAGGCAATCTTTGAAGTTGGTCTTTACCAAAAATCAGTTTTGTCGGGTTTCGAAAAACAAATTTATTCATTCTTCTGCCTCCTTTTTCCTCTCTCTATTATGAAAAAGATGTATTTGGGATGCAAGTATAGTGTTCTCGAAACGGGATATACTTTACTAAAGGAGGCGATCGTATGGAAACACTAAAAAAATTAGCACTGGCCATTACGATTATCGGGGCTTTGAATTGGGGAGTCGTTGGCATTTTCCGATTTGATGTCATTGCACAATTGACGGAAGGTGCTTATCAGCCGTTAGCAAGATTTTTATACGTGGTCATCGGATTATCCGGATTGATGACGCTTGGTGTGTTATTTAATTATTGGCAACAGACAGATGAAGAGCCGACACCTGCGCCATCCACAGAAAATGCATAAAAGGCATCTCCTCAACAAGAGGAGATGCCTTTACTGATTTACAACTTATACCCAACCACGGAAGCGGCTGGCTTCTGCTGTTCTACGCACACCGATCATGTAAGCAGCAAGACGCATATCCATGTTACGTGTAGTCGCAACATTATAAACGTTTTCGAATGCTGTAACCATTTTTTCAGTCATCTTTTCACGTACTTCTTCTTCTGTCCAGTAGTAACCCATATTGTTCTGAACCCACTCGAAGTAGGAAACGGTTACACCGCCCGCACTCGCTAATACGTCAGGAACCAATAGAATTCCACGGTCTGTCAGGATTTTAGTCGCTTCAGACGTAGTTGGACCATTCGCTGCTTCCACAACGATACTTGCTTTAATGTTATGAGCGTTCTTTTCAGTAATTTGGTTCTCGATTGCTGCTGGAACTAAGATATCGCAATCCAATTCTAGCAATTCAGCATTAGTCAGCGTGTTATCAAATAACGTAGTGACTGTTCCGAAGCTATCACGACGATCAAGCAGATAGTCGATATCTAAACCATCTGGATCATGCAATGCGCCATACGCATCAGAGATACCGATTACTTTCGCTCCTGCATCATGAAGGAACTTGGATAGGAAACTTCCTGCGTTACCGAAACCTTGCACGATGACACGTGCGCCCTTCATATCGATATTGCGACGTTTTGCCGCTTCGTTAATAATGATTGTTACACCTTCAGCAGTCGCACGGTCACGTCCGTGAGATCCACCAAGAGCAATTGGCTTACCCGTAATGAAGCCTGGTGAGTTGAATTCGTCAATTTTGCTGTACTCATCCATCATCCAAGCCATAATTTGGGAGTTTGTAAAGACGTCTGGCGCTGGAATATCTTTTGCCGGTCCCATTACTTGACTGAGAGCCCGCACATATCCGCGAGACAAGCGTTCTAGTTCGCCCATCGACATTTCACGCGGATCACAGATAATTCCTCCCTTACCGCCGCCATACGGCAAGTCAACGATGCCGGCTTTCAACGTCATCCACATAGAAAGTGCTTTCACTTCATCAGCTGTAACACCCGGGTGGTAACGCACGCCGCCTTTCGTAGGTCCGACCGCGTCATTATGCTGACCGCGGAAACCCGTAAATACTTTTACTTTCCCATCATCCATGCGGACTGGAATTCGTACTTCCACCATACGGAGTGGTTCTTTCAGTAGTTCATACATTCCTTCATCATAGCCTAACTTTTCAAGTGCTTCTTTGATCACGACTTGCGTAGACGTAAATAGATTCAGGTTTTCTGTCATTGTATGGTTCGCCTCTTTGTTTGGTATTGTCTTTCACGGACACATTATAACATGAGGATAATGAAACTTCCACCCATGGAATCCAAACCTTTTTCGAATTATTTCATTCGTCATAAATGGCGATCCAAAGTGAGCTTCTCATCAGCTCTCAAATACTGCACGAATTTTCCCAAGCGCCCAGTCCAGTTCATCCTTTGAAATGGTGAGAGGCGGCGCAAAGCGGATTACCGTGTCATGGGTTTCTTTACACAATAGACCCAGTTCTTTGAATTTCTCACAAAACGGGCGGGCAGCTTCCGTCAATTCCATCCCGATGAATAGGCCGCGTCCGCGTATTTCTTGAATGGACGGATGCGAAATCTTCTTCAGTTCCTCCATAAAATAATCGCCAAGCTCTCTCGCTTGTTTTGCCAACTCTTGCTCTTCCAGCACTTCTAACGCCGCAATCGATACAGCACATGCCATAGGATTCCCACCAAACGTCGATCCATGCGAGCCTGGATTAAAGACACCGAGCACATCATCGTTCGCTACCACGCAGGAAATTGGAAATACGCCACCTCCTAACGCTTTCCCTAAAATATACATATCGGGCGTGACACCTTCCCATTCGCATGCGAACATTTTACCTGTTCGGCAAAGTCCTGCTTGAATTTCATCCGCAATGAAGAGGATGTTTTCTTTCTTGCAGAGAGTCGCCGCCTCTTTTAAGAAGCCTTCAGGAGGAATGATGATTCCGGCTTCTCCCTGTATCGGTTCGATTAGGAAAGCAGCGGTATTCGGTGTGATCGCTTCTTTCAACGCTTCCAAATTGCCGTATTCCACCAACTTAATGCCCGGCAGTAAAGGGCCGAATCCCTTTTTGTATTCTTCATCAGACGACAATGAAATCGCGCCCAACGTTCGGCCATGGAAGTTTCCGACACACGCAATAATTTCCGCTTGGTTATCTTCTATACCTTTCACGTCATATGCCCAGCGCCTCGCAGCTTTCAAAGCGGTTTCCACAGCTTCTGCTCCCGTGTTCATTGGAAGAATCATATTTTTTCCGGTAAGAGCAGACATTTTTTCGTACCACGGGCCCAATTGATCGTTATGGAACGCACGTGAAGTAAGGGTGACACGGTCCGCTTGATCCTTCAGTGCCTGAATGATTTTAGGGTGGCGATGGCCTTGATTGACTGCAGAATATGCGGCTAGCATATCCATATATTTATTGCCCTCCGGATCTTTCACCCAGACACCTTCCGCTTCTGCAATGACAATCGGAAGCGGGTGGTAATTATTCGCTCCATATTTTTTCGTTTGTTCTATAATGCGATCTGTTTTAGACATACCCATACCCTCCTCATAACCCACTCATAGCATTTCCGATGTGGTCTTTCCTTGCATATGAAGCTGCAGGTAATCCGGACCGCCTGCTTTTGAATCTGTGCCTGACATATTAAATCCGCCAAATGGCTGGTATCCTACGATGGCACCCGTACAGCCTCGGTTAAAATACAAATTGCCGACATGGAAATCCTCCCGCGCCTGTTCGATATGATGACGGTTCGTCGTGATAACGGCGCCTGTTAATCCGTAGTCTGTATCATTGGCAAATTGAATCGCTTCCGTAAAAGATGAAGCCTTCGATAATGCGACGACCGGTCCGAAGATTTCTTCCTGTGAAATACGTGCGTTTGGAGTAACGTCTGCAAAGACCGTCGGCGCCACAAAATACCCTTTGGAATCGTCACCTGTTCCACCCGCCACAAGACGTCCTTCTTGTTTACCAATTTCAATATACTCCATTATTTTATCGTATGCGGCTTGATCGATGACCGGACCGGCTAAGTTTTTCCCATCGACTGGATCGCCCCAGTTGAACGTTTTCGCTAACGCTTCTACTCGGGTGACCACTTCATCGTAAACCTCTTCATGGATGATCGCGCGTGAACAAGCCGAGCATTTTTGTCCACTAAAGCCAAATGCAGATTTGACGATCGACTGCGCAGCCAGCTCCAAATCTGCTTCATTGTCCACTACAATCGTATCCTTCCCGCCCATTTCTGCAATGACGCGTTTCAGCCAAATCTGACCATCCTGAACTTTCGCCGCGCGTTCAAATATACGCGTTCCCACTTTGCGCGAGCCTGTGAATGAGATAAAGCGAGTAGCAGGATGATCTACTAAAAAGTCTCCAATGTCTGAACCAGACCCTGGAATATAGTTGACGACGCCTTTTGGCATACCCGCTTTCTCTAATACTTCAATGAATTTATAGGCGACTACTGTGGCAGTTGATGCCGGCTTCAATAATACCGTATTGCCGGTAACGAGCGCCGCCACAGTTGTTCCTGCCATGATCGCAAAAGCGAAGTTCCATGGGGATATGACAACACCCACGCCGAGCGGAACATAATCAAAACGATTATATTCGCCAGGTCTGCTCTCAACCGGCATTCCGTCCTTTAGCTTCAGCATCTGGCGTCCATAGTATTCCATAAAATCGATACCTTCCGCCACGTCAGCATCCGCTTCATTCCAAGGCTTCCCCGTTTCTTTTGTCAGCAACGCAGAAAACTCAAATTTGCGGCGGCGAATGATTGCTGCTGCCTTGAATAAGACATCCGCACGGAACTCTGGCTTCACTTTTCTCCAATTCTCAAATGTTTCTTTGGCTGTTATCATCGCTTTCTCTGCAAGTTCACGGCCAGCTTGCGATACATTGCCGATGACTTCGTCTTTATTCGAAGGGTTGTTCGATGCTAATTTTTTATCCGTTATGATCCGTTCGCCGCCAATAATCAAGGGATATTCCTTACCTACATAGCTTTCTACTGTCTTCAGGCCTTCTTCATACGCTTTGCGATTTTCTTCGACCGTAAAATCTGTAAAAGGTTCATGTTTGTATGGAATCATCAGTCTACTCCTCCTTTATAGATAAGACGCAACTATCTGCGCTTGATAACGCTTACATATATAATCATGCAAGAAGTTTCAGAGGATGTCAAAGAGCAATCACTCAATTTTGATAATTTAAAAAATCACGAAAGCAGATCGCTGCTTTCGTGATTTTTTAATGACCAGATTGTTCGATCCAGTCCTTTAACTTGTCTTTAAGTGAGTTGAATCCATCTGCGTCTTGCTGATCCACACGTTCTTGTAAGGATTGACGAGTACGGGGATGGTTCTGATAGGAGCTGGGCGGTTCTTGCAGTGCGCGAATCGATAAGCTAATTTTGCTAGCCTCGTCATCCACTTCCAACACCTTCACACGAACTTCTTGACCCACTTCCAAATGTTCATGGATATCCTTGACAAATCCATAGGTGATTTCAGAGATATGCACTAACCCTTGCGTTGAAGCATTTAGCGCGACAAACGCACCGTACGGCTGTATTCCGGTAACTTTACCGGTTAGCTCATCTCCTACTGCAAATTTGTGAGACATGCAAAACAGCTCCCAATCTATAGTAGTATCTAGTCTGCCATTGCGGCCGCTCATAGTATACCATATTCTGAAGAGTTGAACAAAAAACCGCCTTTCAGCAAGGCGGTGATAAAGCTCTGTAAAGCATCAAACAATGCACTTGGCTTCGTATTTGACAGCTAACAGTTTATATGAAATTTCCATGCATTTTTCTAAAGGTATCCAAATTTGATAGGATTGCTCATATACATTACGAATACACTTGGCCAAGTCTGTCGGATGGTCGATATGATGGAGTCCCGCCACGACATCCGCAATTTCTAAATCATACGCATCCTCGCCTGCTGAGAAAGGATCCCATTCTTTCAGGAGTGCGACAGCACGTTTCTTCATTTCCATGGTTTGCACGATTCGTCACCTTATTTATGTTTTCTTTCTATCATAGCATAGCGCCTTAAAAGAAAAAAGAGAGACGCCACAATTTCGACAAACTTTAACATTTTGAGTTTAAGAGTAGAACCAAAAAAGCGCTGAACAGAAACATGGGCTTGTGGCCCGGGGATAGTTCGCTGTAGTAAATAGTGAGTTCACTGTATAAAGTAAGTGTGTTTGCCTCCTTAAACAAAGAAGTCTCTATTCCTTCTGAGACGCTAGCCCGTGTTCTTGCCCTCCCGCCTGCATCGACCTTCAACTCACTAAAGTTAGGACATTATGCCAGTTGCTCGTAGTGGAAGGCGGCGAAAGGCAAAAATGTGTTCCCAACGCTTCGCTTATGCTCGCAAAAGTCGTTCTACGTTACGGCGTTTAACGCGAATGGTGAGACCCTGGACGGAGCGAATCGGAGGAAGCGGTTCATCCGTGCCCCGCAAGCGTCCGCCTGGAACGCAGACCAACGATGCAGCTCCCACTAGCCCATCTATTCTTTATCTATTAAAAACACCCCATCAATCGACGGGGTGTTCTTTGTTTTGATTGAGTTGGCGTTCTTTCAAAATACGCTGCTCGAGTTCTTTCGTTTCTTCTTCCTGCCTTTTGGACTTCCGTAAAATCCAGCGGAATGTCAACAGCATCAAGACCATGAAAATGAAGAATGAAATGGCTGCAGGGATATATTCTGCCTTATCTTCTGGAAAGTAAAGGAACGGCATCAATAAAACAAAATTCATGCTAGTTTCCCCCTATAGGTAAATCAAGATTATTTTTGAACGATTTCAATCGATTCGATTTTGATTTCCTCTTTTGGCTTGTCCTGGCGATCACGTTTCACGCCTGCAATTTTGTCGACAACGTCCATTCCTTCAATCACTTGGCCAAATACTGTGTGGCGTTGATCAAGATGCGGCGTGCCTCCGTTTTCTGCGTAAGCTTCCGCGATTTCATCAGGCCACCCACCTTTTTTCAACTGATCTGCAGATGCGCCAGCTAGTTCTGAAGCTTGGACAATGAAGAATTGACTGCCATTCGTATTTGGACCTGCATTTGCCATGGATAGCGCTCCACGCAAGTTAAATAGGTCCATTGTGAATTCATCTTCAAATGAATCGCCATAGATGCTCTCTCCACCCATACCAGTGCCGGTCGGGTCTCCGCCTTGAATCATGAAATCAGGGATTACACGGTGGAAAATAATTCCATCATAGTAGCCATTTTCAGCATGTGTCAGAAAGTTCTCTACTGTTTTAGGTACTTGCTCTTTGAAAAGCTTAATTTTTATTGGACCCATCGTTGTATTCATGACAACAAGTGCTTCGTTTTCTGCTACTTCATGGTTTAATTGTGCGTACATGGAATTCCTCCTCTAATTTGCTTGCCTGGTACTGCTTAGTATATGAAAACAGTCTACCATAGTTAGGTGGAAATTTCGATAATTGAACTTGTGACAGTTAGTTGACAGTACCTGTTATTTGATGCCATCCAGCCTCTTGAGTAGTTTCAAGCTAGATATTTCCTTCGCCTACCGAATTGTTTTATACTGTATATTATAAAGTTTTCCATAAAAGGTGGTCCAATTTTGAGCAGACATAAGAAAAATTTTATAATCATCTGGGTGACCAACTTTCTAGTTGCCGGCACGATGACGATGATCATGCCTTTTCTTTCGTTATACATTGAAACATTTGGAGATTACTCGGAGGAGTATGTGCAGAAATGGGCAGGCTTGATTTTTGGGGCAACATTCATTACTGCGCTGATCATGTCTCCTATTTGGGGTCGTTTTGCCGATCGTTTTGGATTTAAGCCTATATTGCTGATCAATGGATTCGGGATTGCGATTTCCGTCTTTTTGATGGGATTCGTTAATTCCGTGGAAGTCTTTTTCCTATTGCGGTTACTAAATGGTTTAGTGACAGGCTTTCTGCCGACTTCCTTGGCATTCATCTCGTCACAGACACCTCGTGAACAAGCAGGTAAGATGCTCGGGACGCTGCAGATGGGCGGTGTCGCAGGGATGCTGTTCGGCCCGGTATTAGGCGGGATGATGGCCGATAGTTTCGGTTTCAGCTATACATTCATCATTACGTCAGTGTCCGTCGTCATTGCCGCGTTGCTCGTTTTATTCGGAATTAAAGAAGAACACCGTGTGAAGGCCCGAAAAGTAGTTGCGTATTCTCGAAAAGTCATTATTGGCGGACTGTTTAAGCACCGTTTGATGTTTAATGTGATGATTGTGACGACATTGATTCAAGTGGGCAACTTCAGTATCCAACCGTTGCTTTCACTGTACGTGGCGGATTTAACACACGCTGCGACCAATGTGGCATTCTTGGCAGGTTTGACATTCAGTGCGACCGGGCTCGGAAATTTACTTTTCGCTAGAATGTGGGGCAAAATCGGAGATGATATCGGATACGAAAAAGTGCTTGGTATCTTACTGCTCCTTTCCTTTTTGTTTATTATCCCGCAAGCGTTCGTCACGTCCCTTTGGCAACTGGTCTTGCTGCGATTTTTATTCGGGATTTCTACAGGCGGTATGATTCCGATTACAACAGCACTTGTCCGAAGGGAAGCCCCTCTTGAAGTGCAGGGCGAGGTGATGGGCTATAACACGAGCTTCCGTTTCCTCGGTAATATTATCGGTCCGATGTTTGGCGGTATCGTCAGTGGCTACATCGGAATTCCAGCTGTATTTATTGTCACAGGAGTGCTATTTGTGATCGGCTATGCCTTTTTGACATTTGCGATTCGGCGGCCAACTCAAGACTTCGAACACTTTTTGGAAGATCGACAAGTTGAAGCGAACGACAAAATATAGTACCAGTCTCGTATATCCTTTGTGATGTACGAGACTTTTTGTGTTTTCACTTAAGTTCGCATTATTCTGTACTCCATCTCTTCCAATTAATTTATGTTATATTTTTCTAAAGAGTGAGTTTCGATTTGCGAACGTGTAGAGGGGCTGAAAGGTTTGAAGCAGTTGGTTGGTTTGGTCATTACGTTGGCTTGTATTCCGTTGTTGCTGTTCATACAAGATCAGATTCAGGCTGAAGCAGTACAGACTGAAGCTTTGCAAGAGTCTATTCAAGAAGCTGTGCAATTGGAAGCGCCAGTAATTGAAACCCCGGTTCAGATGAAGGATCGGAATGGACAAATGTTTGCGGAGGAGTATGTGGAGTGGCGACGACCAGTGGATTTAAAAGATATGACGTATTTTACACGGCAAGTTTTTTTGAAAAGTGAAGACCGCACGTTTTATGAACACCGCGGTTATGACATTGCAGCAATCATTCGTGCGTTCACGATTAATGCCGCTACTGATGATGTGCGTCAAGGGGCTTCTACCATCACACAGCAAGTCGTACGTATGCGCTATTTAACGACCGAGAAGACGTACGAGAGGAAATTCAAGGAACTGTTCCTTGCTGCTGAATTGGAGAAACAATCATCCAAAGATGAAATTTTAGAAATGTACTTAAATGAAATGTATTTCGGTAACCGGGTCTACGGGATCGGTGGTGCCGCTACATTCTATTTCAACAGACCGCTGGATAAATTAAATGAAGCAGAAATTGCATTTTTAGCGGCGATTCCGAATAATCCTTCACTCTATGATCCATTGCGTCATTTCGATCGGACAAAAGAGCGGCAAGAACGATTGCTCGATGTTCTCGTTAAACAGCAAGTGATCACAGCAGAACAATTTGAAGACTATCGCCAATTCCCTATTCAACTGAATATAAAGAAAAAAGAACAGGACTTTCCAATGTACAGCTCCTATGTTCTAGAAGAATTAAAACAGCTGATTGCTCGTTCCGAAGGGCTGGATGCATCATTGCTCAAAGCCAAGACGCCTGAAGAACGACAGCACTGGCAAAATGAAATCAATCGACGTGCCGGAGAGGTCATCCGACAAGGTTTAATGATCGAAACAGCATTGAATCCAACGAAACAACAGCATGATGAAAATAGATTATCTGCCCTCATTGGGAACCGAGGCGTGCAAGCGGGGGCTGCAGTGATAGACAATGAGCAGCGTGAAATCGTCAGTCTCTATGCAGGAGCAGGCTATAAAAAAACGGATTTCAACCGGGCATACCAAGCGGTCCGTCAGCCCGGCTCTGCCATCAAGCCGCTGCTCGTCTATGCTCCGTTTTTCGAGAGCGGTCCGTATCATGCCGACACACCTGTCAACAGTAGCAGTATTTGCATTTATGGCTATTGCCCACGAAATTACGGAGGCTATCAATTTGGGACGACTTCTGTTCGGGAAGCTTTCCGTAACAGTTATAATACGACGGCCGTCCGCCTGCTGCAACGAGTCGGGATTGATAATGCTTTCGCCCATCTGGAACCTTTTCATTTCCAGCATGTCACGGAAGCAGATCATACCTACCCTGCTGCTCTTGGCGGATTCTCCAAAGGCGTAACACCTCTTGAAATGGCCGGGGCGACGACCAGCTTTTTGGACGGCACTTACGAACCCCCCCATGCTATACGGGCTGTAAAGGATATTAAAGGCAATGTACTGTACAAGTGGAAGGAATCTTCGAAAGTCGTATGGTCCCCTTCTACTGTCAAGAGCATCCGTTCTCTTATGCAGGAAGCAGTGTTGAACGGTACAGCGAGAGGTATTTCCTACACGACCGGTTACACGGGGGCAAAAACAGGAACGACCGATTCATTTAAAGACTTATGGGTAATCGGCATGAATGATCGGTATACATCCGCAGTTTGGATTGGTTATGACACACCAACCCCTATTCCTCGCCTGCGCGATCAAAAACTTCATCTGCGTGCGTTCTCCTCTACTATGCAAGATTAGAGGGCAGGATATGATCATTTAGAGATGATGTATTAGTAGCTGACAATGAAATATAGGCTGTTAGAAAATCATAGTACATTGATTTTCTAACAGCCTTGTTTTTTCATTTAACCGGATTTGATAATGGAATACTTGCCAGCAACCCATTGTACAGACGGATGACGATGTAGATGAGGACTGCCAATAAGACACTCCAAATCACAATCTGGAAGAAAATTAAGCCGACAGTATGAGTCAGCGACATGAATGGACTTAATTTATAGACGACATATATGAAATAAACGAAGGATGTCACGATAAAAATCAACACTAAGGCTTTCCAAGACTGAATGCCAAACGCGGAAACAAGAGCCCCAACAAAATAAATAACAGCTCCGGATTTCGACGCACTGTAAGAACCTTCCGACTCTTCTTTTAAGAAAAACAGTAACGCTGTCTCGTGAATCGTCGTCGCGATCAACTTCAGCGCTGCAAATACCATAAAGAATACTAATGTATACATCGTCAATAAGAAAATACGGAGTTGAAAATCAGACAAGAACTCTCGCATTCCTTGGTAGAGACCGATTTCCTTAAAAAAGATAATTGATTCGCCCACACTGTATACACCGAAAGTTAAACTGAACAGAACAACGGTTACAAATGGTAAGTAACCAAACAAATACGGATTTTTCATTAGACACCTCAAAAATTTTTTTGCCCTCTTAATAATATAAGAAGGAAGTCGAATAAAGCAATAATTGGTCAGATGTTGTCTATGCAATTTGAAATGTTTTGCGCTATACTTACAATTACGTCCACGTATAGGTTACTGGACTTTTATACTTTAAAAAATATGGATGGAAGGAGGATTCTCTTGGAATTCGTGTTATTGATTTTTTTACCTTTTGTATTCGCAATACTTGTTCCTTTTGCTTACAAATACATTAAAGGTATACATACCGGTTGGTTCGTTTTACTCGTTCCTCTAGTGTTGTTCGGATACTACCTGAGCTTCATCCCTTTGACGATGGATGGCGGTCATGCTATTTCTGAAATAAAATGGATTCCCACGCTTGGAATCGCGTTTACTTCATACATAGATGGTCTCAGCTTATTATTCACATTATTAATTACTGGCATCGGTTCGTTAGTTGTATTGTACTCCATTTTTTATATGGATAAGAAAAAAGAAAACCTGGGCAGCTTTTATGTTTACTTGCTCCTTTTCATGACAGCCATGCTGGGGGTTGTACAGTCAGACAACACGATGACGCTTTATTTATTTTGGGAATTAACGTCCATTTCCTCATTTTTATTAATCGGTTATTGGTATACGCGTGATAAATCTCGGTTTGGTGCATTGAAATCCATGATGATTACAGTTTTTGGTGGATTGATGATGCTTGGGGGCTTTATCCTACTTAGTATAATGGGGGAAACATTCTCTATTCGAGAGTTAATAGCACAAGCACCTGACTTAGTGAGTCATCCGTATTTCACGTTGGCTCTGATACTGATTTTACTTGGCGCTTTTACGAAGTCAGCACAATTTCCTTTTTACATTTGGTTACCCGATGCAATGGAAGCACCTACCCCTGTCAGTGCGTACTTACACTCCGCCACAATGGTTAAAGCAGGAATTTACTTGGTGGCGCGTTTCACACCGATTTTCGGGACTTCCTCCACTTGGATTTGGCTCGTAACCGGAATTGGTTTACTGACGTTGTTCTGGGGCTCGTTTTTCGCTGTAAAGCAGACCGATTTGAAAGCGATTCTAGCCTTTTCGACGGTCAGTCAGCTCGGTTTGATCATGTCGTTGCTCGGTGCAGGAGCCATCTCCTATCATACGACGGAAGCCATGTTCGCTTTTGCTACATACGCAGCAATTTTCCATTTGATTAACCATGCGACGTTTAAAGGCGGTCTCTTCATGATTGCAGGGATTATCGATCATGAAACCGGCACGCGGGATATTCGGAAGCTCGGTGGATTGATGAGTATTATGCCGTTAAGTTTTACCGTTGCCTTGATCGGTTCATTATCGATGGCTGGATTGCCACCGTTTAATGGGTTTCTAAGTAAAGAAATGTTTTTAGAATCAATGGTAGCTCTTCGACATTTTGAATTGTTCCAGTTTGATACGTGGGGTATTTTGTTCCCGATTGTCGCTTGGGTTGCAAGCGTATTCACCTTTACATATAGCCTATACTTCGTCTTGAAGACGTTCTTGGGTCAAGGTAAAGTGGATCAGCTGCCGAAACGTCCGCACGAAGCGCCGATTGGCATGCTCGTTGCACCGATGATTTTAGCAAGCTTGGTGATCATTATTTTCTTCATTCCAAATGTACTTGGAAAATGGGTCATTAAACCTGCTGTAATGGCAGTACAGCCTACTTTGTACGGCAGTCCTGCTGATATTGATATCCACGTTTTGGCATGGCATGGTTTCGGATCGGTTGGGCTATGGTTGACAGTTGCCATTGTCATTGTCGGCTCATTACTTTATTTGACCATTCCAAAATGGCAGCCGCTCTATAAGATTCAGCCTGCCAAGCTGTCTCTGAATGAAGGCTATGACGCCTTGATGCGCGGCAGCGAAAAAGGGATGAACCGCTTGTCCCGTGCCTTTATGACAGGTCTTATACGCACGTATTTACTCTATATGTTTGCGTTTTTATCTGTCACGGTCATTGCTGTACTGTTCATTAAAGATGCATTTGTCGTCGATATGAATAGCTTTGCGGCGATCACGCTATATGGTGCGTTGAATGCGGTCATTCTCTTGTTATCTATCGGGTTTGTTGTGTTCGCGAAGTCACGCTTGGCTGCGATCATCGCACTTGGCGGTGTCGGCTATTCTGTTGCGCTATTCTTCGTCATTTTCAAAGCACCAGACTTGGCGTTGACGCAACTGGTGATCGAAACCGTTTCGGTCGCGTTATTCTTGTTGGCATTCAAACATTTGCCTGCTTTAAATGAGCATGGTGAAACGAAGAAAACCAAAGTTGTCAATTTGATTATTTCTTTAAGTGTCGGTGTAATGGTGACGTTGGTTGCCCTTTCCAGCCACTCTCAAAAATTGATACCTTCAATTTCTCAGTATTATAAGGATACAGTAGCGACTGAGGCGGGCGGCGGTAATATCGTCAACGTCATTCTCGTGGATTACCGTGGTTTTGATACATTGTTTGAAATCGCAGTACTTGCGATTGCAGGGATTGCGGTTCTTGGCATGATTCGCCTGCGTGTATCGAGAAAGGAGACAACAGATGAAAACAAATGACGTCATTTTGCAGACCACAACCAAAGTAGTGTTTTTCATCATCTTCCTGTTCTCTATTCATATTTTCTTCGCGGGACATTATACGCCCGGCGGAGGATTCGTAGGCGGCCTATTGACAACGGGTGCTATCGTGCTGTTGCTTCTGGCATTTGACTTGAAGACAATTCAGCAAATTTTGCCTTTCAACTTCACTATAGTTACGGGGATCGGTTTATTGCTGGCATTAGGTACTGCTGCCGGATCAATTTTCTTCAATGTTCCGTTTTTCACACATGCATTCGACGACTTCACCTTACCGCTTTTTGGTGAAACGTCACTTCATACAGCGATGTTGTTTGATAGCGGTGTCTATTTAGTAGTAGTCGGGTCTGCCATTACGATTATCCAATCGATTGGAGGCGACGACTGATGGAACTATTGCTTGCAATCCTCATTGGTATCTTGTTTACGGCAGCCGTCTATTTAATACTTTCAAGAAGTTTATTGAAAGTTATTTTAGGTACCAGCCTTCTCAGTCATGGTGCGCACTTGCTCATCTTGACGATGGGAGGACTCGGCGGCTCAGCGCCTCCTGTATTGATTGATGGGGTGACTGATTTTGCAGATCCCTTGCCGCAAGCGCTGATCTTAACAGCGATTGTTATCAGCTTCGGTGTGACCGCCGTCATCCTCGTCATGGCGTACCGGATGTATTCGGTCCATAAAACAGATAATATGAATGAATTGAGAGGGAATGATGAACATGATTAATCTTCTTTTATTTCCGATCATTATTCCTTTCTTTTTCGCGATGATTTTATTGTTTTTCAAAGAGCAGGTAGTCATCCAGAGAGTTTTGACAGTGATCGGATTGGCTCTTAGTCTCGTTGCTTCGATTTGGCTGCTTGTAACAGTAAAAGCAGAAGGAATCCAAACTGTGACACTTGGAAGCTGGCCTGCACCGTTCGGAATTACGATGGTCTCGGATATGTTTTCCGCGTTGCTCGTTACCACTACGATTTTGATAACATTCTTTGTAGTGTTGTATAGTTTCCAATCCATCGGAATCGAGAGAGAACGTTTTTTCTATTACCCTGCGATATTGTTCATGATCACAGGGATTAACGGTGCTTTTACGACAGGTGATATTTTCAATATGTTTGTATTCTTTGAAGTCTTGCTCATCGCTTCTTACTTACTCATCGTATTAGGCGGCGAAAAGAGACAGCTTCGGGAGTCCATTAAATACATTTTGGTTAATGTCATATCTTCAGCGCTATTTGTCATCGCCGTTGCTTATTTATATTCTATTGTCGGTACGTTGAACATGGCGGATATTTCGGTGAAAATAGCAGAGATAAACCAGCCGGGGATCATCTCCGTCCTCGCAATTTTGTTTTTAATTGTATTCGGAATCAAAGGTGCGATCTTTCCCCTTTATTTCTGGTTACCTGGATCGTATGCCGCTCCGCCGATTCCTGTTTTGACATTGTTCGGCGCACTTCTGACAAAAGTCGGTGTGTATGCCATCACGCGTACATATACGTTGTTTTTCGTCCATGATATCGGATTTACGCATCAATTTTTGCTCGTCCTGTCATTGCTGACGATTGTGGCGGGTTGTATCGGGGCTCTTGCCTATTTTGATTTAAAACAAATTATTATTTACAACATCATTATAGCAGTCGGTGTCATTTTATTCGGTGTAGCACAAATGAATACATCCGGTTTAGAAGGCGCTGTCTATTATTTGATTCACGATATGTTGATTAAAGCCGCTTTGTTTGTCTTAATCGGGATCATCATTTACGTGACCGGTACTTCGAATTTGCGAGAAATGGGCGGGCTGATTAAGTCGCACGCTGCATTAGGATGGTTTTATTTGATTGCAGCGTTTGGGTTAGCGGGTATTCCCCCTCTGAGCGGGTTCATTGGGAAGTTATTGATCGTCAAGGGGGGCTTTGAAGCAGACAATGCATTTGGTAGCATCGTTCTCTTGGTTTCCAGTTTAGTTGTCTTGCTGTCTGTCATCCGGATTTTCATATATGCTTTCTGGGGTCCTCAAAATCCCGATTATCCGCTGCCTGTTACGAGTAAGCGAACATACCGCCAATTGATGGCGCCAGCAGTATTGCTCGTGCTGGTTACGGTAGCGTATGGTGTCGGTACGGAATGGCTCATGCCCTATATATCGGATGCGTCTGATGTATTACGTGATCCTTCCATTTATATAAATGCGGTGTTAAAGGAGTAGAGGTCAATGGCTTTTCAGATACTTTTAAATTTCTTCATTGCAGTCGTTTGGATGTTCATGACAAGTTCATTGACACCTTCTACATTCGTTATTGGATATATCATTGGTCTGCTTCTCATCATTATGACTCGACGCTTTTTCCCAGGTCGCCTGTATATTTGGCGTCTGTGGTCAGCGCTTAAATTGACTGCTATCTTCCTAAGGGAATTGGTGTTGTCTAATATCTCGGTTTTACTGTTGGTCATTAAACCGGACTTGTCATCGATTCAGCCTATGATTTTTGCCTTGCCTACTGAACTGGAGCAAGATTGGGAAATCACACTTTTGTCCAGTCTGATTACGTTAACACCTGGAACGATTGTCATTCATGTTTCGGATGATCAGCGGACGCTATATATTCATGCAATTGATGTGGACGATGTCGATGAAGCGATTGATTCCATTAAAAACACATTTGAGAAAGCGATTATGGAGGTGAGTCGGGGATGATTATTTTTTATACAGTCTGTTTAGTATTGGTCATCTTATCGATGGTCGGGTTGTTATACCGTGTATGGCGGGGCCCTTCTGTTCCTGACCGGCTCATCGCGCTCGATGCGATTGGTGTCATGCTGATCTCTTCAATCGCGCTATTGTCTATCCTATTCGACACGCCATTCTTTATCGACGTGATATTATTAATTGCCATCATGTCGTTTATTGGTACTGTGTCCTTCTCTAAATTTATTGAGAGAGGAGAGATTATCGAACGTGGATCTGATAGCTGATATTATTATTGTGTCACTCGTCGTTGTGGGAATCATCTTTACGATTGTCACGGTCATTGGCGTCTTGCGGCTTCCTGATGCTTATACTCGTGCGCATGCTGCTTCGAAAAGCGCCACGCTCGGTGTCATGAGTCTGTTGCTCGGTGTCTTCTTTCATTTTTGGTGGAATGAAGGACATTTCAGTATCTCGTTATTATTAGGAATTGCGTTTTTGTTCATCACCTCTCCGATCGGCGGTCATTTGATGGCACGCGCTGCCTATATGTCAGGCGTGAAACCTACCGAGTTGACAGTTGGAGATGATTTGAAGGACGAGGTTGAAAAGAAAAGAGCGGAAATAGCAAAAAACACGCAGGAGGATTGATCCTCCATGCGTGTTTTTTCTTTAAAAGTATGGATAGAATGGCTGATAATAAGGAGGATAAAAAGGATAAGGCTGTGGATAATAGCCGCCACCATAACCGCCGTAGCCACCGCCATAGCCCCCATATCCATAGCCTGGAGAAATGACATTTCCTAAAAATCCGCCGACCAAGCCGCCGAGAAATGGACCACCGAATCCATAGCCTCCGCCAAATCCACCTCCACCTGATCCATAACCGCCTCTGTAATGACCTCTTGACATAACATGCTCCCCCTTTCCCTGTATCCTATGCCCAAGATAAAAAAGGGTTTGGGTCAAACGCCTAATTAAAGTTATTCCTCTTGTTCTGCCGCAAGACGTTCTATAAAGGTCGCAAGCGTGCGCACCATGACACCTGTTGCTCCTTTAGGTCCTAACGCATGAGGACTTGCTGCGTCAGACGTACCAGCGATATCCAAGTGAATCCACGGCGTTTCTTCTGCAAATTCGCCTACGAACCCGCCTCCGAAAATCATATGGCCGTCGCGACCAGGTGAGTTATTCAAATCTGCAACATCACTTTTGCGAATACGTTTCTTATCATTTTCCGTAAGTGGAAGACGCCAAATGAATTCGTCTGTCTCTTCTGCCGCTTCGGCAAATTGAGTATAAAAGGCTTCGTTATTCGTCAATGTGCCTGTCTTGTCGTTACCTAGCGCCACAATAACACCGCCTGTCAGCGTCGCTACATCAATCAAGTATTTAGCACCGGCTTGCTTGGCATAGGTCACTGCATCCGCAAGCACGAGACGGCCTTCTGCATCTGTATTCAATACTTCAATCGTTTTACCGCTCAATGAAGTAATAACGTCATCCGGTTTAAATGCAGCACCAGAAATCATATTATCAGTCGATGCGATGACCGCGATGACGTTTTTCTTCGGTCGCGACTCCCCAATGATGCACATTGCACCAAGAACAGCTGCAGCGCCGCCCATATCCCCTTTCATACCTACCATGCCTTCACGGGGCTTCAACGAATATCCGCCCGTGTCGTATGTGATGCCTTTACCGACCAATCCAATGACATCCTCCCATTGTTCGGTCGCCTGATATTTTAAGACGATAAGCTGGGGTTCTTCTACGGATCCCTGGTTAACGGCCAGAATTGCACCCATACCAAGCTCCTCCATCTCCGCTTTGCCAAGGACATCAATCTCCAGGTCATAGCTATCTGCCAATTCGCGGGCATAGTCGGCCATTTTAGTCGGTGTCAATAAATTAGGCGGGACATTGACAAGTGTTCGCGCTTCATTCACAGCATGCGCATAAATCATGCCCACTTCGCCCGCTGCTTTAACACTTTGTTCATCCGCTGTCGTGATGAATGTTAAGGCAGAGAGTACCACATCGATTTCGTTGGATGTCGTTTGAAAACCTTCATATTCATATGCACCTAGGCTAATACCTTCAGATGCCAAGTAGGCAACATCTTCACAGGTGATGTCGTCATTACAAAAAGGAGCCGTCCACACTGCTGCTGTTTTTACTCGGTCCTTGCGCAACTGCTTTCCTACGGCAGCGAATAATTCACGAAGCGGTTGTTCCGCCAATTCTTTCTGCTTGCCGACTCCCATAAAATATACACGCTTGTATTTCTTCTCAGAAAGTGCAGGCATTTTCGTTAGTTGCTTAAAATCTTGTTGAATATCATGTGATTTTATCCAATCCGGTACAGATGGATGAAACGCTTTCACGAATGCATCCCAGCCTTCTATATTTTCCGGGTGGTCGGGCACTCCAATAATCAGTACATCAACCCCTTGCTGGTCAATTGTTAATGCGGTTTCAACTGTAATCATATGATGATATCCCCTCTCTTTATACAGCTACACTTTATTAGTATAGACTAGTCAGATTCACTGTACCAATGACAAGGTTTATTGTTTTTTGTATCGATTCAGAAAGATTATGGTATACTTGTTCTCAATATACCGACCGAAAGGGAGTGGAATCATTTGGCCATTTTTGAAAACATACCGCTCCTCGCAGCGTTATTCGCCATTCTTTTTGCTCAATTTGTAAAAATCCCCATTCATTTTTTATTAACACGTAAACTCGATATCGGCTTAATGACGTCTACAGGAGGGATGCCCAGCTCTCACTCCGCCGCGGTCACTGCCTTGACCACTGCCATTGCGTTTGAAGCTGGTCTCGAATCTCCATTGTTTGCTGTGTCCGCAATTTTCGCAGTCATTGTCATGTTTGATGCGACGGGAATCCGCTATCAAGCGGGGCAGCAGGCCATTATTATCAATCAAATGCGGGCTGATTTTCAAATATTTGTAGAGGATATAAAAGACTGGCCTAAGAAGGACAATGAGACAAAAATGAAAGAGTTGAAGACCTTACTCGGCCATAAACCGAGCGAAGTGTTCTTTGGCGCCTTAACAGGTATCGCGATTTCAATTTTCACGTATACCGTGATTTTATGAGTGTCAATCATCATAAAAACCCCCAAACCATTATAGGTTTGGGGGTTTTAGATATGTAACGATTCATCCATCAAAACATCTGATACCCTTGCTTGCGTAATATTTTAATGACGAATCCCGCAATGATCGCCCCTACCAGTCCGCTTGATAGAATCACGATATCTACCACATGAAGGGACATAATATTACTTCCCAGCTCACCAAACGCAAAGCCAGGTTTCGTGATGTATTGATACATCGGTACATCATCAATAATGAAAATGACCACGATCGGATAAATGATTGCCATAAGCCATGTCATGCGCAACAGCATATTCAACAAAAAGCCGATGCCGAAAAACATAACAATAAATATCAAGATCGATAGCATCACTTGTGCTATAGATATCGTTTGCATTGTCGTTTACCTCCAGTTCATCACTCCACATTTTACAGGATAGGATGAATGCTTTCAATAGAATGAGACAGAGTATGGAGACAATTTTTTCAGTTGTCATTAAATCTTAAAAAACAACAAAATGTTTTGATTGCCAAATCACTCATCAGAGTTGACTTTATATCGTAATTATAAAAAGCACTTTTAAAAGCGTGTGTTTTATAATGCAGGAATGATATACAGGGTTTAGGGTTCCGGAATTTAGAGCTTAGAAATACTCGTAACGCTTCGCTTTTCCAGCGGGATTAGCTCGACAGGTGAGAGGAGCGATAGCGACGAGGAGGCTCATCGCAACGCGTCCGCCTGGAAGGTAGGTCAACGGTATCTTTACCGCTTGATAGTATTTTCATCTACAAGTCAAAAGCACCCGCAGCTGCGAGTGCTTTTCCATTTTTTTATTTCAGGAAGTTGAACTTCCCTTTTTTTATCGTCAAGCCGACTCCGCCGACCATAAAGAGCGCTCGGTTATCAATCATTTTCTTCATGAATGATGCTTTTGTGCCTGTGATTTTCTTATCGAACACAACACCGATTGCATCGGAATCGCCAAGTGAACATACACTTCCCTTTAGATCCGGTACAAATTCAGCGGTTTGCTTGCCTTGAATCAGAGCAATGATATTATTCGCACACATATCACCTTGCTGCATCGCAATTTGAGCAGTCGGTGGATATGGACGATTGATCGCTTCATTGATCATTAGAGAACAGTCGCCGATTACGAAGACGTCTTCGAAGCCAGGTGCCCGCAAATCTTTGTCTACTTTTACTCGAGCACGCATGTTTTCAATACCCGATTCTTCAATCATACGGTTTCCGCGAACACCTGCAGCCCATACAACTGTACCAGCTTTGATGAACTCAAATTCATCTTCGCCTTTTTTTATCTTAACGCCTTCAGGAGTCGCTTCCACAACCGGAGTTCCGATAGAGAATTCTATCCCTTTAGATTCTAATTGACGTACTGCATATTCAACAAGTTCCGGATCAAAGCCCGGTAAGACCATTGGCGCAGCCTCTACACATAGAATGCGTACCTTCTCAGCAGGCACATCGTATTCTTTACATAATTCAGGGACACGGTTACCTAATTCACCAAGATATTCAATACCTGTGAAGCCAGCCCCGCCCACAACAATCGTTAGACGGCTGTCGTCTTTCTCTTCTTCAAGAGACCAAGTCGCAAATTGGTATTCCATATGATCACGGATTTGGCGAGCTGCTTTTACGTTTGCAATCGATAGAGCATATTTATCAAGCCCTGGAATACCAAACGTTTCACCCTCGAAACCAAGTGCAATCACAAGATAATCATATGTATGTGAACCGATGTTTGTCGTCACATTCTTGTTCTTTACGTCAATTCCCGTCACTTCAGCTTTGACGAATTGCACTTTGTTGCTATTAATGACGCTTGCAATATCGTAACGCACTTGCTCAGGAGCCAACGTTCCTGCAGCCGCTTCATGCAACCAAGTAGACTCGTAGTGATAGTCGTTTTTATTGATGAGGATGACATCAGCTTCATCTGCACCTAATGATTTTTGTAAATTGACAACGGTCATCAAACCACCGTATCCTGCACCCAAAACTAAGATTGTCGGTCTTTTCACGTAAATCGAAACCACCTTTAAATTTATTAAATGCCGAGTACGTGTAAAATAGGCAATACATAGTTTTACGAAGTGCTGGCATTTAGATTTGATATGATTTTGCTTTCCCTATTTATAGTAGCCTTTTTGCGCATGCTTTTCAATAGGATTCTTATTGTGCAAATAATCAATTTCGACTAGTGAGCCACATGCATTTTCAGGCTATTATAAACAATTTATAGGTTTCAATCACAGTCCGGATTGTGTATTCCTTGCCTGTATGATTTGATTCTATTGTAGCCTAACTAATGTGGAAAAGCCATTCTTGAGGATGTTTAGACGCTTCGTTGAAATTTTCAATTCATGTGAGTACAACAGGTCATTTCCATTTTTCTGCAGTTATTTTATTTAATATACCTAAAACAGACAATTTCACATAATTCTACAACATGAGTTAAAAAAGAAAGTTTACACATTTTCAACAAAGGCTATTAGCATTGCCTCCTCATCAAGAAACCATTTTTTCTTTAATTGTAGAGAATGATAAGGATTATCGCTATGAAGATATGGTTGTGAAATAATGCTTTTAGCAACTGGGGCCACATAAATTTGATTGAGGATTTCCAGAGGCGCTGGATATTCAAAGTATAAATTTAATACAGGGTACGGATTTTCATTTCTCCATTTTGCAAATCCTTGAGAAAAGTTCTTGTGTTCAGGCATTTTTATCTGTTGAAATATTTCTGCGGGCAATAAGTTTTGTGCCAAACAATAAAGACCATGTGCAGGCACACATAGTTGTTTCATAGCTTTACTGAAATCTGCACGCATGTATCCTGAACACAAATTTTGTAAATGATTCCCCATTGCCTCAACATTTTCTTTATGTAATGAAAGCAGAAATGCAACTACTGAACGCTCCCATTGTGGTTTCTTTGTGCCAACAAATTTTTCGGCAGCATAGAGCGCTTTTAGCAAAAGTATTTCATCCCTATACCAAATTGCCCTCAAGAGATTGCTCATCACAACATAAAACGGGTAACCATTTTTAGTTAACCCCAGTTCGGATGGAAGAATGCGCTCCATTATTTTGTTATCCCCGCAAGCGAATGCCTCTAAAATATGTAAGGTATTTTGACAATGGTCATACCCTCCGCTACATCCCGGAAGTAATTGATAACGCATTTGCTGGAAAATTAAATTATTCCACTTTTGCCAGTCTTGATGTAAAAAGCACTCATCTAACCATATATCGTAGTTGGTTTTTAACAGACCAAATGACATCGATTTAGTAATTGCTGTTAATACTTCATTATCTTGTGCCGTTCCTTCTTTTGCATTATTTATAATTGATTCATATTTTATAATACATTGATCAATGTATTGACTATTATCCACATCCATTAAACTTCACAACCCCGTTTTTTATTTTTTCGTTTCAAAGCAAGAATTATATAAATTTTTCTCTATTCATTCTAAGATTTCTCATAAAGGAAAATTACCACATTTTTATAACATTAATATTTCATCTCATCATTTACATTTCGAATAACTTTCCATAACTCGTTTTCTGCATCTTGGAATATAGTTTTTCACCCCTTATTTTAAATCAAAAAATGTACTTTCGGTATTTAGGCTTAAAAAAATAAGTTTATATAGTAAAGAGGGTTTTGTAGTCAAAAAGACCAAATTGAATTTATATACATTTTATAGTCCTTCACTGTCCATGGTCTAAGACCCACTGCACTCTTAGCAGATATGACAAGGTTAATCGCTTGCTCAAAGTTAATACTTGGATACCTTTATTCAACGACATAAAAAAGCCTCCTCAATTTGTATTGTTTTAGCAACATACAAATCAAAAAGGCTCGATATTCACAACCCTAAACACATTACTTTAGAGTTGTGTTTACACTTTTCCGGGATTGTGTACACATCAATTCTAACCGTCAATTACAATCCGCACCCAACATTTACAAAACGGTTCATCAATCACATTCAGCAGGAGTTCCTGCTTTCTTAGCTGTTCGGAAAGACGTACCACATCCACAGTTTGCAATGGCGTTCGGGTTATCGATGGTGAAACCGCCGCCCATTAGGGATTCTTTGTAGTCCACTTTAGTTCCTTCTAAAATCGCTGCATCTTCACCTTTTACAAGAACTGGGATTTCGTGCTGTGTATACGACACGTCATCTTCTTCCTTTTCCTGCGCAAAGCCTAGACCGTATGTTAATCCGCTGCACCCTCCGCCATTGACGGAAACGCGCAGATAAGAGCCTTCTTCATTATGAGTCATCATCTTCTTCACGTGAAATGCTGCTGCTTCTGTAATTTCAACTGGATTATTCATTATTCACACTCACTTTCCACGTTTTGTTCTATCATATCAATCTTTTTCATTAGAATGCAAACAAATAGTCCCCGCTATAGGTCTATTTTGCTGTATACTAAGACTTATGAATGAAAGGAATGAGTATATTGGAGGTTAGCCCTTTTTACGAAAAGAAAATGCAGTGTTTATTGTGCAAAGAGCATTTTCCAACTACTAGAATCCGTTCGCGTCAAGTTAGGGTAGCAGAGCATGATAGTGATTTTAGACCTATATACGTCAATGAGGAAATTAATCCTCTTTTATATAATGTTGCCGTTTGTCCTCACTGCGGCTTTGCATCTACTGAAGACTTTTCCCCTTATTTTGCTCCAGGCACAAAAGAGATGATTGAAAAAAACATTACGTCAAAATGGCATAGTCGTTCATTCGGCAGTATCCGTACTAAAGAAGAAGCCATCGAGTCGTATAAACTTGCGTATTTAAGTGCGAACTTTAAGAAAGAAAAGTATTTGACAATGGCTGGTATGATGTTGAGAATTGCCTGGATCTATCGAGAAGCAGAAGATGATGCCAACGAAAAACGCTATTTAAGAATTTCACGTGACCTCTATATACAAGCATTTTCAGAAGGCGATCATGTTGGCACACAAATGTCGGAGACACGCGTACAGTATATGATAGCCGAATTATCTTGGCGTATACGCGATCGGGAAGAAGCAATTCGCAATTTCTCACGTGTAATCGAGAGTCAGAAAAGATCGACCGAGCCCCATCTTATCGAGCTCGCGAAGGATCGGTGGCAGGAAATTCGCGGGGAAGAATCTGAAAGCAATGATTGATTAGCTAAAAAAAGCCGTGCAGAGAAGTATTGACTTCCCTGCACGGCTTTCATAATTAATTTAAAAGACCTGTTCGACTTCCACGACGCCTGGCACTTCTTCAAGCAAAGCGCGCTCGATGCCTGCTTTAAGTGTGATTGTAGAACTTGGGCACGTACCACATGCACCTAGTAAGCGCAGCTTGACGATTCCTTCATCGATATCTACAAGTTCACAGTCTCCTCCATCTCTCAAGAGGAATGGGCGTAATTTATCTAAAACTTCTTTAACCGGTTCGTATAGTTGAGTATCTGTTGTCATTGTAATCACTCTCTCCTTTCCTTATAATACTTATTATAAACTGCCGAGCAGAAAAAATCCAATAATGATTCGGAGGATTGATGAATATGTCACAAACACCCGTTACAATTGAAGTGTTTGGTGCAGATATAATCTGTGCCAGCTGTGTGAACGCTCCTTCTTCAAAAGACACATACGAATGGCTTGAAGCCGCAATTGCAAGGAAGTATCCTGACCAACCTTTCACCATCACGTACATTGATATCGACAATGAACTATCTGATGACCGGCAGAGAGAAATTGCAGAAAAAGTCCGAGATGACGAGTATTTTTATCCACTCGTCCTAATTGAAGACGAGGTGATCGGCGAAGGATATATCCAGTTAAAACCAGTTTTTAAAGCAATGGAAACGCACGGTTATCATGCAGGATAAATTGATAATAGGACTGAATAATTGAGAACCATTACGAGAATGTTTCGATCTGCTACACGATCTATACAATGTAGACTGACTTTAAAAACGCGCCAAATCAAATAGCAAAAGGGAGCTGTCTGAGCAGCTCCTTCATACTTCATGCCACTCTGACATAGATAGTCCAGCCATATTTCTCTCGCAACATTTCGGCAGCTTGTCCTGTAGCTTCCTCTGTTATGAAACGTTCTTCCCCACAAACGATATAGATAATTATCTACCAAAGGCGGCCCTGTCATTACTTCTCCACTCTTTTTCTTCAAGCAAAAAAACAACGCTATTTCCTCCGCGATTCAAGATAATAAAAAAGCCACCGACAGAGTTTTACGCTCCATGAGTGACCTTTTTAGTATTATCCATTGTGCCACTTATACATCCACAGTAAACCTGATTTCATAAGACGAGCAATTCGACCCGTGACTGTACGATCGGCCAAGTATGCAAATCCTTGTTTCTTTCCTAATGAACCCATGAACCCTTTTAATTTCAACTCCGGCATTTCCTCCATGAGCGGCTCATTTTTCCAGAGTAGACGCAACACTTGTACTATCTGCTCTGCTTGAACCTCGGCCAACTGTGCACTTGGTGCATGAGGAAGAGCAGCAACATCACCAACGACATAAACGTTCGTGTGGTTTGGTATCTGGTGATATTGGTTGAGTACAACTCGTCCTGAACGATCCTTTTGAACGTCCATTGCTTCAATTATTTGACTCGGTTTAATACCTGCAGTCCAAACGACCGCATCCACGTCAATCGTCTCTTCATGATTATAAAGGACGGTTTGATCTACCTTCGTGATATTCGAATTGGCGACCACTTCTACTTCGTGCTTGTCAAACCAATCCTTTACATATTTACTCAAACGTTCTGGAAAATCGCGCAGAATCCGAGGGCTGCGGTCAAATAGTTTAATCTTCAGATCAGGACGACTCTCACGCAATTCGCTCGCCAGCTCGATTCCGCTTAAACCTGCCCCTACAATACCTACAGTTGCTCCACCACTTAAACCTAGAAGCGTTTGATACGTTGTTCTTGACTTGCCGATTGTCTGAATGCTCAGCGTATTTTCTTCCGCGCCAGGGACGTTGTGGAAGTTATCTACGCAACCTAAGCCGATCACTAAATCGTCATACGTAAGTGTTTGGCCGTCAACTAGCAACACTTCTTTTTCACCAGGCTTAATTTCTTTAATCTCGCCCTCTACTACTTTCAATTGTTCATGGTTAGGAATAGCTACCCGAATTTCAGAATCAGGCACTGTTCCTGCAGCCAACGCATAAAATTCCGTTTTCAAACTATGAAATGGTGTCCTGTCGACAAGTGTGATTTCTATATCTTTCGGCAAATCCTTATTTAGGAGACGAAGTAGAATTCGCATATTTCCATAACCGGCACCTAGTAACAATAATTTCCTCATAATGTTCTCCTTCTATGTCTATTTTCCGCTCAAAGCTCATTTGTTATTATAGCAGTTTGTGATACTTTTCACAATATGCCATGTTCATTGACGCCTCTCTAAAAAAAGAGTACCATTTCTAGTAGCGAGGTGAGAATGATGAACCCTATCGTAGAGTTTTGCATCAGTAATTTGGCGAGTGGTTCTTATCCGGTATTTGAGACATTAGAAAGAGACCCGAACATTGATGTACTAGAATACGGATGCTTGAGCTACTGTACAAAATGTACAGATACTTTATACGCAATCGTCAACGGCGAACTTGTCGAAGCGGATACTGCTGACGAATTGACAGCACGCATTTATCAATTCATTGAAGAAAATCCGCTTTTTTAATCATATAGCAAATAGCATAGTTCTCTACGGGCACTATGCTTATTTTTTTGGCCAATCCCCTAGTGAAGACAGTACATAGGTCGGCAGCAACTCTTTTATCAGCACCTCATCCAGCGGAGTCACACCTGTCGCTACATACGCCGTGTCTATTCCATACCGTATCCCTGCTAAAATGTCCGTATCGTAATTATCCCCGATCATTACCATTTCTTCCTTTTCATATGCACCTTGCTGCTGAATAAACTGCAGCATATGCGGCTCTGGTTTTCCTACAACGATAGGTTTTTCGCCGCTAGCGACCTCCATCAAATGAAGAAACGAACCATTTCCTGGTACGAGACCTTTTTCAGTCGGAAATTTCACGTCTTGATTGGTCCCTAAAAAGCGAGCGCCATTTCGAATCGCAAGACAAGCTTCCGCTAATTTGCTGTACGTAATTTGACGGTCAAGACCCATCATTACAACGTCTGGGTTTTTCGTTGTAAGCGTAATTTGTTCCGCCTCTAATGCCTCTTCCAGCCCTTCCTCGCCTATCATCATGACACTTGCCCCTGCATAATATTGTTTACAATATCTAGCAAGTGCTATGGCTGAATTCATAATATGATCAATATCTGTCAGTACACCAAATTCAGCTAATTTCTTTTGCTGTGCGGCCCGTGTCAAAGCCGCATTATTCGTAATGAAATATGTTTCTGCACCTTCTGCCTGACAGTCAGTTACGAAATTGACCGCCTCAACAATAGGTTCTTTACCACGATACATTGTGCCATCCAAATCGAGACAATATGCCTTATACTCTCCCATACCCATTACTCCGTCGGCAGAAACGCAGAAACTGGTCCTAGTTCATTCGTCAAATAATCCCGTACTTGCTTCGGAAATTGTTTTAGTTCGTTTGACGTTTCTCGGATAGCCGTTTCTACTTCTGCTGTTTCTACTTCAACAAATTGACGTACAATCATAGGTCGTAAGGAAATTAATGCTTTCAAAGGATCCGCTTGTTCCGGCTTAATCACTTTTTCATCCTCTAAAATATCGATGATGTCATCGTAACTTCCCGGATCTCTCATAATGAATCCATCAATCATCGAGTTCCCTACATCGATAATTCCTTCTATTAAACCGTGCGCAATACGCTCAAGTGCAAGTTTATTTATTTCGCTTTGTTGCCAGCTGTTTTCCTTTTCGAAAAGTTGAATTAATTGTTCCATATAAGCAAGTGTCTTTCTGATTTGTTTTTGATCGACAAAATACATGATCTGTATTCCTCCTCATCATTTTTCTCTTTCTATCTTATCATATTTTCATCCAAACAAATAAAAGCTGCGGGCAATTGCTCGCAGCTCTCACTTTATTTTACTCAGTTTCTTGTGGTTCGGTTTTTACTTTACCAATCTTCTTCAAAATGAAATACGCACAGCCAAAATTGCAGTATTCATAAATATAATCCTGAACGGTGCTGATCTTTGTTTCATAAGTCGATTTTGCATTGCGGTCTTCAAAAAAACCTTTCAATCGCAATTGACCGTATCCCCAATCGCCAAGGATGTAATCATACTTCAACAATACTTCACTGAATCGTTCGTTCAGTGCCTCTTCATCAAAGCCGTCCCGAAACTCTTCTGCTAGCTCATATTGTACATTCTCTAAAATAACCATTCGATTCTTCACTTCCATATTAACTGCTCGCTTGCTGTTCTAACTCAAGCTGCTTGTCACCTTGACGTTGCTTTTCTTTAGCAGCAGCATTGACCTGCTCATCCGCATGATAGCTTGAGCGTACAAGTGGTCCTGCCTCACAATGGGAAAACCCTTTTTCCATTGCAATTTTGCGTAATTCACCAAACTCGTCTGGTGAATAGTATTTTACCACTTTCGCATGCTTTTTGGTCGGCTGCAAATATTGACCGATTGTCATGATATCCACATCATGTGCGCGGAGATCATCCATTGTTTCAATAATTTCTTCAACAGTCTCACCAAGTCCCACCATTAATGACGACTTAGTTGGAATTACTGGGTACATCTCTTTAGCACGAGCCAATAGTTCCAATGAGCGATCATACGTGGCACGCGCTCGGATTCTAGGCGTTAACCGGCGCACGGTTTCAATATTGTGATTTAATATATCTGGCTTCGCATCCATCAGACGCTGTAAATTATCACGATCTCCTCCCATATCAGATGGCAGGACTTCGATTGTTGTGAATGGATTTTTACGGCGAATGGCACGGATCGTCTCTGCAAAAATAGCAGAACCGCCATCTTTCAAATCATCACGTGCAACTGCAGTCACGACAACATGTTTCAAATTCATCAACTCAACTGAATCTGCCACGCGCTCTGGCTCGGCAGTGTCCAATTCATTTGGCAAGCCTGTTTTAACTGCACAGAAACGACAAGCCCTTGTACATACAGCGCCCAAAATCATAAATGTAGCAGTTCGACGCTCGCCCCAACACTCATGAATATTCGGACAACGAGCTTCTTCGCAAACTGTATGTAGATTTTTCTCGCGCATTAACTTCTTTAAACCTGTATAGTTCTCATTGGTGTTCAGCTTAATCTTCAGCCAATCGGGCTTCTTAATATGCTCTGATTTTCTTCCGGTTTCAGGTCTACAGGACAATGCTACCGACTCCATTCTGATCATAGATTCTACTCATGCCAATGTAACATAAATTCTGAAAATCTTCAATTGGGATTGCCCTCCTGACAGTTTGGCAAGAAGCGCGCCAGACCAAAAAACGTCTGCAGCAATTTTGGCTGCAGACGTTTCGTATTTTTTATTCAACCTTAAACTTTTTCTTGAATTTAGTCAGAACAGAGGCATAGAAGATGCTTAAAAACAGACCACCCCAGATGATGATCACACCGACTAACATCATAAGAATAGCAGAGTCGCTCATTCCTGTATCCATTTAAAGCCCTCCTTTGTCTTCTTCGTAATCAGTAGCAACACGCGTGTTGTTTTTCCATTTCAGTGAAGTGAAAACAATCGACATCACGAATGCACCGATAGCAACCGGCCAACCCATTGTCCATAAGAATGAAGTAGGATAGCCTTCATAGTTTTCAGCGATATTGTCTTTAATAAGGAAGAACAGCATCGTTCCAAGTACAACCGGTGTAATGAATGTCAATGAAACTTTCCACCACCAGCCCAAACGAATATCAGACACCGCATTGGCATGTTGTTCGAAAACACCGAGTTTTCTGAAAACCCAAGCCAGCAAGATGACTTCTACAAGTCCGATGACTGCAATTCCGAATTGGTTGATAAAGTAGTCTGCTACATCGAGGAAGTATAAACCGCCTTTCGTCGCATATAGCATAGAGATTAATCCCGAAAGTCCGACACCAATGAACACAGAACGTCTTCTCGAAATATTGAATTTATCCGCCATTCCTGCGATATATGTTTCACATATCGAAATGAGAGAGGTCAGACCGGCGAGCACAAGTGACAGGAAGAAGAATGCACCGAATATCCCGTTCATTCCTGGCATTTGATTGATGATTTCCGGGAACACGACGAAGGCGAGACCTACTCCAGCCGAAGCAACGTCTCCCACATCCACACCCTGTGAAGTCGCCATGAATCCCAGCACTGCGAAGACCCCGATTCCTGCAAGCAATTCAACTGAAGAGTTTGCAAACCCCGTGATGAATGCGTTATTTGTAATATCCGATTTCTTCGGCAAATAACTGGAGTACGTTATCATGATGGCGAACGCAATCGATAAACTAAAGAAAATATGTCCATATGCCGCGACCCACACACGCGGACTTAATAACTTATCAATATCCGGTTTGAAGAAAGCATCCAAACCTACCATCGCTCCGTCAAGAGTAATCGCACGAATGACGACGAATAAAAAGAGTATAAATAGGACAGGAATAAATATCCGATTCGCCAACTCGATCCCTTTCTTGACTCCGCCCAGCAAGATGATAAAACAAATCGCCCAGACGAGCAACAGCGGCAATGCTACTCCTCCAACCAAACCTCCAACTTCTCCCGGGTTATCCGCTATTTTTAAGACGTCCCCAAAGAAGAAAGCCTCAGGGTCTTTTCCCCAAGATAAACTAAACGAATAAATCGTGTACTTCATGGCCCATGCAATAATCACGGCGTAATAAGTGGATATGACAAAGGATACAAATATCCCCCACCAACCTAGAAATTCTGTCTTTTTTCCATTCAAACGGAAAAAAGATAATGGTGCCGATCCACGATATTTATGACCGATCGTGAATTCCAAGATTAAAATCGGAATACCAGCGGTCAATAGCGCGAACAAATAGGGGATAAAAAATGCCCCGCCGCCATTTTCATATGCGACATAAGGAAAGCGCCAAATATTACCAAGCCCGACTGCCGAACCCACTGCCGCTAATATAAAACCAGCTCTCGTTCCCCACTGCGAACGATTTTCCATACTACTTCCTCCTTTTAGTGTATTGTTGTTCAAAACTTACCACCATTCACTATTTTCCGATAATTTAAGTTTTGTATATTTAGTATAAACAGGACAGTAAAAGATGTCAAAACAATTTTAGACTAAGAGTGTGAATCTTGCTGACACTCTTAGTCTAAAGTTTTTAAGCCACTTGCGCTTGACGCTTTTTACCCTTAGCCGTCCAGTACGTGAATAATACTATCAATGCTATAATAACAGCTACTAAACCAATCCAAACGGAACCAGTCATGCCTAGAACAAAATAACCAAGTGCTGACACGCCAGCAGCCACCAATGCGTACGGCAATTGTGTTGCTACGTGATCCATATGATTACAGCCTGCACCCGTTGAAGAAAGGATTGTCGTATCGGAAATCGGCGAACAGTGATCTCCGAAAACCGCCCCAGCAAGAACTGCAGATAACGCTGGCAATAATAATTCGGGTTCTGCGTTGACCATAATTGTGCCGGCGATCGGCAATAGAATTCCAAACGATCCCCATGAAGTTCCCGTTGAAAATGCCATCAGTCCCGCCAGAATGAATATCAATACCGGCAAGAAAGCTACTGGAATATTCAATTGATCTACCATTGTTGACAGGAAAAGACCTGTATCAAGTGTAGCAATTAACTCAGTTAAGCCCCAAGCGAAAATCAAAATCAGAATCGCTGGCATCATCGCTTTCAAACCGCTGATGAATGCACGGCCCATCCAAGAAACACTTGCTGTTTTATTCACTTTCATTTGCAGAACATATAAGAACATAGCCAACAGTGTAGCTGTAACGCCACCAACTACTAATGATTTCGGCACATCTGTATTTTCGAATATAGCCCAAATATCGAAGACACCCGCTTCTTGATAGCCAGTATAGACCATCATTCCAAGCGTCACGACAATTAACGTCACGATAGGTGCAACCAGATCGCGAACTTTCCCATAAGAGTGTTCAGGAAACTCTTCTTTCAGCTCACCTGGTATCTCTTTTTCCGGATCATACAGCAAACCTTCATTTACTGCCCGATCTTCATGTTTCTTCATTTCAAAGAAATCATTATTCGTCCAAGCGAAGAAAAAGACCATGGACAATGTGGCGATTACATAGAAATTCATCGGCGCCATCAGAATAAAGGCAGTTAACGGCGAATAGCTAACAGCGGCTGTCGTCCCAAGTATAAGAGCAAGCTGCCCGATCAAGAATGCCCCCCAACTTGAAATTGGAGATACTACGCAAATCGGTGCAGACGTAGAATCAATGAAATAAGCTAGTTTTGCACGAGATATTTTATGCTGATCCGTAATCGGTCTTGCAATTTGTCCAACCGCTAAAGAGTTAAAGTAGTCATCTACAAAAATTGCGATTCCCAAAATCATCGTCAACAGTTTCGCTCCACGCTGCGTACGAATTCGTGTGACCGCCCATCTCGCAAAGGCCGCACTGCCGCCGGACAGGCTGACAAATGCCGTAATGACACCAAGCAATAATAAAAACAACATAATAAATATATTATACGTATTCAATCCGTCATCCCAAAATGAAATCGTCATAGCTGTCCAAACATTTTTCAATGTTTCCATTGGGGAAAATTCCGCGATGAGTAAAGCGGCTGTGACAATCCCAGCTCCTAACGATAGTAATACTCTCCTCGTCACCAATACCATCACGATAGCGATAACAGGAGGCAAAATGGATACCCATGTTCCAATCATATTAATTCCTCCTCTTTCTAGTCGGTAGATTGTATCGAAAAGTAGATGGTCAGTCGAAGAAGGGAAAGCCTATTACAGAGAAAAAGCCGACTCCAACATGTTACAAACGTGTAGGAGTCGGCTTAACAGTTCATCTGCGAATCAATCATCATGTACAAGATAAATGGATACGGATCATCCGGCTGTTGTAGCGCTCCATACATTACCGCTGTATGACAAGATCATTCCTCTTCGAAATGACCCCAACCTGAGAAGTTGACCCTTCTCAAACTTCGGCATTGTCTCCTTTCAATTGCGGTCATCGACGTCACTCTCTCGCAAAATACTTATAAACAATGCAACCTCTACGTAAGTCTCGATATTCTTCTTTTAACAGTGTAGCAATAATCGACATTGTTCACAATAGCCTTTTATTCCGGTTCTTGCAACGGGACCTCTATTTGTGCCGGCGTCTGCTCTCCTTTCGAATAAATTTGCGGAACTTTTCCTCTGATCAAGCCCATCGCGACAGGCATTCTCTGCGTTACTACGCTCTTACTCGTTGCAAGCGGAACGATAATCTGAACATTCACGTTCACCAGCAAGGTCACTTCTACATAGGCATTATTTATCCCGAATTCCTGTATATCCGTTTCCACATCGGTGTGGACGTTTCCCATGACATGAAAACGGATCGGAATTTTCGGACCCAAGTTGCCGAGCAACGGAATATTGGTCGCTTGCCCGAGCGGGACAAAGAAAACGACGCCTTGCTCTTTCGCCATCATTTCAGGATTATACTCCAAATCACCTAACGGCGGCAGCATGTCTAGATCGCCACCTTCTGCACGTTCAAGGTGATCTTCAACCAATTGATGAACTTCCGCCATAACCTGACTGATGATTTCCGTATTAAATTTCGTCGTGACGGTATCTCGTGTCTCATCCGGCACATTTTCAATTATTTCATTGATATCATACACGCTCGTAGATCGTGCATTGATCGCTTGGCTGATTACATGGCTGGCTATTTTCTGCGTTTGTTTTTCAGCATATTGCGTATAGATTGGGGTCAGCTGTTTATTGACTGAGTAAAAAAATAAGGCGACTGCTATGAAAATCGTCGGAATGATCAACCTCAGCCAATTTCTCGCATAACTTCTTTTTCTCGGTCTTTTTTGATTCGTATAAAACCGCAAAACGACGCCTCCTGCTTCACATTATGCGAATCAGGAGGCGGACATACTAGCTCTCATTAAAATATTTTTTTCCATACCAGCCTAGGACATCGCGAATCATCTCAGGCATGATATATTCTTTAGGAACGTCCTTTAATAGAGGAAAGAAAAATCCGAATGTAAACATATCCAATGTAGCGAGCCTATACGTTTCGCCAGGCTCCACTGCCCGGTTGCCTGCAAATAATTGTCCGTCCTGATTGCGGAATAATCTTTCATGAACCATGCTTCCCATGAATGTTCCCCGGAATCCCAAACCTTTGATTTCCAATTCCGTCCACTTCGGATCAAGTGATTGTTCATAAACCTGAAGTAATTCCGAACCGTCCAAGTGTACGATGCAAGGATTGATCGGATGCGGCAACAACGAATGTAAATCACCTCTTGTCACCCAACCCTCGTCTAGACTTCCAAGGAAAATCCCGGCGTTAAAAAGTGCACATTCCGCATGTGTATAAGCTAAAAGCGCACGTCCGAAAAAGGATGAAAGCGGGCTATCTGCTGTCAGCTTCTGAGCCAGCGGGGAAGGGTTATAAAAGACAGGCACTTGCAAAGCTTCCTCTCCTTCAGAAAGATAGGCATTCACCTGTTCAACATCTTCTGCTGTTTGCTCCATCGTATTGGTAGGAAACACACCGGCCTCCATATGGACAACCTGATTCGTCATACGATCGATCTCGACTCGGATATGGCCGATGTAATGACCAAACTTCTCTGCCGCACCAAGCAATGTATCCTCAATCCATTCTCCGTCCTTCAATAAATGGTGGGTATGTCCTCCTAAAATAATATCTAATGCCGGATATTCCGCCGCCAGAAGGCGATCTTCATTGATGCCTAAATGTGATAAGCAAACCACGAGATCTGCTTGTTGTCGAATACGAACTAACTGTTCCCGGATTTCTTTACGCGGCTCTGTCACTTTCCAGCCAAGCTGTCGATAAAAAGCATAGTACGGTGCAGTGGCTCCGATCACTCCAACCCTCACGCCATCTGTTGTTTCAAATATTTCAGAAGACTTTGCCCAAACTGGCTGCTCTCCATTTAGCTCTTTCAAATTACAGATCAATACATCAAACAGAGCATCTTCATATAACGTTTCAAGCGTCTGTTTAGACATGGTGATCCCTTCATTATTGCCGATTGTCACGGCATCATATCCTACTTCATTCAATAACTTCACGTTGCCCTTGCCGTCCGTTCCTTCTGTAAAAGGATGGGATCGGTCAACATGATCACCAATATCAAAAATGAAACAAGCCTCGCCTGCCTCTTCCGCCTGCTCTTTACGTTGCTTCAGAAAACGTCTGATCTGCGGCCAATTTTCGAAATGGCTATGTATGTCGTTGGTATGATAAATGTGAATCGTAGCTACCGTTTCTTTCATATAGGTCATCCCCAAATCCCCTCATAGATTGAATGCAATCCAAAGACGAGTAAAATGATACGTATGACTAAAACCAATGTATCTGATTTCATTTTGCCATTTAAATAAGCGCCTAGCATTCCACCGAGATATGCTCCCGGGACAACTGGTATGGTGTAAAGCCACGGCACATTTCCAAGTGAAATATGCGAAATCGAATTGACGACTGCCGACAAGAACACCATCAGCATCGACGTTGCTACCGCTACATGCGGCGGGAATAAGAACAATAATATCATTGCAGGTACGATCATCGTACCGCCGCCGATTCCGAATAAACCAGATGTCAGACCGATGAACAGCGACAATAAGACAGCAAACCAAATTGGATAGCCATACAGATGTGTCTCACCTTGCGGATCGGTAAATGAAATCTTTTTGCCGTTATCGACAAACCAACGAATTGGCTTCAAGTACTTCCTAGTCAGTAGCAGGGTGGACAATACGATCAGTAAAATACCGAAATATAAATTAAATGATTGAATGCTTAAGCTCTTGTTGATCCAAGCCCCTACTACGATGCCGGGTATACTCGCTATGAAAAATAAAAAGGCACTGCGATAGTCAATCGTTTTCACTTTCATATAAGAAAGCGTCGAACCAAGCCCGTTCGCGATCATCATAATGACGGACAAACCAACTACGCTTTGCGGAGTGATGTCTGGAATCATTCCGAGATTCAGACCGACGAACAATGTGATAGGCACAAGAATCGTACCGCCGCCTAGACCCGCTATGGAGCCGATGACACCTGAAGCCAAGCCGATTAATGCCAGGATTGCATATTCCATTAGTGATCCTCCTCAAACAAATCCAACTGCTTGGTGAGCGGCTGACCATACTCTATGTTGAAAAGGTTTGCGAACTGTTTCGCGTTCTTTGCTGCATGCTGACCCGAGTTGTTATTAAAAATGATATATACATCTTGCGCTTGCTGCTCCAATGTCTGGACAACTTTTCGCAACCCCTCTAGCTCTGCTTCATTATAGTCGTATAAATAACGAACCTTCCTCCACGCCTTGCTGTCTCCCGTTGTATTGACCCATCCATTGTAGTTACGTCCGTGAAGACGCAATAATACCTTGGAGTCCGTCGCAACCGGAACGAGCGGCACACTGCCATCACCTACTTGCGGCTCATCGCAGACGCCATGGATAATATTCAGACCACGCAGAAATTCTAGAGTCTTCTCGCGATAGGCTGGTGAATACCAAGATTGATGGCGAAACTCCACCGCTATCGGTAAAGGTTGCAACTGCTCATGCACGAAGCGAATCCGCTCTACATTTTCTTTTTGACAATCAAACCAAGGTGGAAATTGTACGAGCACCATTGCGAGCTTCCCTGCTTCCACAAACGCACTCATCGATAGTTTGAATAACGAGAACATCTCTTCTTCTGAATCATAAGGAATCTTACCACGCTGATGACCTGTGATCCCTTGATAGGCTTTGACGATAAACTGAAAATCAGCGGGCGTTTCATCCGTCCACTTTCGCATCATCTTTTCAGACTGGATTGCATAAAACGTCGAATCCAACTCCACAATCGGAAAATGTTGACTATAATCAAGGAGCTTTTTATTTGCTGCCGTCTTTTCATTATATAGGCTCGGGTGATCTCCCCATCCCGTCAAGCCGATGTGTATCATGGAAAGTCCCCTCCTTCAATCTTTAGAATAGTGTATCATACCTTATGTATTTTCGGAAAAAACGTTACTTTGAATCTATCGGTCTTCACATGCAGCAAGCGCTCATATGCAATTTTCTAACCATAAAAAAACGTTCCGGGTTTTATGCCCGAAACGTTTGTTATAGTTAGCCACGCCATGCGCTCATTCCGCCACGTACGTTGGTGACAGTGAATCCTGCCTTTTTCAATTGACTGGCTGCTTTTGAGCTGCGCATTCCGCTTTGACAAATGACTACAACTTCCTGTTCTTTTTTCAAACTGGCGACCTTACTATTTAATACGTGCAGTGGAATATTTTGAAATTCCTTAATATGTTTACCTTTATATTCTGCCGGTGTGCGCACGTCAATGAACTGAATTTTTTTATCTCCCAAGATTACTTTCAATTCATCTGTCGAAATGGTGCTGATATCTTTAGCGGGCTTCATTCGCCAAATGAAAAATACGACAATTGCGACGGCGATGATCCATCCCAATATAATTTCCTCCCCCCACTGCTTAGTTGGTCAATTCCACAATGACTAGAATTACACCCATCACGACGAACGCTACATGACCAATGCAAAATCGAGGAAAAAATTTCTTTTCCATTTCTTCCGCTGTTTGAACCGTACATGTTTTGCATGTGAAGAGTTGCTTCATTCGTTTCATGCGTCTAATGCAGCATGAACACTTGCCGGATCATACCCTAATATCCATTTACCGTTTAACTGCGTTTGCGGCACACCCATTTGCCCTGTCATTTCCACCAGGCGCTGACCAGCTGCCGGATCTATCGTCACATTGATCGTTTCATAAGGCACATGAATTTCATCTAAATAATTTGTCATCATCGTACAGTAAGGACAAGTCGACGAAACATAAACCGTTGCTTTTACAGTCATAATTAAAAACCCCTTTTCATTTGTTAATATCTATAGTATATACCCCTATCCGTATACGGTCAACTAATCGGTTTTCATATTTTTAGGACTGCCGGTGTAGAATGTACGTATCAAAAAACTGCGCTGTAAGAGAAAGTCTGTTTTTGTTTATGCACGTTTCACCTCTCCCACTTCCCTTCAGGTCCTGCCATAGAATTTATCAGTCACCAATTTGATAAAATTGAAACCTTTCATTTACCTATCCGTAGAATAAGATACGAAAGAATATAGAAATGGAGGGATGGATATGGAGCTGTTCGGAATCGAAGTTCAACAGCTATATTTATATATCTTAATCATCGCAGGTATCATAAGCCTTGTGTATGTATTGATCAGTGATTTAGCTGATGGAGTTGGTGAACTAAGCCCATTTCTCGATCCAGCTGTCATTCTTGCGTTCATAACATTTACTTCGGCTACCGCATATCTATTAGAACTTATGACATCATTAAATAGTGGGAGCATCTTACTCATTGCGGCAGTCGTTGCTATTGTTTTAGACTTCTTACTCTATTTCTTCGTTTTAGTTCCGCTCAGATCTGCCGAAGTTTCGCTTGCCTACACAGATCAATCACTTACAGGTCTTGTTGGCAAAGTCATTGTTCCGATCCCAGTAGACGGATATGGCGAGATCATTATCGAAACGGTGAATGGCAATTTAGCGAAACGTGCTGCCGGTTATGAGAATGAAGCCATTGAGTATGGAAAAGAAGTATTATTAATCGAAGAGGAAAATGGAACATTTTTCGTAAAAGAGTATGAGCCATTCCGCTTCAAATAAGTAAAGGGGGAAATCAGAATGGGTTTTGGATTAATTGCAATAGGAATCGTAGCGTTTGTGTTACTAGCTGTTATTGGTGTATATGTTCTGAAATACCGTACAGTTGGACCAGACGAAGCATTGATTGTGACAGGAAGTTATTTAGGTTCGAAAAATGTGCATACAGATGAATCAGGAAATCGAATTAAGATTATTCGGGGTGGAGGTACATTTGTCTTCCCGGTTTTCCAACAAGCCGAACCGCTTAGTTTATTATCAAGCAAGCTGGAAGTCACCACACCTGAAGTCTATACCGAACAAGGCGTTCCGGTTATGGCGGACGGAACGGCAATCATTAAAATCGGTGGTTCCATATCTGAAATTGCGACGGCTGCAGAGCAATTTTTAGGAAAATCAAAAGCCGATCGTGAGAATGAAGCAAAGGAAGTATTGGAAGGTCATCTTCGTTCCATCTTAGGTTCTATGACAGTAGAGGAAATTTACAAGAATCGCGATAAGTTCTCACAAGAAGTTCAACGTGTCGCTTCTCAAGACCTTGCCAAGATGGGCCTTGTTATTGTTTCCTTCACCATTAAAGACGTGCGTGATAAAAACGGCTATCTTGATTCACTCGGTAAGCCGCGTATTGCGCAAGTCAGACGTGATGCAGACATTGCAACGGTTGAAGCAGAAAAGGAAACACGCATTAAAAACGCTGAAGCATCTAAAGAAGCACAAAAAGCGGAAATTGAACGTGCGACGGAAATTGCCGAAGCTGAAAAAGAAAACCAATTAAAAGTTGCAGAATACCGCCGTGAGCAAGACGTCGCAAAAGCACGTGCTGACCAAGCGTATGAATTGCAAACCGCTCGCTCCAAACAAGAAGTAACGGAGCAAGAAATGCAAATTCAAATTATTGAACGTCAGAAACAAATCGAATTGGAAGAAAAAGAAATTTTACGTCGTGAGAAGCAATATGACTCCGAAGTGAAGAAAAAAGCGGACGCGGACCGCTACGCAATCGAGCAAAATGCCGAAGCTGAAAAATCAAGACAATTAGCGGAGGCAGATGCAGAAAAGTACCGTATTGAAGCACGTGCCAAAGCCGATGCCGAAAAAGTTCGACTCGATGGTATGGCTAAAGCAGATTCCCAACGTGCGCAAGGTGAATCAGAAGCCGACATCATCCGACTGAAAGGTCTTGCAGAGGCCGAAGCAAAACGCAAAATTGCAGAAGCCTTTGAACAGTACGGGCAAGCTGCTGTGCTTGATATGATTGTCAGAATGCTGCCTGAATACGCAAGAGAAGTCGCAAGTCCACTAGGCAATATCGACAAAATCACTGTTGTGGATACAGGTGGCGGTGAAGGCGGCGGTGCCAATAAAGTCACTTCCTATGCGACAGATCTAATGTCTACGTTGCAAGAGACACTTAAAGCTTCTTCTGGTATCGACGTGAAAGAGATGCTGGAAAATTATTCAGGCAAAGGAAATATTCGTTCAAGTATTGAGGAGCTGACGAATGAAGTGATTCGTACAAAGCCAGACCCTATTGAATCGAAAACGAGTGAAATTGCGGCGACTGATGAAACTGAAAGATAATGTAAGGAAGAAAATCCGAAGTGCTTTTATCAAGCGCTTCGGATTTTTTGTGTTCTTAATATGTTCCTTCAGATGGAGATGTAAAATTGATTGAAAAACTACTTAACTAAATTCGTGGACCTTATTTTCTTTTTGATCGATTTTGTCTTCCTAACCTATTTAATTAACTCAATTTTCACAGACTTTTTATATGATTAGGACATACTTCATACAGAGGATCACTCTGCAATTGTAACCGAGAAATTCACTTTAAACAGTTTGACAGGTAAGCCGATTTTTTTTGAGTTTGTCGATTTATATAAATGTGGCAGTCGCAACACTTAAGAATACGTGGACAAGTTCATTTAAATCTAAATGAATGGCCACCGATAAAAATGCCCATCCTATTCATAGGAAAGAATGGGGGGATCTTATTGCATATTACAAACGTATTCTGGTATGCCGTTGTCATATGTATTGCAATTGTACTTTGGGGATCTCTTGCCCCTGACCATTTAAATGAATTAACCGCGTCTGTTACTGGTTTTATTTACAATCAATTTGGTTGGTTTTATATGGTTGTCATCATTGCAATGATTAGTTTTTGTATTTATATGATGTTCTCACGTTTTGGTAATATTAAGCTGGGGAAAGATGATGATGAACCCGATTTCAGTTTGCCTGCTTGGTTTGCGATGTTATTTAGTGCTGGCATGGGAATTGGGCTTATGTTCTTTTCGACAGCAGAAACTATCTCGCATGCTTTCATTAAATCACCAAATGTGGTGCCAGGTTCAGAGCAAGCAATTTTAGAATCTCTTCAATATACTTCCCTACATTGGGGATTCCACGGTTGGGGATTATATGCTGTAGTCGCACTTGTCTTCGCTTATTTTAAATTTCGTGTCGGTGCTCCGGGGTTAATTAGCGCAACACTAGAACCGTTATTCGGAAAGAAAGTGATGCGTGGTTCAACCGGACAATTAGTCGATACACTTGCTATTTTTGCAACAGTTGTGGGTGTTGCATCCACGCTTGGTTTTGGCTCGGCTCAAATCAACAGTGGGTTAACATTTTTATTCAACGCGCCAAAAGCTTTTTGGTTTCAACTCATTATATTAGTTGTAGCCACTGTCATTTTCATCATATCTGCATGGTCAGGTATTGGCAACGGCATCAAATACTTAAGTTCGATTAATATGTGGCTCGCGATCATACTATTGTGCGCATTATTTATCGTAGGACCAACAATGTATATTATAAACATGTTTGTAACGACAATTGGAAATTATATAAATAACTTTATTCAAATGAGTTTCGAATTAAAACCGATAAACGAAGGTCAGAGGGAATGGATTAACGACTGGACTATCTTCTATTGGGCATGGTGGATATCATGGGCACCATTTGTCGGGATGTTTATTGCTCGTGTATCAAAAGGGCGTACAATCAAACAATTTATTATTGGTGTATTAATCGCCCCTACACTCGTGACATTTATTTTTTTCGCTGTTTTTGGTGGGTCCGCATTGAATTTAGAACAACACGGCATTGCTAAACTCTCCAAATTGGCTACGGAAACCGTGACATTCGGAATGTTTGAATATTATCCAATAGGCATGATACTATCTTTTTTGACGATAATTGTAATTGCGATATTTTTTATTACATCTGCCGATTCAGCTACATTTGTACTCGGTATGTTTAGTACAGGTGGACAACTTAACCCATCAAATTTTGTGAAAATTATTTGGGGACTGATACTTTCAGCGATGGCTGCAATTGTCATGTACTCTGGCGGACTTGACGGTTTTCAAAACATGCTCATTATTGCAGCACTCCCTTTTTCCATTATTCTCATTCTAATGGTCATATCGTTTTACAAAACAATCAAACGTACCGAGTGATTGGGAACGGCTTAACAATACTTTTAGTAAGGCGGGATTATAAATGAAGTTAGTAAACGTTCGTAAAGGCCAATTTGTTTATTATCAAAATCAATTGCATAAAGTGTATTCTGTAAAGACATTTTTCAAACGGTCCATTCACCTCATTCGCCTGCAAGATTTTGAACAACAACTTTCTACAGCGAAAGATATTGATTTTTATAAACCTAAACACTTAGATAGTTTCGTTTACACTCATAAACGTTATACACTAGATAAAAATGTCAAAGCGAAAGTGGGTGATTACATTTTAGTGATCAATCCAAAACCTGATTCGATGGATCATCACTATCTCAACGCCATCGAAATCGTATCGTCAGTTGAAAGAAATGGCGTGATTAGTAATCAGTCAAATGGAATCAGACATGATGAATACTGGGTAATGGTGCCTGGACTTGAGGAGGGCGCGACGATTATCGACTTTCAAAATCCAGATAGCGAAATGATTGAGAACCAGGAATCACAACAGGCAGAAACCGATTTACCGGAAACATATATACCTAAAATCGGCGATGTATATCAAAGAAATGATAGTGATCCTGTCATGCAAGCAATGGTTGTTTCCATAAAAGGGCAGAATGTTTATTTAGGTGGCAATCTTGAAGTGAAAATGAACATATTAACCGACAATGAAAAGTGGAGTTATGTGAAAAACGTGAAGGACTAATGCGGGACACATAGCAATCTGATGTGGGCGCGACCTATTGTTATGGCAGATGGAAACCGAAGAACCTCGACGTTTTCAGCCAAAGAAAAGGCGTTTGTTTTACAAGACTTGTTCCAAATACGCTGTTAAGTTCAGATGTAACTTTAAAAGAGCAAACCAATTCATATTGGTTTGCTCTTTTATCGTATTCTCTTGTGGAGTCACTGGAAGGAATACATGCGAAGGTTATTCAGTTCCATGGTAACTTGTTTGATTCGCTTTACCATTTCAACTGTAATCATTTGTATGTCGCTCGTATTTAGATTGAAATAATTCCGGTAAGAAAATAAGCTTTGTTCCATACTTACTCTTTTACCAAATTTTACACTAAGCATTATTTTCGCACAGCAATCGTTTATTAATTTTCAAGAAAAACATACTAGCCAGACCGCATCATTCGCGTTGGTCACTCAATTGTTTTCATCATAATAAAGTCTGTTTGTTGTTCATCTCCCATATAGAAAGAGTGAGCGCCTGTTTTAACAAACCCCATCTTTTGATAAAACTGAATTGCCCCTAGATTGTTTTCCCACACACCTAACCATACATTCTTTTTACCTTGGTCCTTCGCAAGTTCAATTCCCTTATTTAAAAGAAATTTTCCAAGTCCCTTTTTTTGAAATTCTTTATTAATATAAATCCGTTCAATTTCCAACGCTTCTTTACCCATTTCTTCTGTTTGAGCTTCATTGACATTTATTTTCAAATAACCTGCGAGCTTCTCATCCCAATATAGAAAATAAAATTTTGAAAAGGGAGTTAAAACTTCTTTTTCTAACCTCTTTGTATTAAAGGCTTTTTCCAAATAGGTTTTCATGTTTTTTTCCGAGTTCATATGAGAAAAAGTCTCATAAAAGGTGTTATAACTGATTTCTTGAAGAGTATGTATATCCTCAATTGTACATTCATTGATAACTACAGACATCTGATTCCTCTCCTTCTATGATAAGATAGTGCCAATTAATCCCGAAATGGACCCATCTTTAATTCAATACAAGATGAAAACACTTTGAATTAACGAATTGAGCCGAGGATAATATTCTAATCACCGACCACTATCATTTACCGTCCTGTTCTATTAACATCATATCATTATTTCATTATTCAGTAATACGATTCTATCTTTTTCTTTATAAAAAATCCCCAAAATTCTCCCTTCATGAGCACAGGCATATAAATACCATCTATTATATCTCGAAGAATGGCTTCTCTAATAAAAAACTGAGTTTGCACATTATCGGCAAACTCAGTTTTTTCACTTTATTTAGACCTTTAAAAAACTAGTTAAGACGTATGAAAACCAGAGTACGAAATAGCACTTCTTTTTGTTTGCATATTTCTGTATGAGTGGCTCTGTTTCACTCATACTTTTTCCGTATTTGGAACTTTAATAATTTCCCTTGCAAACTCCGCGGTAATTCCTCTACAAAATCAATGTGATACGGTATTTTAAACTTCGCTAATCTGCCATTACAAAATTCAATAATTTCTTCTTTCTCGGCTTGTTCACCCTTGCGCAGCACAATTGCTGCCAATGGTACTTCTCCCCATTTTTCATCCGGAATCCCGATCACTGCAGCGTCTTCCACTTTAGGATGTTCATGCAGTACACCTTCAATCTCCGCGGGATAGACATTGATTGCACCGGATAAGATCATATCTTGTTTTCGGTCCACGATATAGTAATATCCATCTTCGTCTTGAAGCCCTACATCGCCTAAACTGAGCCACTCACCCTTAAACGACTCTTTGTTCGCTTCTGGTCTTTGATAGTATTCATCGCATAAAGTAATTCCTTTGACAAAGAATTCCCCTGCTTCATTCACTTGCACCTGTTCCCCCTCGTCATTAAGTAATTCAATTTCCATTCCTAACATCGGCACTCCAACCGATCGATCCTTTTCCATCTGCATTTCCGGGAATAAATTAGCGGCACCGCCTAACTCGGTGGCTCCATAAAATTCATTCAATTCAACTGTACGAAAATACTCAAACACCTTTTCCTTCGTGCTCGTATGTAAAGGTGCGCCAACTGAAATTAATGATTTTAATGAAGTGACGTCAAATTGATGCAAGATCTCTTCAGGCAATGAAAAGATTGCTTCTAACATAGGTGGTGCTAAAAATGTAGTAGTCGTCTTCTCTTGCTCAATAGCCTTCAATACTTCCACCGGATGGAATTTCTCCAAAATGTGAACGCTGTTTCCTACGAATAGATTAGGTAGCGAAATACTTAAAGCGGCCGCGCCATATAAAGGGCCAGTTGCTAACCCTTTTCCAAGTCTGCCTATGTTAAATTCAATACTGAACAATAAACTGACTAAGTACATGCTGCGATGAGAACGCACTGCTCCCTTCGGATAACCGGTTGTCCCGCCCGTATACATGATGGAGAGAGTATCTAATTCATTAAGGGGTGACGAAGGTACAGGTTCCTCCTTCGAGAATGCAGAGATCCAATTTTCATAGTTGAAAAACTCAGCTTGTTCATCTATTCCTACCGTGATAAATTGTTTTGCTGTTCTATACTTTTCAATGAAAGGAACTACTTCATTAATAAAGCGTGAGTCTAATACTAGGATGACAGATTCAGAGTCATCCAGGACATGTTGAATTTCTGGACCGACAAATCGAGAGTTGATTGGTACATAAACGGCGCCTATTTTCCCGCAAGCAAATATCACTTCAAATAATTGGTGGCAATTCATCAGCATGAATGCCACTTTATCTCCTTTATCAACTCCGATATCTTGCAGTGCATGAGCCAGTTGATTAATTCTCTCGTTGAATTCCCGGTAAGTAAATTGCAGTCCTTTAAATGTTATAGCTTCTCTGTCTTGGTACCGCGCTGCATTTAATTTAATTGGATCACTAAATAACATAGGTTGCATTGTTTCACTCCTCTATGATTTTAGTACTTTCTTTTTAATCTATTGTCTTACTAGCCTTTCTTTGGCTTCGTTATATTGTTCTTCTAATTGTGCAACATAATCCTTTGTCGACTGCACTTGGTCAATCACACCGATTCCTTGTCCGCAGCCCCAAATATCTTTCCATGCTTTTTGTCCAGCGTCTCCTCCAAAATTCATCTTGGTCGGGTCACTTTCAGGCAAGTTATCTGGATCCAATCCTGAAGCTCGAATGGACGGTGCTAAATAATTCCCGTGCACTCCTGTGAAATAGTTGCTGTAAACAATGTCATCGGAATTCGCCTTTACAATCGCTTGCTTATATTCTTCAACAGCTCTCGCTTCTTCAGTAGCAATAAATGGTGAGCCGATGTATGCAAAATCAGCACCTATCGCTTCTGCCGCTAAAATGCTGCCTCCGGTTGCAATTGAACCTGCAAGTGCCAGCGGACCATCGAACCAATCACGAATTTCTTGAATAAGTGCAAATGGACTTTTTGGTCCCGCATGCCCTCCTGCGCCTGCCGCTACTGCAATTAAACCATCTGCCCCTTTTTCAATCGCTTTTTTCGCAAACATATTATTGATCACATCATGTAACACGACACCACCGTAACTATGTGCTGCCTGGTATACATCTTCTCTTGCACCGAGCGATGTAATAATGATCGGCACTTTATACTTTTTACAAGTTTCCATATCCTCTTCCAGTCTCTCATTGGACCGATGAACAATTTGGTTGATTGCAAAAGGTGCTGCCGGACGATCAGGATTTTTCGTATTATATTCTGCTAATTCTTCCGTGATTTCTGCAAGCCACTCATCAAATTGAGAGGATGGCCTTGCATTTAGAGCCGGCATAGAGCCGATAATTCCAGCTTTACATTGCTCAATCACAAGCTTCGGATTACTAATAATAAACATAGGCGATCCAATTACGGGGATTCTCATACTTTTCTTCAATTCTTGTAAATTCATCATATTAACTCTCCTTTTCACGTAAGCGCTTTCAAACAACTTTATAGTAGCTGTTTTCAAGATGACAGGAGTTCTTCACAATTTACTCTGACTCTTATCAGCGTATGTACATTTCCTTGAAAACAACTACGTTGTATAAGCAATCTTACAATGCATGTATATACATGTATTGTAACTGTTTATCACGAATTGTCAATCAATTTATAAAATAACTCTTACGATGTTCCCTTCTATTCTCGCTGTTTCAACTTTCATACTGATCTATTACTTGCTGCAATTCCTCTAGTTTGCTTAATAAATCCCTATACTCATCTTTACCGATAGAGTCTTCAATTTCACCTTGTACTTGTGACCATATGGGAGTAGCATTATTTAATTTTTCATAACCTAATTCTGTTATCGCAACAACTTTTGTTCTGGAATCATGCTCAGCCCTCTTGATGTCCACATAAGCAGACTCCTTTAAAATATTCAAGTTGCGAGTCACTGTAGTTTGATCCAGCAACATGATTTCCCCCAACTTACTTATTGAAATGTATGGATAACGATAAATATTTCCAAGCATGTAGTATTGAGTGATTTTTAATCCCGTAGGCTTCAAAAGCTTATTGTACAGCTGCGTAAGAGATCCCGAAACCATTCGAAGGTTCGCACAGGCACAAATTTGGATGATATGATCTGCTTTAGTTTGATCGAGGTTATGTTTCATGAGGTGTACTCCTTCCTTACAAATCAATTTATCTATATAATCGGTTTAAGAGCATTACACGTGTGTCATACAGTTCAGACATATTTCCTCCTTATAATGAAGCTCAGATACCGCCGATCTTATGATGCCTTAATTGTATCATCATTCTATAAATCAAACATATTACTTACCACTTTTCTTTTTGATTACAATTACTGTTATCTCTTATTATTACGACATACTTCCTATTCAGCGCTTATTTTTAGTTTACTTTGCTCCTTTAACAGCCGGATAAAAACTTCGACGCTTTATTGATATTGATTTGTCTATCCACTACCACCTTGCTAGACGTTTTATAAACATATCAAAAGAGGCTGGGACAAATCTAATTTGTTCATAATGAAAGACGAACGATCATAAAAAACCCAAAAAGGTTCGGGTTACTTAGTGTGCGGTTAGGGATTTGCCCTCCAGGCCGGGACAGGGCGTGGCTTGAGCCAATCGAACAGCGAAGGGTTCGATTTGTATAATTTCTGCGCTTCTTTGCAGAAATTATACAGCACGTGCTCCTAACGATTCGCTTTTACTCGCAAAAGCCGTCCTTCACTACGGCTTTCGCTCAGTCCAGGGTCTCAAGACACACGCTAATCCTCCCGGAGTCGCCCTGCCTTCCGGGCAAATCCTACATTTTGTTCGGTAGGACAGTTGTCTTGGCCCTGAATACAGAAAGTTTACCTATGTTCAATTTTGAAGCATAGAAACTCGGTGCTTACTCCGTATTTTGGGGTTTTCAATTATGTAAGATTGCCATCAAACTGCCTTGTAAACAATAAATTGGGATTGGAGCGGAGGGCAGGGCGAAAGGCAAAGATATGCTCCCAACGCTTCGCTTATGCTCGCAAAAGCCTTTCTTCGTCACGGCTTTTCCTGCGGGATGTAGCGCAAATGGTGAGACCCCGTAGGAAGCGAAGCGGACGAGGAGGCTCACCTGCGCCTCGCGGAAAGCGTCCCTGCCCGTAGTGGAAATCCCTTAAGCAGCTCCAAGTTTGCAGTTTCTTTGCATAGAAAAAACCGAACTATTTTACAAAACTATGTTTGAATGTTTTGTAAACGTTCGGCTTTTTATCGTTTTGAATCCTTTTGTCCCAGTCTCTTTTTTGAAACATTTCCTTAATCCAGCTCCAGGGATTTTCTATATCCCTGAAGGTACGTTATTTCAGACGGTGAACTGTTAGCAATTGAATTCATTGCACGGTGCCATAACGGATAGTACGGTTCCGGACGTGCAACCGATTCAATTTTATCATGCTCATCCTTTGATAGTTCAATTTCGTACGAATCAATATTTTCGCGAAGCTGCTCCTCATTTCGGGCAGCAATAACGACCGGGCCGACATTTGGACGATCTTTCACCCAGGCAAGCGCAATCTGCGGAACCGTCAAGCCACGGTTATCCGCTACTTCCTGAAGTGCATCAATGACTCTATAAAGCCTTTCTTCATTCTTCACCCAAGGCTCTGACCAACCTCCGCCCTGACGAGTATTTTTTGGCGCGCGTTTATCGCGGCTGATTTTTCCGTTAAACAAGCCCTCACCGAGCGGACTCCAGATCATCGAACCAATCCCTAATTCACTCCCGGCAGGCAGCAGTTCATATTCTGCTTCCCGGGCCTCCGGTGTATAATAGATCTGTTGGCAAATCGGCGGTATGTAGCCGGGTTGCTCTGCAATCGTAAAGGTTCTGGCAAGCGCCCATCCGCTGTAATTGGAAACGCCCCAATAACGGATCTTTCCTGATTTAACCAAATCCGTCATCGCTGCAACCGTTTCCTCTACCGGCGTACGCCCGTCCCACAGATGGACAAAGTATAGATCCAGATAATCGGTTCCTAAGCGCTTGAGCGTCTGGTCAATGGATTGCTCGATATTAATGCGAGACGCACCAACGGAATTCGGATTATCCCCTAATGGGAAACCGGTTTTTGATGTTAAAAGCACTTGATCCCTGCGGCCTGCTATAGCTTCGCCAAGAACTTTTTCTGCATCTCCTTTTGAATACAGGTTTGCGGTATCAAACATATTGATTCCAGCTTCCAAGCAAATATCCACCATTTTTCTGGCTTGCTCGCCCTGAACGTTTCCCGCAGCTTCAAATCCGTTTGTTCCACTGAAAGGAATGGTACCTAAAATATATTTAGGCACTCTCAGACCCGATTTTCCCAAATTGATATATTCCATACGATCCTCTCCTATCTCTAATGCTCTACTATCCTTTTCCCTTCAAATATGTGAATCAATCATTTATGAGGAGAATTTACAAAAGCAGATAGGAGTTGATGTTATACACTATCACCCGAAGTATTGAGTCGATAGTTCACTTTCAAATAAAAAAACTGAGTTGACACAAAACCGGCACACTCAGTTTTTTCTAGTTTCTATGCAGCTTGTAAATGCCTACTAGGAGGTACACCAAACGAATTTCTTTCATATCTATTTTCATACAAACCTAGTAACGCTTCATCTAGAAGGTCTAGCCGTCGTAATCAAATATTCAATCAAACCGCCATCTTATACTTTAACCATAGCCTCTTCATCTATGCCCCGAAAAAGATGTTTCATATTTTCTATTACATAATCAGGTCGTATCCCGGTGTTTTCCATATCTGCCTCCCTTGAAATCCCTGTCAGGACTAAGCATGTAGCAAATCCCTGTGCTATTCCCAACTGAATGTCCGTATCTAAACGGTCACCAATCACCAATATTTTTTGTCGCTCAACACCTAGCAGCTCAACCATCTGATCACTATAAAACTTATCAGGTTTACCAAGCACTTTATTAATTTTCTGTCCCGAAGCCACCTCTATCGCTTTCGCAAGGGATAACGTATCTGGGATGAAACCGCTCGGTACTGGACAAGAGGGATCCGGATTGGTGATAATGAAGTTTCTGCAGTTTCTGACCGCGTCCATCGCAAACTGTAAATCATCATAAGTAAATGATCTGTCCATCCCCGTAAGGACATGGGTTGCTTTCATCGGGTCCTCTGTTGTTTGAATGGAAAAGTTTCTAAGTTCCGTTCTGATTGCCTCTTCTCCAATAATAAAAACAGTTGCATCAGGCTCAAACATGGAAAAATAAGATCCTGCCAGATACGGGGCAGTAAGAATTTCTTCTAGTTCCGTAGCAATGCCCATTTTCTCTAGCCGGATTTTCCCTTCCTCACGTGTTAATGTAGGAGAGTTTGTAATAAAGAGCACTTTTTTCCCTGTCTTGCGAATGATATGTATCGTTTCCTTAACTCCAGGAAGCAATTTATCACCTAGATAAATCGTGCCATCCAAATCGAAACAATACGCATCAAAATCATTAGGTAAGATCACTCTGCTCCCCCTCAAACTAGCACACAAAGACTCTTTGATTTAAAAATTCTTTTCCTATACGCAGCTCATCCAAAGAAGTACCAGGCGCATATTCTAGAATCAATTCACAATCAATCCCATTTTCATTTAGCGTATTGATAATTTTACTCCAATCCATTTTTCCTGTTCCAATTGGTAGATGTTCATCCGCTTCTCCTAAATTATCATGGATATGAAGCGCGATTAACCTGTCTTTCACCATTCGTATTACTTCAGGTATGTCCCAACCATCCAGCTGGGCATGTCCAACATCAAGTAAATAACCGGCTGTCTCATCGATCTCGTCTAAAAAACTTGCAAATTCTCTTTCATTAAAAAGAGCATTCCCCTTGTATCCAACATTTTCAATAGCGAGCCGGACCCCTAAAGGTCGCGCAACTTCACATAATCGCTTAATATATTCAGCGGCTCGAAGTTGTGCTTGCTTTTTATTAAAACTTGGAGAAAAGCAGAACCCTGGATGAATCACCACATGGTCGGCATGAATCATCCCTGCAAATTCAATCGCTTTTTTGTATTCAGTAAATGAAACTTCACGAATTGCTTTATTTTCGCTTGTCAAATTTATATCCCATGCGGGAGGATGAATACTAAAAGAAACTGGAAATTTCTTCAGCTCAATGGAGAGTGTCTCAAACAACTCCTCCATCTCATTCCATGGTCCGCCATCCATCATAATTTCAATTTTATCCGCTCCGTACTCTATTAGCTGATGAATATTTGTAAGGACATCATTGTTCAATAGTAGCAAATCCGAATAAGTTACTGATTTATTCATTATACAGTCACCTTTCCTTCTTCAAGATAATGCAGCTCTTCTACCACTTTCATCTGTTGTGGATAGCCTATATTCTTTTCTGTATTTTTAAAGAAAAAATGAAATTTCTCCATGAATGGTCGAACATAAGCATCCTGCCCATCGTGCCAGTTTCCATTTTCACTCATTGCAATCAGCTCTTGTCCATCCACGTCTAAATAGACTCCATAATTATCCCCTTGATTTTCAACATATTTTACTTGACCACGTAATCCATTTGGCAAAGGAATGGCAGACAACTCTGTATGTTCCGGTCGGATACCGAACAATAGCTCTTCCGCTCCTATCTGTGAAATCTGCTGTTTCCATAGATCATTCAATAAAAAGCTCTGTTTCCCTATTTTCACTGAGCCGTCACCCAACTCCATCTCCAATATATTTGTCGGAGGAGAACCGATAAACTTTGCCGTAAATACATTTGCAGGTCGATGATACACATTCTCCGGTGTATCAATCATTTGTAACTCTCCGTTATACATCAAGACAATTCGATCGGCAAACGTCATCGCTTCAATTTGATCATGGGTTACATAGACGATCGTCTGACCTAACATTTCGTGAATTTTCTTCAATTCCTTTCGGGCAGAAACCCGCAGCTGGGCATCCAGATTGGATAAAGGTTCATCTAGCAGAAAGAAGTCACTTCGTTTGACCGTTGCCCGAGCCAGTGCCACGCGCTGACGTTGCCCACCAGATAGCTGTTTTGGAAGACGATCCTCGTATCCTTTTAACTGCAGCATCTCCAAAACAAACTCAAGCCGCTTTTCAATTTCTTCTTTGTCTACCTTTTTAACCTTCAAACCGTATATGATATTTTGTTTCACTGTCATATGCGGGTATAACGCATAATTTTGGAAAACCATCGAAACATTCCGTTTTCCACTCGGAATATCATTCACCTTTTGACCATTCATGAATAAGTTTCCTGCCGTAATATCTTCAAGCCCGGCAATCATCCGCAAGATCGTCGACTTACCACATCCGGACGGACCTAGCAATATCAAACGTTCTCCTTCTTTTATCGTAAAGTTAAGGTCCTTTACAACTTCAGTGTCGCCATAAGATTTCTTGACATGCTCAAATTTGATTTCTTTCATTATGCACCCTCCATTATTTAATACCTGATGAAGTGAATGTCCCTATAATATACTTTTGGAATGATAGGTATAAAATGAGTGGGATGATCATCGTAATGACCGATACAGCCATCGCAACAGTAAAATTCGTGCCGCCTTCCGAGCTGATATACATCTGAAGCGCCAAGGGCAATGTATAATTTTCAGTTGTTTTCAACACAAGCACCGGCCATACAAACTCATTCCAAGTACCAATAAAAAACCATATTCCTACAGAAGTTACCGCGGGTCGTACAAGCGGAAGCACAATATCCTTCATGATTCGGCCATGCCCCATATTATCCAAACGAGCTACTTCAATCAAAGAGCCCGGAATGTTTTTCATTGCCTGATGAATCAGGAATATACCTACAGCGTCCGCCAATTGCGGCAGAATCACTCCCCACACACTATCAAGCATTCCAATTTCCGAGATAATCAGATAGTTGGGGATCATCGTGACGGTAAAAGGAATGAAAATTGTACCGATTAAAAGAAAATAGATTACTTCTTTCCCTTTAAATTTAAAATAGACAAACGCATAGGCCGCTAAAAAGGAGGTCACCAACTTAAATACTGTGGCAACAGAAGCTACAACAAATGTGTTCATAGTAATTTTCAAAACAGGCAATGAAGCAAATAATGTTCGATAATTTTCCAAACTAGCGTTAATCGGAAGGATGTTCAGTACATTATTATATGCATCCTCTAATGGCTTAAAAGACATTCCGAAAGCATAGATAATGGGAAATACCATGACTAGGACAGTAACCATGAAAATAAAATGCCAGATCGTCTCCGCATGTCTACTAATTCTCATAATAAACCCCACGCTCTACAAACTTGAATTCAAGAAATAGCAGCAATAAAAACAACGCCATCGTGATAATCGATAAGGTTGCTGAGTGTCCTGTACGGTATACAACAAATGCTTCATGATACGCATGATAAATCAGATTGGAACTGGCATAATCGGGTCCGCCTTGCGAAACTACTTTTACGGGTGTAAATACATATTGTAAACTCTGAACAATTGTGATGATAAATACATAAATCCCCGTTGCACTACTCATCGGCAAAATGATTTGGAAGAAAATACGCCAAAGTGGAATATTGTCTAACTTCGCCGCTTCAATGATTTCCCTAGAGATTCCGTTAATCGAAGCATAAAGAAGAATGAAATTATAGCCAAAAATCTTCCAGGATGTAATCAAACTTAACACGACGATAATCCATCCTTCTGCTTTTGACCAATTGGGTATCTCCAACCCTATCCATCCAAACACAATAGCCAAAGGACCCGAAACCGGATTTAACATCCAAGTAAATAAGATCGAACCGACAACCAGAGAAATAAATGCTGGTAAAAACAGGGCACTTTTATAAAAGTTTTTGTACTTTTTTAACACAATATCAATAACAAAAGCAAAAATATATGGGATTGCACAATTAATAACTAGTAATAACGCGATATAAAGAAACGTATTGCCGAGTATTCTATAGGTTTTCGGATCAGAAAGTACTTCTATGTAATTGTTCAAACCAACAAACTCTTTTGTCGGGCTGATCATATTCCAGTCAAAAAAGCTTAAATACACTGTATAGAGAATGGGCCAAAACGTAAATACCGCAAAAATGATGATCGAAGGGATGAGCAAAGCATAACCAATCGCATTCTCTTTGTTAATATGCAATTTTCTTCTTGCGGCTGTTAACGAACTCATGTCTCGATACCTCCACTTAGTTCATTTTTCAAGATGGACGGGAGGCGGAACGGCCTCCCGAACAGATTTTGCGACTCTTTATTGCAGTAACTCATTCACCTCTTCTTCTGTAGCTTTCAGACCCTCTTTCGGAGAAACACTTCCCTTCAGCAGCTGATCACGAAGATCAAGTAACAACTGTTCAGCCTGCAATCCTGCATCTCCTGGGAAAGAAGCCCATGGAACAACTCCATCCATCTGCTCAATTGCAGCCGTCATCATCTCATTTTCCTTCAAATACTCTTTCAAGCCATTTTCCGCATCTGCAACATCATGACGCGGCGGTACATAGCCCGTCCCCTTTGTCCATTCCGCCAACGCTTCCACGCTATACAAATAGCTCATAAATTCCCATGCAGCCTTCTGTTCTTCTTCCTCTTGTGCGGTGATTGCAAGCATTGCTCCCCCTGCCGGAAGTTTCGCATCTTTCCCTTCCCATACAGGTGACTTCACCGCTGCTACATCAAATTGCGCGTTGTCTTGAATATTGGAGCGCTGTGCAATCGTCGTATAAGCCATCGCTACACTTCCATCAATAAAACTTTGCACGCCCTGATCCCAACCTATATGCAATGCCGTTTTATCTTGTACGATCATATCCGTCAATAATTGATAGGCTTCAATTCCTTCATCCGATGCAAATGTTGCTTTGCCATCCGTCAGGAACGATGCGCCATTACTTTCAAGCAAAGCTTGCGTAGCCCAGTTATCTGCAGGCTCTTGGAAATAGAACCCATATTTCCCTGTACGCTCTTTAATCTCTTTCGAAAAGCTTTTTACGTCTTCCCATGTCTGCGGTCCATTTTCATCAAGACCCGCTTCTTTTAACATGTCTCTGTTAATATACAAAACTGGCGAACTTAAAGAATACGGAATACCCACCTGATCGCCTTTCGCGTTCTTTGCCAAATCCATTACATTGGGTAGAAAATGATCTTTAAGAAATGTCTTATCTTCAGGGAAATGTTTATCAATTACCGTTTGTGGTGACACGTACTCAAAGTTCTCGGAAAAGTAGTTTAAAAATGCCCAACCGATCTGAACTACTGCAGGTGAATTACCAGCCGCAGCCTCGGCTTGCATATTCTGCATCAGCCCTTTGTACATATCGGGATTGTATTTGGCTACCACTTCAACGGTATCACTTTGTTTATTAAAATCGTCTACCAATTGAGTAACCGTTTGTCCCCCTTGAGTTTCTGCATTCACATGCCAGTACTCGATGACTGTCTTTCCATCATTTCCGCTACTCTCACTCGAAGCTTCGTTATTACATGCTGCAAGAAATATTGTAAATCCGATACATAATGCCGCTAGTAACCATCGTTTCATGATTGTTCTCCTTTACTGTTCACAGTTTGTGTGTTTCATCTTGGAAGGTTATTCACCGTATGTACATCCATAGCTGATCTTAAAATTCGGAACTTTCATCATCACAGAACTATCTTATATACTTTTCTACTCACCTCACAAACTAGTAGTAGTTTCGACGATTGTTTATTTCCTATTCACTTATGAGTATAACTCTTGATTGTTAATGGCGTTTAAAGGGCATGTAAAGAATTATTAATGTCGTGAAAGAACGTATCTATCTGAATGTGTTTGAACGTACGAAAAAACCCCTATCACAACCTAGTTGTGATAGGGGTTAAAATGTATTAACCGATAGAACCTTCCATCTCGAATTTGATCAAGCGATTCATCTCTACCGCATATTCCATCGGCAGTTCTTTCGTGAATGGCTCGATGAAGCCCATAACGATCATTTCCGTTGCTTCCAATTCAGGAATACCGCGGCTCATCAAGTAGAAGAGCTGCTCTTCAGATACTTTCGATACTTTTGCTTCGTGTTCCAATGAAATATTGTCATTCAAGATTTCATTGTATGGAATCGTATCGGAAGTGGATTTCTTATCCATGATCAATGTATCACACTCAATGTTCGCGCGAGCGCCGTCCGCTTTGCGTCCGAAGTGGACAATTCCGCGATACGTTACTTTTCCGCCGTGTTGAGAAATTGACTTGGATACGATGGTAGACGATGTGTTTGGAGCCAAGTGCATCATTTTTGCGCCTGCATCTTGGTGCTGTCCTTTACCGGCAAGTGCAATCGATAATGTCATACCGCGTGCGCCTTCGCCTTTTAGGATGACTGCTGGATACTTCATCGTCAATTTAGAGCCGATGTTGCCATCAATCCATTCCATTGTTGCATTTTCTTCACATACTGCACGCTTCGTTACCAAGTTGTAGACGTTGTTCGCCCAGTTTTGGATTGTCGTATAACGGCAATACGCATCTTTTTTGATGATGATCTCAACAACTGCACTGTGAAGTGAGTTTGTTGTGTAGACAGGTGCTGTACAACCTTCTACGTAGTGAACGCTTGCGCCTTCATCTACGATGATCAATGTACGCTCGAACTGTCCCATGTTTTCCGAGTTGATTCGGAAATAGGCTTGCAGCGGTGTATCCACTTTTACGCCAGGTGGTACATAGATGAACGAACCACCAGACCATACCGCAGAGTTCAACGCTGAGAATTTATTATCCGTGTTCGGAATGATTGTTCCCCAATACTGCTTAAATAGTTCTTCGTTTTCACGAAGTGCGGAATCTGTGTCTTTAAAGACGATTCCCAGATCTTCAAGATCTTCTTTCATATTGTGGTAGACCACTTCGGATTCATACTGTGCAGATACACCTGCCAAGTATTTTTGCTCCGCTTCAGGAATACCTAATTTATCAAACGTACGCTTGATTTCTTCAGGTACTTCATCCCACGAACGTTCCGTTGCTTCAGATGGTTTAACGTAGTACGTGATCTCATCAAAGTTCAATGAATTCAAGTCTCCGCCCCATTGTGGCATCGGTTTGCTGTAGAAAATCTCCAAAGACTTCAGGCGGTAATCCAGCATCCACTGAGGTTCTTCCTTCATGTTGGAGATCTCTTCCACTATTTCACGTGTCAATCCACGTTCTGAACGGAATACAGAAACGTCTTTGTCATGGAAACCATATTTATAATCGCCGATTTCTGGCATTTGTTTCGCCATTATTTATTCCTCCGTTCCATAATTGCTCGTACTTTGGCCAAGGTCACTGCGACTCACCGGAGACTCCCTTTTCCATCGCTTTCCAGCTCAATGTTGCACATTTAATGCGGGCAGGGAATTGTGCGACACCCGACAGTGCTTCTAAATCATCGAGTTCAATGGAATCGTCCAAATCTTTGCCTAACATCATATCAGAAAAGGTATGCGCCAACTTCGTTGCATCTTCTGTAGATTTCCCTTTAATCAACTGGGTCATCATGGAGGCTGACGCCATCGAGATAGAGCAGCCTTCTCCTTCGAATTTTACGTCTTTGACGACATCACCTTCAACATTCATCGTTAAATGAATTACATCGCCGCATGTTGGATTGTTCATGTCAATCGTGACATTCCCATCTTCCAAAACGCCTTTATTCTTAGGATTTTTATAATGATCCATGATGACAGATCGGTAAAGCTGATCAAGTTTATTAGTAGACATCAGTAAAATACTCCTTTGCTGTGCGAAGTCCTTCCACGAGGCGGTCTACATCTTCCGTCGTGTTGTATAAATAAAAACTAGCACGCGCGGTCGCTGAGCATTCAAGCCATTTCATTAAAGGCTGTGCACAGTGATGACCTGCACGGACAGCAATTCCATTCATGTCGAGCACCGTCGCAAGATCGTGTGGATGAACATCATTCAAATTAAATGTCACCAAACCTGCACGCTTTCCAGGATCAGTTGGCCCATAAATAGCCAATCCGTCAACCTCGGACATCTTCTCCATCGCATAGCCAGCTAATTCATGCTCATGCTGTTCAATTGCATCCATTCCGATTTCCTCAAGAAAATCGATAGCTGCTCCCAGCCCTATTGCACCTGCGATAATCGGAGTACCGCCTTCAAACTTCCAAGGCAGCTCTTTCCAAGTAGATTCATACAGGCCGACAAAATCAATCATCTCGCCGCCGAATTCTACAGGCTCCATAGCATTAAGCAGATCTTTCTTACCGTAGAGGACTCCGATTCCAGTAGGTCCGCACATTTTATGTCCGGAAAATGCAAGGAAATCACAATCTAGTTTCTGTATATCAATTTTCAAGTGCGGAGCTGCCTGCGCAGCATCTACACACATGACCGCGCCATGTTGGTGGGCGATTTTCGTAATTTCTTCTATAGGATTCATCGTTCCGAGGACGTTGGAAACATACATGATCGACACAATTTTCGTACGATCTGTTATAGTTTCGCGTACTTTATCTATTGATAACGTGCCGTCTTCTTCCAGATCAATATATTTCAATACAGCGCCTTTTTCTTTAGCCAATTGCTGCCATGGAATGATATTGGAGTGGTGCTCCATATGCGTGATGATAATTTCATCACCTTCCGAGACATTTGCACGGCCGTAGCTTTGAGCGACTGTATTTAAGGCAGTCGTAGTACCACGCATGAAAATGATTTCTTCCGTGGATTTTGCATTGATGAACTTACGGACCTTCTCACGCGCACCTTCATAACCATCTGTTGCACGATTACCAAGTGTATGCACTCCGCGGTGAACATTGGCATTGTCAAAGCGGTAATAGTGTTCCAGCGCTTCGATGACTTGGACAGGCTTTTGCGATGTCGCAGCACTGTCCAAATAAACGAGCGGATGTCCGTTGATTTCTTGATTTAATATAGGGAAATGATTGCGGATCTCTTTATTGAGCATTAGCGCACTTTCCTTTCAATAACCTCCGTCAATTGCTTTCTAACTCCTTCGATCGGCAATTTGCTGACCACTGGAGCTAAAAATCCATGAATGATGAGGCGTTCTGCTTCTTCCTTAGAAATACCACGACTCATTAAGTAGAACATTTGCAATGGATCTACACGTCCTACAGAAGCTGCGTGGCCTGCTGTTACATCGTCTTCATCGATCAGCAAAATTGGGTTCGCGTCACCGCGCCCTCTTTCGCTCAACATTAGCATACGTGACTCTTGGACAGCGTTCGCACGTGTTGCGCCTTTTGCGATCCGACCGATTCCATTGAAAATCGCAGTAGAGGATTCTTTCATGACACCGTGTTTCAAGATGAAAGCATCCGTATCAAGTCCCCAGTGAACAATTTCAGAAGTGAAGTTCTGCTTCTGGCTACCGCGTCCAACGACAACGGATTTCATATCACTTGATGAGCCGTTTCCGACTAGGTGCGTAATGTTTTCGGAAATTGTATTGCTGTCGTTCATTAAGCCAAGTGCCCATTCAATTCTTGCATCCCGACCTGTAATTCCACGGCGATTGACATACGTCGTCAATCCTTCCGCTAATACATCTACTGCACCATAGACGACTTTGGCATTATCCATCGCAAATACTTCAGAAACGATGTTTGCCTGTCCTTCTGCATGCTCCATAGTAGAGAGGTAGTTTTCCACATATGTGACCGAACTATTCGCTTCCGCCACAACCAATACGTGGTTGAACAAAGATGCCTTTTCATTGTCATGAATGAAGAGTACTTGAAGCGGATCTTCGATGACAACGTTTTTCGGTACATAGACAAATGCGCCGCCGTTGATCAGTGCCGCGTGAAGAGCTGTAAGCTTGTGCTCATCTACTTTGACACCATCCGTCATTAAATACTTTTGCATCAAATCACTGTGTTCGCGAGTAGCTGTGAAGATATCTGTCAAGATCACGCCTTGTGACTTCAGATCTTCTGACAATGAAGTGAATGCCGGAGTGTTATTGTGTTGCACGTAAATATTTTGTTGCTGCTCTCCATCGATCAATGCTTTCGCTTCAGAAGGCAATTCTTCCAATGTTGCAAAGATCGAGCTTTCAACTGTATGTGAAGGGAATTGTGTGAAATTCCAATTAGTGATTTTAGTTTTATCTGGTTTCGGCATTGCGAGCACTTCCGCTTTCGCTAGAGCGTTCGCACGAAAATCTGCCATCCAAGCAGCTTCCTCCACGTTTGCGGAATAAGAGCGGACGTCCTGTTCGGTCAATGCCAAAGTTGTTTCAACCGTCATTTTAAAGTCGTCCCCTTTCTTATGCTTCTTGTCCAACCGTCTCGTCATCAATACCTAGTTCTTCTTTGATCCAGTCATATCCTTGGCTTTCAAGTTTAGCTGCCAATTCAGGACCACCCGATTTTACAACCTTACCTTGCATCATGACGTGTACATGATCCGGCTCGATGTAATTCAGTAGACGCTGGTAGTGTGTGATGATCAAGCAGCCGAAGCCTTCACCGCGCATTTCGTTGATTCCATTTGAAACAACTTTCAATGCGTCGATATCCAGGCCAGAGTCAATCTCATCAAGAATTGCGAATTTTGGTTTTAACATCATCAGTTGAAGAATTTCATTACGCTTTTTCTCTCCGCCTGAGAAGCCCTCGTTCAAATAACGAGTTGCCATATCTTCATCCATTTCTAGGAACTCCATTTTACTGTCAAGTTCACGGATGAATTTCATCAGGGAGATTTCATCGCCTTCTTCACGGCGAGCGTTGATTCCTGAACGAAGGAAATCTGCATTTGTTACGCCTGTGATTTCACTTGGGTATTGCATTGCTAGGAATAGACCAGCTTTTGCACGCTCGTCCACTTCCATTTCAAGAACGTCTTCACCGTCAATTGTGACGCTTCCTGATGTAACTTCATATTTTGGGTGACCCATGATCGCAGAAGCAAGTGTAGATTTCCCTGTACCATTCGGTCCCATTATTGCATGGATCTCATTTGTATTAATTGTTAAGGTAACACCTTTTAAGATTTCCTTGCCATCAATTTCGACATGAAGATCTTTAATTTCCAAAGTTGCCATTCCAATACCTCCAGTATGATCGCGTTGAATGGTTAGCCATTCTCTATTTAGTATCATTCTAATCTTACCCCATATTCGGGTGGGTTGCAAATCATTAAGAATCATTATAATTTAAAGAGCAATTCAGCGGTTTAATGCGGATGAAGACTATTTGGAATTCACCTATTTTTCAATTGACTAGTATTGAATGAGAATCAACGAGAGAATAGTCTCTAAGAATTAGACAGAAAAAAGTCAGCAAATATCGCCGACTTTTCTTGTTTTTTATACTTTTTTCGTAAAACGGTCAACAATCATAGCCAGTGCACCATCGCCTGTTACGTTGGTAGCCGTTCCGAAACTGTCCTGCGCCATATACAAAGCAATCATGAGTGCCACCATCGCATCGGAAAAACCGAGCATCGTACTGAGCAGTCCAGTTGCCGCCACTACTGCGCCTCCTGGAACACCCGGAGCCGCGATCATCGTAACACCTAACATGAAAATGAATTGTAAATAACTACCGAAACTGATATCCATTCCGTTCATCAGCATAACGCCGATCGAGCAAGAAACAATTGTGATCGTACTGCCGGATAAATGGATTGTCGCAAATAACGGAACAGTGAAGTTCGCCACACGTTCAGATGTACCTGTTTCTTTTGACTGCCGCAGTGTAACCGGAATGGTTGCTGCAGAAGACTGTGTGCCGATCGCTGTCATATAAGCGGGTGCCATCGTTTTCATCAAGACGAACGGATTACGCCCAGTTAATGTACCGGCAGTCGTATACTGTAATGTCAACATGACCAAGTGAAGCAAAATAATCATCACGAAGACCAAGACAAACACAGACAAAACATTGGCGACTTCTCCGGTATATGTCATATTGAGAAAGATTCCGAAAATATGAAACGGCAATAATGGAATGATAATGACTGAAATGACTTTTTCGACAATGAGATTTAATTCATCGAAGAAAGACAGCATCGTCTTCCCATTGATGGACGCCATACCAATCCCCAATACGAACGCGATGAGAAGAGCAGACATGACTCCCATAATCGGGTCCATTTCCATTTCAAAAAAAGCTACTCCTGCAGCTCGTGCGCCTTCTGCAACGGACGTATCTGTAGACTGATGAATGAAATTCGGCAAGAGTGCCGTAGCTGTAAAATAAGCTAGCAGACCTGCGATAATCGTAGATCCATATGCAAACGCTGCGGATAAGCCCAATAATTTCCCAGAACCTTTCCCGAGCTTCGCGATACTTGGTGCAATGAACGCAATAATAATTAATGGTACGATAAAGTTCAAAAACCCACCAAATAACATATTAAACGTGGCCGCCAGACGAACGAACCAATGCGCAAACCCTTCATGAATCGCAGGCAGCAACAAGCCGAGCCCGATCGCCAGCACTATGGCAATCAAAATTCGCCATATGAGCCCTAATTTAAACTTCACAATACGTCCTCCTCAAATACACATCTGTATTACTGAAACAAAATAACTTTACCACAATTCGAATCAATAAAGAAGAGTTTGTTTGTTTTTTTTGTACAAAAAAAGCCGATAGCTACACTCGCTATCGGCTTTCACAACCTTACTTCACAGGAACAACTGAGCCTTTCCATTCTTCCAAAATAAAGTCTTGAATTTCTTGGGATGTCAGTACTTCGATCAGCGCTTTAATCGCATCGCTGTTTTCATCGCCATTTCTCGTTGCAACAATATTGACGTATGGAGATTCTTTATCTTCCAAAGCAATCGCATCTTCTAAAGGATTCAAGCCAGCGTCGATCGCAAAGTTTGAGTTGATCAACAAAGCATCGCCTTCATCATTATTATAAAGCTGAGGCATTAAAGCTGCTTCATAGTTTGCATCGAAGTTTAGATTTTTAGGATTTTCAACGATATCTTCCACTTCAGCCTTAACTTTTTCTACGTCTTCAGCCAGCTTGATCAAACCTTTTTCTTCAAGCATTGCAAGTACACGACCATGATCCGCTACAGAGTTACTGATCAGAATGGTTGCACCGTCAGGAAGTTCTTCCAGAGTCTTGTACTTTTTAGAGTAGACTCCAATCGGCTCAATATGAATTGCACCTGCATTGACGAAATCATAATTAAAATCAGCAATTTGGCCCTCTAAGTAAGGAATGTGCTGGAAGTAGTTTGCATCCAGTACTTCTTCCTCCAAATCTTTATTCGGAAGTACATAATCTGTATAACTTTCAATCTTTAACTCATAGCCTTTTTCTTCTAATAGAGGCTGTGCTTTTTCCAGAATAACAGCATGTGGCGTATTGGATGCACCGACTACTAACGTCGTTTTCTCTTCTTTTTCTTTATCAGCATCCCCATCTGCTGCATTGCCGCCTGTCTTGTTATCGTCTTTTGTTCCGCATGCTGCAAGTGCTAAAACTAAAGCTGCCGCGAATAGACCGAATAAAAACTTCTTCATATTCACATTTCTCCCTTTCCATTATAAATTTTATATGGTTAACAGGGGCTCCCAAAAAGGAAGCCTCCGGCAATCCCTTTACCTCTTGTCCAAACGATTCACGATGAAGTCACCGATAAATTGGATGACAAATACTATGACGAGCACTAAGATTGTTGCCATCAACGTCACGTCTCCTCGGTTACGCTGGAAACCTTCCAAATAGGCAAGTGTCCCGAGTCCACCCGCACCGATTACTCCTGCCATCGCAGTATAGCCAACAAGTGCAATGGAAGTAACCGTAATTCCTGACACGAGCGCGGGCATCGATTCAGGCAACAGAACTTTGAAGATGATCGTAGAAGTACGCGCACCCATCGAACGTGCGGCTTCAATGACTCCCTTATCGATTTCCTGTAACGCGATAAGTACCATCCGTCCGTAAAACGGTGCAGCTCCAATAATCAAAGCCGGCAGCGCAGCATCAGGACCGCGCATCGTTCCGATCAATAAATTGGTTAATGGAAGCAATAGAATAATTAAAATGATAAATGGCACGGAACGGAAGATATTAACGAAAGCACCTGTGATGACATTCGTAATTTTATTCGCCCACAACTGTCCCGGACTTGTCAGGAACAACAGCAGACCAAGACCGATGCCGAGCACAAATGTAAATAAGGTAGAGTACGCTGACATGTACAGCGTTTCTCCAGTAGCCGTCCACATTTTCTCCCAATTAACATTTGGAAACCACTGTTCAATCATTTGCCAGCACCTCCGTCTTTACTTCATTGGCATGTAAGTAGGCGATGGCTTCATCAATGACCGCCACGTCACCTACAAGCTGCAAGACGAGTGTACCGTATGCGCCGTCACGCGTTGTCGAGATATTTCCTTGAACAATATTGACATCGACCGGAAACTTTCGAATCAACTCTGCAAGCACCGGCTGTTCCGTACGTTCCCCGATAAACGCCAATTTCACGAGTTTTCCAAGAGGTGTCTCTTGTTGAAGATGTGCCACCGCTGCGTCCGTGTCTCCTGTATCCGTCACCTGAGATATAAAACGCTTCGTAATATCCGCTTGCGGGGATTGGAAGACATCCAGGACACTGCCGATTTCTACGACTTTCCCTGCTTCCATGACCGCTACACGATGGCAAATCTTACGAATAACGTGCATTTCATGTGTAATCAAGACGATCGTCAAACCGAGACGTTCATTGATATTCGTCAACAGATCCAAAATCGCGTTGGTCGTTTCAGGATCCAGTGCAGAAGTCGCTTCGTCACAAAGCAACACTTCAGGGTCATTAGCAAGCGCTCGTGCAATACCGACACGCTGCTTCTGTCCACCGGATAATTGCGCGGGATACGCCTTCTCCCGTCCTGTCAAACCGACCAGATCAATCAGTTCCTTCACTTTGCGCTGACGTTCTGGTTTCTTCACGCCTGCAATTTCCAAAGGGAACGCAATATTTTCTTCAACAGTTCTTGACCACAGCAAGTTGAAATGCTGGAATATCATACTGATCTTCTGACGCGCATTTCGCATTTTCGCGCCCTTCAGCGTCGTCATTTCTTGCCCATTGATCACAATGCTTCCTGAAGTAGGTTGTTCCAAACCATTCAACAACCGGATCAATGTACTTTTCCCGGCACCACTATAACCAATGATGCCGAAAATTTCTCCTTCTTTAATCGTGAATGTTACATCATCCACTGCTACAATTTCTGAACCGCTCAATTGGAATGTCTTTTGAACGTTTGTTAGTTGAATCATTTCCTGCACCACCTTCAATAAATCCATTATACTCGTTTCCGTCCGTCAACGCCTGCCGAGGCTTAACGGCGCTTTCCGCTTTTGATCACATCCAGCTGCAATCGCCAGCCTCTCGGGTCACTTCAGTCTTTACGAAAAGGTGCAAAGAACTCACCTTGTCGTAAAGCCCTCCAGTGCCTGTCGAGGCTTAACGGCGCTTTCCGCTTTTGATCATAAAAAAACCCTTCTGCAGATAAGCAGAAAGGCAGAACGTATGAATCGTTATGTACGTTTCCATTCTCTCATCTGTCAAAGCAATTCGCTTTGAGTGACTTGGCACCATTTCACATATGTGACGGTTGCCGGGCTTCATAGGGCACTTCCCTCCACCACTCTTTATAAGAGTCTTGATATTCAATTGATTGTACTACTTATACCATACTTCCGTTTCCATTGTCAACTCAGCTTTTCCAGTAAATAAGGAACGGAATGAAATGCATAAATCTTTTCCATCGGTTGCCCGGAGCGATGAATAAGCAAGCAAGGTACACTTTCTATCTTATAGTCTTCCGCTAATTGCACGACGTAGTTTAAATCTGCTTTACCAATTGTCAGCTCCGGACGCAGTGTTTCAATCACCGTCAGCATTTTAGATGCAACTGCACACGTCCCGCACATCGGAGTAAATAAATAAAAAGCGGCCAATTGCTCCGCCGCCTGTTCGCGTTCCCAATCTTCAATCGTCCAATTATCCATATGCCCCACCTGCCAAATAGTTGGAATGTATCTTGAAATTAGCTGCGACTAAAATGCCCGCTAACACTTTGATCGGCGTTGTCGCCACTTCCCGGTACAGTCGATCTGTATATAAGTGTTTTGCTTCTGGATAGAGCTGCTTGAACAACTTGCGGATCGTATCACCTGAAACATCCGCATCCACAAAGATGAAAAGTTCCTGCTCTTCGTATGGCGCCAGAAGTTCTTCAATATGATAGGAACTGATCGTGCCGTTTGTACAAATGATATCTACCGGCTCCGCAAGCATTGGTCTTAGCCGGTTGCGGTCGGTACTGCCTTCCACAATAAGTACTTTCGGATTCATCCACGTTCCTCCTCATAGTGTAAAAAAGCGCTGGAATGTTCCCAGCGCTTTTACTTTTTATTCCCCAGCTGTCATTTTTTCATACTGTTCAGCTGTCATTAATTCATCAAGCTCAGCTTTGTCAGCAACTTCAACAACGATCATCCAAGCGCCTTCATACGGAGACTCGTTTACAAGCTCGGGGCTATCTTCCAGCTCTTCGTTTACTGCTACGACTTTACCAGTCAATGGAGCATACAATTCAGAAACAGTTTTCACTGATTCAACACTACCGAAAGGCTCGTCTGATTTCACTTCATCGCCAACTTGCGGAAGCTCAACGAATACGATATCCCCTAGTTCAGACTGTGCGAAATGTGTGATCCCGATACGGTATTTACCGTCTTCTTCTTTTACCCATTCGTGCTCTTCTGAATAACGCAAATCTTTTGGTGTGCTCATGTCTTAACCCCCAACATTTGTAATAGTTTATCTCTATTTAGTTTGCCATAGATCCGTATGAAAGACAAGATTCTATGTTCATCCTTGCCATGTTTCTGCGAATATTGCTTCATTAAAACCTACCGTCACTCGCTGGCCATCTGTAACAATCGGACGCTTGAGCAACATGCCATCTGAAGCGAGTAAAACAACCTTTTCATCGTCTGTCATGTTAGGCAGTTTATCCTTCAATTGAAGCTCTCGGTACTTCATGCCACTCGTATTGAAGAACTTTTTCAATTCCAATCCGGAGTTTGCGATCATCATTCGCAGTTCCTCTTCACTTGGCGGTTGTTCAGCAATATTTACTTCTTCAAATGAAATCTCTTCATTCTCCAACCATTTCTTTGCTTTGCGGCACGTTCCGCATTTCGGATAGCCATAATATGTAACTGTCATTTTTGTGCCCCCTTTTTGGTCAGTATAGCAAAAAGATGTTTGAATTGCTTGGTCCTCGCCCATTGCAAAAAGGTTTTCCGATAAATCATGAACTGACAGGAGGCGTTGAGCAGAGAACAGAGTTTGATCTACCCTGGATTTAATCACTCTATGAGCGCTTTGATTAGCTTTATGATCAAGTTCAGTGATGTTATGAGCGCATGAAGGCTGTGTATGAGCGGCCGAACACTTTGTATGATAGACAGCCAGAATTTATGAGCGCCTGCGATTCGTTTATGATCGTCGGAAAACTATTTCGGCGATAAATTGAAAAAGCTGCCCGGAAGATCATTTCCGGACAGGGCTCTTTCATCGTTCAACTATCAAACGATATACTTCTCTGCCTCGATTAATCTCTCAGCAGCTTCACGTTTCTTCGCAATCAAGTTATACGGATTATTACGTGTCAGCTTACGTAATGCAGACAGCATCATACGTTGGTTGTCGCCTTCCACAGCTGCAAGTAGTGTCTCCTTCGCTGCTGCTTCGATGCGTGCGAACGCTTCCTGACAGAAGATTTGTGTGTAAAGTAATTTTTGGTTTTCTTTTTCTTCACCGTTTTTATTAATCGCTTTCTCCGTCCGTAACAGGGCAGATTCCATCCCGAAGAGATCATTCGCAATGTCCGCGATGTTCACAAGGATTTCCTGCTCTTGCTCAAGCTTTGTGCCAAAGCGCTGCGCTGCAAGTCCTGCCACTAAAATACCGATTTTCTTCGCATTTTTCACAAGCATTTTCTCTTGAGCCAACGCTTCGTCGCCCACTTCTTCAGGCATCATCATGAGCAGCTCTTCTTGCAGTCCTTGTGCTTGTTGCAATAATGGCAATTCGCCTTTCATTGCTTTCTTAATGAACGTACCCGGTACGATCATCCGGTTGATTTCATTTGTTCCTTCAAAAATACGGTTAATACGGGAGTCGCGGTAAATACGTTCTACTTCATATTCCTGCATGAAGCCGTAGCCGCCGTGCAGCTGAACTGCCTCATCCACGATATAATCAAGTACTTCAGAACCAACGACTTTGTTGATGGAACATTCAATCGCATACTCTGCAATCGAAGCCGCCACTGCTTTACCGTCCTTTTGCTCTTCCAGGCTCATTGCAGCATTGCGCTCTTCAAAGTAACCTACTGTACGGTAGATCAAGCTTTCTGTTGCATAAAGCATAGAAGCCATCGTACCAAACTTCTCTTTCGTCAAGTTAAATGAAGAAATTGGTGTGTTGAACTGTTTACGTTGGTTCGCATACTCAATAGCCAACTGAAGGGAACGTTTCGAACCTCCGATTGTTCCTACTCCCAATTTATAACGACCAATGTTCAAGATGTTGAATGCAATAATATGACCTCTGCCAATTTCACCCAGCAAGTTCTCTACAGGCACTTCTGCATCTTCCAAAATTAGCGTACGAGTTGAAGATGATTTGATACCCATTTTTTTCTCTTCCGGACCTACTGAAACGCCTGGGAATTCCTTCTCTACGATGAATGCTGTGAATTTGTCGCCATCCACTTTAGCGTATACAACGAATACGTCAGCAAATGCAGAGTTCGTGATCCATTGTTTCTCACCGTTTAAGACGTAGTGCGTACCCGCTGCGTTTAATTTTGCAGTTGTTTTCGCTCCAAGGGCATCCGATCCTGAGCTTGGCTCTGTTAAGGCGTATGCGGAAATCTTAGCACCAGTTGCAGAGTTTGGTAAGTACTTCTTTTTTTGCTCTTCATTACCGAATAAAACGATCGGCAATGTACCGATTCCTACGTGAGCGCCGTGTGTGATAGAGAAACCGCCTGCTAATGACATTTTTTCAGCGATCAATGCAGATGAAATCTTATCCAAACCTAACCCTTCGTACTCTTCTGGGATGTCCGCTGCAAGCAGTCCAAGGTCTCCGGCTTTTTTCAATAGTTTCACAGAATGTTCGAACTCGTGATTTTCCAGATTATCAATTAAAGGAGCTACATCATTTTTAACGTACTCTTCCGTTGTCTTTGCAATCATCTTTTGCTCATCTGTAAAATCTTCCGGTGTAAATACGCGTTCTGCACTCAGGTCCTCTGTTAAAAACGCTCCACCTTTAACGAATTCTGTCATATTAATTCCCTCCATAGCTTTTGTCATATATATTCCCCCTGTTTCTCCCATTTTTTTGTTTATAAAACTTCAAATACCCCTGCAGCACCCATTCCGCCACCGATACACATCGTGACGACACCGTACTGTTTGCCTTGACGCTTCAATTCATTGATTAATTTCAAAGTCAACACCGTGCCCGTTGCACCTAGCGGGTGACCCGTAGCGATAGCTCCCCCATTGACATTCACTTTGTTCGTATCGAGCCCAAGATGGCGAATGACCGCGAGTGATTGGGATGCGAATGCTTCATTCAATTCCCAAAGATCGATATCTTCAACAGACAGACCCGCAATCTTCAATGCTTTCGGAACCGCTTCAATCGGCCCGATTCCCATGATTTCAGGTGGGACACCGCCTACCGCAAATGAACGGAATTTTGCTAGCGGTTTCAATCCGCGCTGCTCCGCAACTTCGGAATCCATTAACAGGACAGTCGCTGCTCCGTCAGATGTCTGAGAAGCATTCCCCGCTGTAACAGAACCTTTCGCATTAAATGCTGGACGCAACTTGCCTAGTACTTCCGTTGTCGTTCCTGGACGTACCCCTTCGTCCATTTCGAACAATACGTGCTTTTCCTGATAATTCCCTTCAGCATCAACAAAACGTTTGACCACTTCGACTGGTACAATTTCATCGACAAACTTGCCCTCTTTAATCGCTGCTTCTGCACGCTTATGTGATTCCACTGCGAAAGCATCTTGATCTTCACGTGAAATACCGTATTTCTGCGCCACTTGTTCCGCTGTGTGGCCCATTCCCATATAATACTCCGGCACTTCTTCTGCTAATTTGAAGTTCGGGCGAATCGTATTGCCCATCATCGGTACCATACTCATCGACTCTACGCCGCCTGCGAGAATCGCTTCCGAATGACCAAGCATAATTCGTTCCGCTGCATAAGCGATCGACTGCAGGCCTGATGAACAGAAACGGTTAACCGTCACAGCAGGTGTCGTATCTGGCAACCCTGCAAGTGCGCCGATATTACGCGCTATGTTCATTCCTTGTTCTGCTTCAGGCATCGCACAGCCCATGATCAAGTCATCAATCGGCCCGTCGTATCCTCCTGCACGCTTCAATGTTTCCTTTATCGTCAACGCCCCGAGATCATCCGGACGGACAGTTGCCAAAGAACCTCTTCCAGCTTTACCAATCGGTGTTCGAGCACCGGCTACAATTACTGCTTCGCGCATTCTGTTTCCTCCTTTATCCTCTTCCTCATCAGTTACGTAACGGTTTGCCCTTCACAAGCATATGCTGCATACGCTGCTGTGATTTCGGCTCTGCCACCAAACTCAAAAATGCTTCGCGCTCGAGATCCAATAAATACTGCTCATCCACACGCGTACCGAATGGAACCTTGCCGCCCGAAATAACATATGCCAGCTTCTTGGCAATCTTCAAGTCATGGTCGCTAATGAAACCCGATAGATACATTCCTTCCGCAGCTAACAGCAATGTCGCGTAGCCTGAGTCGCCCGTGACGGGAACTTGCGTCTTTTTCGGTGGCACATAGCCTGCCTCATACAATGAAAGTGCCGCTTGCTTGGCATCGTAAATCTGATGATCCGCATTGACGCTCACTCCGTCCGCAAAGTCCAAGAAGTTGTTTTCACGCGCTTCATCAGCAGACGTTGAAACTTTCGCCATCGCAATGGATTCAAATACTTTATTGGCAATATTTTGGTAATCAATTGGCACACCATTCGGCAACCCTTTCAGATGCTTCTGATATAGGTTGACGTTTCCGCCGCCGCCAGGAATCAAACCGACTCCGACTTCCACAAGCCCCATATATGTTTCCATAGAAGCTTGGATATGAGCTGCTGGTAAACAAACTTCTGCACCGCCGCCTAGCGTCATTTGGAAAGGCGCTGCCACGACCGGCTTACCGCTGTATTTAATTTTCATCATTGCGTTCTGGAATGAACGAATAACGAAATCGAGTTCAAAGATATTGTCATCTTGTGCTTCCATCAAAATCATCCCGAGGTTTGCACCGACACAGAAGTTTTTCCCCTGATTTCCGATAACAAGTCCCTTGTAGCTCTTCTCCACTTCATCCACCGCGAAGTTGATCATCTGAATGATATCCAGTCCGATTGCATTGGATTGGGAGTGAAACTCTAACAATGCCACCCCGTCCCCCAAGTCTATCAAGCTAGCGCCTGAGTTCTTCTTGATGACACCATGTTTCTTTTTATAGCGCTTCAAGTCAATCGCCTTTTCATTCATTTGAACTGGTGTGTACTCTGCGCCATCGAAATAGTAGAGATCTCCGTCTTCTTCCTTATAGAAAGTTTCATAGCCTTTGTCTAGTAATGACTGAACAAAAGTAGGAATCTCTTTCCCCTGTTCTTTCAACAGTTCTACGGATTTACGGACACCGATTGCATCCCAAATTTCAAATGGACCTTGTGACCAGCCGAAGCCCCACTTCATCGCATTATCAATCGCTACAATGTCGTCTGCGATTTCACCATGAAGTTCAGCGGCATACAGCATCGCAGGTGTCAATGTGTGCCACAAAATTTCACCTGCACGGTCTTTTGCGTAGATCAATGTCTTCACTTTATTGGCAAGCCCTTTTTGCTGTTTCGCCATTTCAATTGAAGACGCTTTCATTTTCTGCGTAGGTACATATTCGAAGGTTTTGAGATCCAGTTCTAAAATTTCGCGACCCTCTTTTACATAGAAACCTTGTTTCGCTTTTGCACCGATCCAACCATTTTCGACCATTTTCGTAACAACGTCGGGCAGTTCAAAAATTCGTTGTTCTTCACCTGTCGTTTGATCATAGACATTTTTCGCAACATGCGCGTATGTGTCTAGTCCAACTACGTCCAATGTACGGAATGTTGCCGATTTCGGGCGTCCAATCAATGTCCCCGTAACAGAATCAATCTCACCGATCGAATAACCGCGTTCCAGCATTTCATGCAATGTCACTTGCAAACCGTAGGTCCCAATGCGGTTCCCAATGAAGTTCGGAGTGTCTTTTGCAATAACTACGCCTTTACCGAGACGATTTTCACCGAATGTCGTCATGAAATCTACAACTTCAGGCGCTGTAGTTTGCGTTGGAATAATCTCTAGTAATTTTAAGTATCTTGGTGGATTAAAGAAATGTGTACCAAGGAAGTGCTTTTGGAAATCTTCCGAACGTCCTTCTGCCATTGCTTCAATGCTAATCCCCGATGTATTAGAAGAAATGATCGTGCCTGGCTTTCTTACTTTTTCGATCTTTTCATATAAACTCTTTTTAATATCCAAGTTTTCAACGACTACTTCAATAACCCAATCTACTTCTTGCAGTCGTTCCAAGTCGTCCTCAAAGTTCCCTGGAGTAATTAATGATAGATTTCTCTTTGTTGTCAGAGGAGCTGGTTTTTGTTTCAACAATTTGTCCAATGCCGTAGCTGCAAACTTATTACGGAATTTCGGATCTTCGTACGTTAAACCTTTCGCTTCGTCATCGGCACCCAATTTCGGTGGTACGATATCCAGCAAAAGAACAGGAATCCCAATATTGGCTAAATGTGCTGCAATACCAGAACCCATAACACCAGATCCCAAAACTGCCGCTTTTCTAATTTGATAAGTCACGTGCAATCCTCCCTTTATCTTTGAATGAACACTCATTCATTTATAGCGTAAAAAAAATACGCGTTGCTTATAAATACTAGTGTAAATCATTTGAAACTATTTCGCAATATTTAAATCGTATTTAATCAGACTTTTTAAAATGTATTGAAAGAAGCAATAAAATACCCAACTACTTCAAAACATTGTACACTATCATATGAATGGAGGCGAGCATACATGAAAGAAATAAAATCGACAGAAGAATTCAATAACATTATAGCTAGTGACAATCCGGTCCTTGTAAAATTTGAAGCAGATTGGTGCCCGGACTGTAAACGGATGGATATGTTCATTGATCCAATCGTAGAAAAATATGATACATACACATGGTATGAAGCAGACCGTGATGTGTTACCAGAAATCGCAGAAAAATATGAAGTGATGGGCATCCCCAGTTTATTGATTTTCAAAGACGGAGAAAAGCACGCACATTTACACAGTGCAAATGCAAAATCACCTCAACAAGTAACTGAATTTCTTGATGAAGTGAAAATTTAATGATAAACAGCGCTGACTTCTGTCAGCGCTGTTTCTGCCTATAGGAGGCGATCATTTTGTCTAAATTTATTGAAGTACAAGGTAAATCCCAACACGACATAGATATTAAACCGCCCTATCGCGCTTCCGCTTGCGGTCCTGTCACAGCCTTCGTGTTATTGCGGCATCTTTTTCCTTCCCGTCAACTTCCTGACATCAACGAATTGTATCGTCAACTCGGCGGAACAAAAATCGGGTTGCCCACATGGCGTTTCATCCGAAACCTTGATCGAATGCTTGGTCCAGACTGGCACGTAAAAGTGTGTGATGTGAAAGAAGCGATGCATCAACTTGAAGAAGGCCGTCCTGTCGCATTGAAGTTCGATAAATGGTTCCGATTAAAATGGCGAGGTCGTTTTTCATATGACTATCATTGGGTTGTACTAGTCGGCTATGACTATATAGAAGGTATCTTGCATCTGCTCGTCCATGACAACGGAGGCAGAAATCGACCGAGCATCGTTCAAACCATCCCTTATGAGCCGAATAAAAAAATCCTGACTTTTGTCAAAATCGAACCGTCAAAACGGTGAAACGGAAAGCCCTTGCCGTGCAATCAATGAATAACCTTGCTGATTCATCAGTCTCGCTCGGTCTTCCGTAAATTCCGGTATGATCAATTGCTCGAGTGGATCGTCCAGCGTCAATTCACAATGGATCGTTGCCAGCTCTCTTGAAAGCATGAGCATCTCTCCATCCGCATCGATCTTCTTTCGCACCCCTGCAGTCAATTCTTCCCGCGCGGCGAGCACCCCGTCTACAGACCCATATTGCTGAATTAACTTCAATGCAGTCTTCGGGCCAATCCCCTTCACTCCTGGATAACCATCACTCGAATCCCCAGTAAATGCTTTCATATCAATAAACTGAGCTGGAGTAATCCCATACTCTTCTATAAAACGCGCTTCATTGTATTCATCATACTGCGTATATCCCTTTTTCGTGAACGCGATGGACACATCAGGTCCGAGTAGCTGCAATAAATCCTTATCTCCCGAAACGATTGTCAGTTTCGCCTCATTTTTCCACGTTTTAATCATCGACCCGATTAAATCATCCGCTTCCATATTCGGAATGCCGTAATTTTTCCATCCTAACGTTTCCGATACTTCCCTTGCCATATCAAATTGGGGAACCAACTCAGGCGCCGGTGCTGGTCGATGCGCTTTATAATCCGCAAATAGTTCATTACGAAAAGTTTTTGCTCCCATATCCCAGCAAACCGCCATATGTGTCGGCTGAAATATCGAAATCGCGCTCATTGTATGGCGTGCAAATCCTTGTACTCCGTTTGTTGGAATATCATTCGCATTGCGAAAAAATTGGCCGCTATGTGCCGTCGCAAAAAACGAACGAAACAACAAAGCCATTCCGTCGATCAGTAAAATATGAGGTTTTGTTTCATTCATTCTTGTCCACTTCCTTTCCTCTAGTCTATCACAGCACGTTTGTTAATAAAGAGAAAGTCAAAAGCCCCGATTGTTGCATATGATAGAGCGAGCAGAAAAGGAGTGATGTTTTGAATCCACAAGATGAATATATGTGGTATCCGCAGCAAAATTGGTCTGGCAATAGCTTTACCGGGTTCCCGGGATGGAATTCTCCGCCTTTTGGTCCGTCATTTCCGCCTTGGCAACCTGGATTCCCAGGACAGCCAAATTTCCCGAGCTTTCCAGGGTTTCCATCTCAACCGGGATTTCCGGGACAGCCAAGTTTTCCAAATCAACCTGGACCGCCCGGACAAGGAGGCCAGGCAACGGCACCCACCACACCACCGCCAAACCAAATACCCAGTTATCCAGACGTTCAATTATTTGCAGTAGATCCAGGAGCCATCTCAGGCTGTCTGTTCCGATTCACCTATGTTTGGACTTCGAGATTTAGAGGGTTCTGGTTCTATCCAACCTTCGTCGGCAGAACATCTGTCGCAGGCTTCCGTTGGGACTCACGCAGAAGGCGCTGGGAATTCTTCGGGATCGATTTACAACGCATCGATTCATTCCGATGTACGTGAAGAAGATACAACGAAATGTTTGGCAGTGTTTTAAAAAAGAAGGAGTGATGTTTTGAATCAGTCAGATGGACATATGTGGTATCCGCAATTGCCTGAAGGGTATCCAGGTCAGCAATATGAAGCATATCATCATACGAATCGTCCCTCACAATTTCCACCTCATCAACAAGGATGGCCAGGTGGCGGTTATCCCGGTGGAGGTGTACCAGGTTATCCACCTCCCGGACAGTCGTATCCACCTTGGCAACCTGGTTATCCCGGTCAACAACATGGATTTCCAAATCAACCCGCTTTTCCTGGATATCCTTCCCAACCTAATTATCCAGGTTTTCCTGGACAGCACGGGCAACACGGTGGTCAAAATCAACAAGGTCCACCAACATCACCACCGCCGAGCCAGACACCGAACTATCCCGACGCACAATTACGTGCAGTCGACCCGGGCGGCATAGCAGGATGTCTATACCGCTACACGTACATTTGGACTTCTAGAATCAAAGGATTCTGGTATTATCCAACCTTTGTCGGCAGAACCTCGATCGCCGGTTATCGCTGGGACCCGCGTCATTATCGATGGGAATATTATGGTATGGATTTGAAACATGTAGATACTTTTCGTTGTACTTGAAGAAAACCTGGCGGAACTTCGCCAGGTTTTTTTGATTAGATGTGAGCACATCTAGTGTAAAAATAGAAGATAGGCAGTGAGTAAGCCAAACGCAATACAGACAATGACCGCACTATACATATTGGAGGAATGCTTAATAGAAGCAGGCAGAATTTCCTTCATCGTCACCATATAGATCGAGCCGACCGTTACACTTAATAAAAAAGCTGCCAGTAAATTGCTTTGCATGCCCATCCAATTGCCGATGAATGCCCCTAACGCAACAGGGGCTGCAATGAAAACAGATAGAAGAAACAACTTATAAAGTCGCACCCCTGCAACAAACAAAGGTGTAAATAATATCATACCTTCAGGAATATTATGCAAAATTAATGCCTGCAACAACGCTAGACCAAAGGGAAAATGCTCACTAGTTGCCAAAACCATACCCATCGGCAAATTATGCATTGAAAGGATCAACACCAAAAATACACCCATACGAAGACTTTGACGGTGATCATTCTCCTTTGAATGTACCCTATTCCGATAAAACACTAGATGAATGATCTCAAACAGAAGTACACCTACTAAGAAACCAAATACAAAAACGAGAAAATTTCCTAGCTCTATGGCTTCCGGCGTGATTTCCACACTAAGTAAGGATAGCAATAATCCCACACACACAGCATAAATTGCACCCACACTTCTCTGAAATCTATTAATTAACGCTACAATAACACCGCCTACATTAACACCAGCAACTGTTGATAGAAAACCAATCAACCAGATAGGTACCAATAAACCATCCTTTTGTCGTTTGTCTTTATGTTTATATGGGAAGGCAGCCAAGATTATGCTTTAATTTCATGCGACTAAACAAAAATGAAATGTTTAATTGTCATTGATCCATTTAATCGTTCTACCGCCGTTTCATGCTGCGGATTATACTTTTTGATTCCTTGTCTACGCGATACGATTCGATGATTTTTTGCAAGGCTTTGTTATAAGTGAACTTATCTAATGAATTGTTACTCCCCAGATATTCCATTGTCGGTTCAGGAAGCTTCACGTAACACATAGAAAGCGCCCAAGCAACTGCCATTTTGACGTAATAGCCGTCATGTTCTATATGATCCAGTAAAGCGAGCACCTTCCCTATATAAAGCGGTTCAATATAATAGTTTAGAAGCATAACAACTCCAAACCGAAGCTCATAGTCTTTATCCGAAGTCAGATAAGATTGCAAAAATGTCCAAACACGTTCTTTATGGTTCTTTGTAACTTTAAGTGTTGTACAAAAACTATCGCATACTGACCAATTATCGATTTTAGGAATAAAAGCCGCTACATATGAAAGTACTTCTTCAATATCAGCATTCACATAACCAATGACCAGTCCCTGCAGCATGACTTCTTCGAAATATTCGTCTTCTGCCGTTTCAAGATATGTACGCCAGTCATCTTTCACTATCCGTTTTGCGAGTTTGCGAAGTTCCGGCATTCGCACACCTAATACATTGTCGATATTCGGGATAAGTGCTGAGGCAAACTTTTGGTAATCCGTGTCGATGCACTCATGTATTTGTTTTCGGATCGTATTTTGCATTGGAACTCTCCTATACTTTGATTTCATTATTTGTAAGTACCAAAATTTGATAACGTTCTTCGATATGTACCAACTATACAAGATAAGCTAAAGAATGGGTCAATATCAACTGCGCGTTGCTTTTCGTTCCAGGCCGACGCTTTACACTCCAAGCGACTGAGAATTACAAAGTATAAAATCATTTATTCAACTTATATAATATTATTATCCGTCAAAAAAAGACAAATTGTTATGTAGACTATGCAGCAAATACGATTATTTGCTGCATCGTTCTTCCTACTGTATTTCATGAAGCTTGTTCGCAACCAACGCTACATCTTCCGCAAGCAACGGATATAGATTCGGCCGGCGTCTCACAGCGAGCGGATGGTAGGCCACGGCTGTTTGATATCCTCTTACTTCATGCCAAGTACCACGTAATCCTTTTACTTCAACTTCTGGATTTCCGAAAAAAGATTGTACGGCAACATTTCCCAAACATAATATAAGTGCTGGCTTTTGTTTGATTAATTGTTCTTCTAAATGTTGCATACAGATAGTTCGAGTTCGCTCTTTATCATACTTTCGTAGCGGTCTTCTTTTTAGAATATAGGTTACATACAGCTGATCTTGATGTAGGCCAGCTTCATAAACCGCTTTCTGTAAAGTTTGCCGTGTTCCGCAAACCATCGGGCTCCCTTCCCGACCTTCGCGAGCACCCGGATTATCGAGAACGATCATGATGGGTGCATTCGAATTCCCTTCACCCCAAACCATTCTTGATCCTTGGCAATAAAGACCGCATTCTTGGCAATCAATCTGACTCTTTGGCGTTGGTTCTTCAGGCCATATTTCGGGACAGAATGAATTCATTTGTTTCACTCTCCTATTGAAATAGAGTTCCACCTTTCGATTGAACTATACAAATAACGATAATTAGATAAAATATATTATCAGGTTTTTAATTCGGCAGCTTACCCTATTTCATTTTAATAAAATGATGTGATATGACATAACGGAAAGCTTTTTTTCATACACTATATTTGGGGTGAAAAAATGCCAAGAGTAAAATACCGAGATTCAGACATTGATTTAATGGCCAGGATGATGAGGGCAGAGGCTGAAGGTGAAGGTAAACAAGGCATGTTGTACGTTGGAAATGTAATTGTGAATCGGGCTATAGCAGATTGTTTAGACTTTAACGACGTCCGATCAATAAACGATGTCATTTTTCAAATACAAGGAGGAAATTATTCATTTGAAGCAGTTCAAAAAGGAAACTTGTTTTATCAACGAGCAAGATCTTCTGAAAAAAAATTAGCGAAGCAGAATCTGGACTATTGGAGAGAACATCCAGCGCACTTCGCCCTTTGGTACTTTAATCCATACGCTCCCTGTCCTCCAACATGGTATGGTCAACCGTTTACTGGCCAATTTAAAAGCCATTGTTTTTATGAGCCAGCACCGGGAACATGTGAGAGCGTTTATATTGGTTAATTGATTTAAACGAGGATCAGTTGAAACAAACAACAAACCTTTACTATTCCTTTGTTTTATATACTACATTCTCATAAATGAAAAGGGAATTTCCTGGTTCCAGGAGTTCCCTTTTTTATGCTCTGTTTTTGATTTTCGGACAACAAACCAAAAACCCTCCAGTCATCTATTATTCTGGAAGGTTTCTTTGTGTGATTTATGGAGATTGTAGAAGTCATTCTGGACTAATTGCGGACTCTTATCTTTATGATGGATTTAAATATTTTCACGATATTATACTGTGTCATAGACCTTTTCAAATTCAAACCCATCATATTGATTGGCGGCCACTTCATCACAAATTTTACGGTAATTATCAAGCCCCCCAACATAGATCACAAATCCTCTTTGAGTTCCATCGATATTGGCTCCTGTATACCATGAATTCGTATGTGGGAATAATGTGCTGTTTGCTATATCATCACATTGCTTCCCCCATGTTATTTCTGCTTGTCTTTGCGCTTCAATCGTTTGTAAACCATTGGACTCAATATAGCCTATACACTGATCTATCCAATCTACATGCTGTTCAATTGCAGATGGCATGTTCGTAAGAACCGATGGACTTTGCGGCCCTGTTATCATAAAGAAGTTCGGGAAATTTTCCATCGTCAATCCAAGATATGTTTTAACTTCTCGTCCTTCTCCCCATTTTTCTTGTATCGTTTGTCCATTACGACCCTGTATATTTAATTTTAAAAGAGAGCCCGTCATCGCTTCATATCCAGTCGCAAAAACTATGACATCACATTCAATCGTTTCATTGCGAAGTTTTACGCCATTTTCTACAACACATTCTATCGGATTGTCTTTTAAAGGAACTAGATGAACATGCTCTTCGTTAAACATCTCATAAAAATTTGTTCCAATAATTAAACGCTTTGTTGTAATATAATAATCCGGATGTAACTGCTTTGCTGTATGTTCATCTTTTATAATTTCATCAATTTTATTTCGGACAAACTGCGAGACTACAAAATTTGTTTCCTTATTGACGCCAACGTCCGGATATACAGCCCCTAACGCAAGTCCTCCTGTTTTCCACACATGATCTAATGTTTCTTTTTGTTTTTCTGCTGAAAATTCTATTGCTGATTTTCCTGTCGTGGACAAGTGTATGCCACCAGGGGTTGTAAAGAAAGCATCTCGAATCTTAGGATAATTGTTAAATGCATCTTCTTGTTGTTCTTTACTTAATGGATGATTACGCGCCTCAGCCACATAATGAGGAGTGCGCATCAATAGCGTGAGCTCTTTTGCTTCCTTTGCTATTTCTTGCATGGTCTGAACTCCGCTTGAGCCATTACCAATGACTACAACTCGTTTACCGGTGAAGTCGACTTTTGAATGCGGCCAACGCCCTGTATGATACTTTTCACCGCGAAATGTATCGACACCTTTAAACGGCGGTATATTTGTCGTGGATAAACATCCAACCCCGCTGATGAAATACTTAGCTTCAAATTTTTCATCTGTGTCAGTCTTAACTTCCCAACTTTTCGTCTCGTCATTAAAGGATGCTTCCATCACGCGCGTTTTAAATTGAATATCAGGTCGTAAATCAAGCTCGTCTGTGACAAAATTCAAATACTCCAAGATTTCTGGTTGAGAGGCATACCGATCCTTCCAGCTCCATTTCTTATACAACTCTTCGGAAAATGTAAAATTATAAAAAATAGAATCAGAATCGCATTTTGCTCCAGGGTAACGGCTCCAATACCACACTCCGCCGACTCCATCTGCAGCCTCTATTACACGGACAGATAGTCCACGTTCTCTCAGCTTGTGCAGCATATACAGCCCAGCAAAACCGGCTCCTACAACTATTGCATCATATTGTTTAGCTTCCATTCTTAAACCTCCATCCCGAATAATTTATTTCGAAGGTACTAAGCTTAAAAATTTAGCAATTGTATCTACTGTTGTTTTTGTTTCTTCTGCGAAAACCGCCATGTTACTGAAGTAGCCATGAATACTGCCATCTAATTGAAGATATTCTACTGTGACACCCGCCTCTTGTAATTTGTCACGATATTGAACCCCTTCATCTACTAACACATCATTCTCAGCCGCTATAATAATCGTTGGTGGTAAATTGCTTAAATTTTCATGTAGCAATGGGGAAATTTTCGGATGTTTAAACTCTTCTTCATTGTTTATATAGTACTCACCAAACCAAATCATTAAGTCTTTATCCAGACCAAACCCTTCTGCAAATTTTTCATATGATGGAGTTGTAAAATCTAAGTTGGTTACAGGGTAAATCAAAGCTTGCGCTGTAATGGCAGGACCATTATTTTCTTGACTGAGGATCGCCATAACCGCTGCAAGGTTCCCGCCCGCAGAATCCCCACTAACAACGATATCATCCGCGATTGCATTTAATTCAGAAGCATGATCATTTGCCCAGCATAGCGCTGCATAACTATCTTCAACCGGCACAGGAAAGCGGTATTCCGGCGCTAATCGATAATCAACCGAAACGACAACACGACCTGTTTGTTCCGCCAACAAACGACAACCTGCATCAGATGTCTCCAAGTCACCAATCACCCAGCCGCCACCATGGTAATACATGAGTAGCGGGAAAGGACCTTGTCCGACCGGTGTATAAATACGTACACCGATTTCTCCATCGTGTACTGGTATTTTTCGATTTTCAACCTTTGCTACAGGGGGTACCTCGATTCCTTGCGGAGCAGGGACTGCGCCCATTGCATCGCGAACTTGTTGAGCAGTTAAGCTTTGAAGAGTTGGACCACTATAAAATGCCTCCAAATATTGTTTTGCATTGTTTGATAATCCCATTTCGCCAACTTCCTTCCCTATATTTATTTGCATCGGTTTGTATGCAATCCTAGTATAACCAAATTACACTATTGAGAATATTCTGCCTTTTAATTATACTACTTCATACTATCGGTTACTTTTTGGGCTGCGCTACTACTTTTCTATGATGAAACATATCTTTGGATAAGGGGGATGATACGATGCAATTCACTACTTGGACTGTTGAAGAAAAATTACAAAAAGCTTTGGTACTACCATCGCAAGAAGAGCAAATATGCCATATTCTCATGAGTTTTGGAGAGATCTTTGTCGCTGAAAGAATCTCATTCTATCGATTTAGCCCGATTGGTTATGTGGGAGAAGGCGTAGCACAGCTCGAAAATGGAGATCTTCAATCGATCTCCTATATACGAGATGATATTCGTTCATTGCCCGTCGTGAAAAAAGCAGTGACAGAGCGAAAGGCTCACTACTATTCTGGACAAGATATCATTACACTCATTTCAAGCCGCTATAATCGTGACGTACCCTTGCACGCATTGACTGTCGTCCCCATTCACGTAAACAATCTGACCATTGCTTATATCGTCAGCGAATATATGAATCGCGTTCCCCCAACGGATGGACAAACCCTAGAGTTACTGACACATTTCGGCAGTCTAGCTGGCAGAGTATTGATCCAACCTCAAAAGATTTCTCATCCCAAACTAAGCCCGCGTGAAAACGAAATTTTACGAGCCCTTGCCAATGGCTTCTCAACAAAGGAACTAACAGATCTATTATCGTTGAGTGAAGCGACGATTAAACAATATATTAAATCAGCTTTCGTTAAATTGGGTGCGAAGAATCGAGCGCACGCTGTTTCGATTTATTTGGCTCCTGAAATATGAATTCCTACGCCTGATTCATGAAACAAACAGGAATCCCCCAACATTCACGTTTGTTTGAACGATCACGATTGTCAGTGCATAGGCAACTAAATCTCTTCCTCTCCATTTTAAACAACCCGAACTGCAAATAACATGACTAAAAGTTGTTTATAATATCACTTACAAATCCCATTGCAGAAAAACATAAACGTTAACTGACATTGGAAATACTGATAAGATGATTATCATAGCTCGTTGTAGGGTAAATGTGGGGAAAAGGGGAATTATTCAACATGAAAAATGAAGGAACGATAGGAAGCGGAAAGAGATTTCCTTTTCTCTTGGCGACGATGAAAGGTATCTCACAAGTAATCCTCATCGAAAATTGGTTGACAGGTTTGCTCATATTGACTGCAATCACGATCACCTCACTGGAGCTCGGCGTGATTGCATTTCTTTCAGCAGCAATCGGCACACTTACCGGACGGCTCGGGGGAGGAAATCGGGAGAGCGTAGAAAAAGGCCTGTATGGATATAATCCCATGTTGACAGGAATGGCGCTCCTTCTATTCCTGGAAGGTCCCGCAAGCTGGGGGATTGCTTTATTCGGGGCCGTTATTGCAGCCGCGTTTACCGCTTCAATGATGACACTTTTGCAGCCCACCGGCATGCCGACATTAACCTTTCCTTATATCGTGACGACCTGGCTATTATTATTATCTTCGTATAGGCTGGATACGTTCAAATTGACCGATGAAACAGTGCCACAGGATTTATCGCATTGGAAGCTGGAAATCGCCGGGAAAATCCATTGGCCGAGCGCTTTCCTTGATGGAGCCGGTCAGATTTTCTTCTTGCAAGGTATGGCTGCCGGATTACTGATCTTTATTGGAATTTTTATTACGGGATGGAAGTTAGGGCTATACGCAGTCGCTGGTAATATAATCGGCATATGCGCTGCATACCTCCTTGGAGCAGAACATTTGCTCATCGATGCCGGGCTGTACGGCTACAATGCTATTTTGACAGCACTCGCGGTCGGCGTCGTATTCCGTGAAGGGACAAACCGGCTGGCGCCTTACACTGCTATCATTGGTTCCATTTTGACAGTGCTATTCATTGCAAGTATCGATACCGCTCTTTTACCGTTCGGATTGCCGGCTTTGACCATGCCATTCGCTCTAAGCACATCGATTTTTATCGGCGCACGAAAAATGATGCAACAACCCTGACGACCCCTTTAAACTTATTTCAATTACACAATGGTCAAACAGGTTAGCAAGCCGATAAATATGATTTAAACGCCTGCGCAACATCAAACACGAATGTTTAAATTGTAATGTTTGTTTTCTTGAGCAAACTAATCTAAACAAGATAAAAAGACCGTCGATGTCTTCACATCAGACGGTCTTTACAGGTTTCTACAACTTGCCTGTCACAGAAGAAATTATCTAACAAGCATCGTCCTCTAAAGCTCTATACGATTTTCTATCTTGCATATTGAATTTCACTTTATAGTGCAATAGCAAATGTCCTAATTCATGCGCCGAGTCGTTTCTCCTAGTAGATGATTTTTTAATGGCCTTCACATAATATAAGGTTGATCATCTTCTGTCCAAAGACTATACGCATCAATGGTTTTCCCAACTTCTTACTGTCGTCACATAAAAAACATGAAATACTGCCTGTTGCTATATCGCTTAAACATGCTTGAACGTAGTATAATAGTTCATTCAGGGTCGCCAATCGAGTAGTCACGCTGATCCTACACGATTAGAACCTTCCGGAATCCGGATTGGTCAATGAAATGAATGAATTTAGGAGGATAACAAATGAGTAACGAGGATAATTTCTGGCTTGATTTGCCGAAGCCGTTTTTTATATTGGCACCAATGGAAGACGTCACGGACGTGGTGTTCCGCCACGTCGTCAGTGAAGCAGGAAAACCTGATGTATTTTTCACGGAATTTACGAATACGGAAAGTTATTGCCACCCTGACGGAAGAGACAGTGTGCGGGGCCGGTTGACCTTCACGGAAGACGAACAGCCGATTGTAGCGCATATCTGGGGAGACAAGCCAGAGTATTTTAAGCAAATGAGCATCGATATGAAAAAACTCGGTTTCCGTGGCATTGATTTAAATATGGGATGCCCGGTACAGAACGTTGCGGCAAACGGAAGAGGAGCCGGTTTAATACGGCGTCCTGAACTAGCGGCAGAAATCATTCAAGCTGCAAAAGCCGGCGGGTTACCGGTCAGTGTAAAAACAAGATTAGGTTATATCGAAGTGGACGAGTGGCGCGATTGGTTGGGACATGTGTTAAAACAGGATATCGCGAACCTTTCCATTCACCTTCGTACGAGAAAAGAAATGAGTAAGGTCGATGCACATTGGGAATTGATTCCTGAAATCAAAAAAATGCGAGATGAGATTGCACCAAATACATTGTTGACGATTAATGGAGATATTCCAGACCGCGCAACAGGATTAAAATTAGTAGAACAATACGGAGTCGACGGTGTCATGATCGGCCGCGGTGTGTTCACAAATCCATTTGCTTTTGAAAAAGAACCGAGAGAACACAGCGTGAAAGAACATCTGGACTTATTGCTCCTGCAATTGGAGCTTCATGACAAATATTCAAATGAAATCGGACCGCGACCATTTAAACCGCTTCTACGCTTCTTCAAAATCTATATACGCGGATTCAAAGGAGCAGGCGAATTAAGAAACCAATTGATGGAAACCAGAACGACGGATGAGGTACGCCGTTTAGTGAGACCGTTTTTAGAAATAGAGGAAGAATGAATTAAGCAGCGAAGGTACTTGCCCCGTAAACAATCTTGAATTGTACGGGGCAAGTACCTTTTTTAATTGACTTCCCTCAAACAACCCCGTAGTATATTAACTGTTTACAACACATTTACTTTAATGATTAAACAATATAATAATTAAAGTAAATAGAAGGAGCATATATATGGAACGGCATATTCATTTTCAAGACTTTGAAAAATGGTTTTGGCAATTATCCAGGAAAATGGAGAACGTATGGAAAGACATTTATACAAAAACCTTTCCTGGCTCACAATCTCGCATAATGTACTTACTTGAACAAAACGGGCCATTGCGAATGTCCGACCTGGCAAACGAATTACATATTACTGCAGGTGCTGTCACGACCGCTTCCAATATCCTTATTAAAAATGAGTATATTATGCGGATTCGAAATGAAGAGGATCGGCGTGTCGTCCATTTAGATTTAACGGAAAATGGGAGAAGGAAATTAAATGAACTGCGGGAGACAGGAAAAGAGATGATGAAACTTGTATTCAAAGACCTGTCAGATGAAGAGCTAAAAAATATGCTTGCCGCTTTCAAACAAGCCTCCGCCAACATAGACTCTATGCAGGATCCCCAGTTTCAAAGGAAGTGATGTATATGACAAGAACCAAAATGTTGAAACCGACCATTTTATCGATCTCCATGGCTACTGTCATGGCGGGCGCAGCCATCTCCCCTGCGCTCGGCCTGATTGCTCAAGCCTTCCCTGAAGCAAGTCCAACGATGATTAAGCTCATCTTAACGGCTCCGTCAATCATGATCATCCCTTTTTCATTTCTATCGAGTTATTTAACATCCAAAATAACAAAACGGATGATTATTTTGATTGGTCTGTTGATTTATTTAATCGGCGGGATCGGCCCGCAATTTGTCTCAACTATCGAATCCATATTAATGCTGCGGTTAATTTTAGGGGCAGGTGTCGGACTCGTCATGCCGTTGTCGATGACATTGATTAATGATTATTTCATCGGCAGAGAACGAACGAAGATGATGGGGTTTAATTCCGCCTTCAGTAATTTCGGTGGGATTATCACGATGTTGCTGGCAGGATGGCTCGCTACTTTCAGTTGGCGTGTTCCATTTAATGTCTATTGGCTAGGGCTTTTCATTATCATTTTAATATTCTTCTTTTTACCGAAAGGGGAAATTCAAAAACCGCAATCACTCGAAAAGAAGGCAAAACTTCCTCTTGCGGTATACGGCTATGCGCTCGCAATGGGCGGTGTGATGCTTGCTTACTATTCAATCGCCACCAATATTGCGCTCTATTTAGAGCAGAGTGATTTGGGTGATGCCGCTTTAGCGGGAACGATTGTATCATTCACAACTGTCGGCGGAATGATTACGAGTTTACTTCTCGTTCAAATTGAAGTTATTTTCAATAAATTTGTCATCCCTGTTATGCTCTTTGGGATGGCTGCCGCTTTTTTATTTCTATCTTTCACGCACAGCATCCCGCTTATCGTAGTAAGCGTTTGTTTGATTGGATTCGGCCAGGGTGCTATATTTCCAACTATTATCTTACAAGCACTCAACCAGGTAAAGCCGTACCTGGCAGACCGCGTAATCGCCTGGACGTCCAGCATGACATTTTTAGGTCAGTTTTTATCGCCGGTTATCCTGGACGGCATCGGTAAAATGGCAAACCAGGGAAGCATCCGATTTCAATATGGCGTACTTTCCGCATCGGTTTTGTTTTTTGTTGTGTTAAGTAGTATTTTAATCGCAAGGAACCGGAAACAAGATTTTTCTGTAGAATGAGATACATTTAAACAATTTTGTTGAATTTCTCCGCGACGAATTCCATGCAAATCAAAAAGCAGGCATGCCTGCTTTTTGATTTATCCTTATTCTGTTAACTAAAGTATCAGTTATCTCTACATTGATAAATGTACCTTTTTAAATGCCTGCTCCAAAGGATCCCTCAAAGCGGGGGCCAACGACTTTGAATACTCCGCTGTAATATGGTTATTATCTCGATATACAATAATATTCCCAATGACTGGATAGCATGTCTTATCATCACAGAAGTAATCCGTCAGGTCGGCAAAAATGACATTGGAAGGTATACCTTCTGTGTTTTCCCATGGCACGACCTGTGATACGCCGTCTGACCTGTCGATTGCACAATCCAATGGACTTCTCGCACTTTCTAAACAGGCTGGTATTTTCTTTTTCATGCGGGGATTGTCGCGCACCGCAAAAATCTTCGTAATCCCTTCGAGTTCTTTCCATTGATTGATATAACCAAGCGGCACCTTGTCGCGTTTATTTAAAGTCGCTGTAGTGAATATCAAATCAGGTGGTTCCTCTTTTAATTCCTTGATCAAATTTTCATTCCACTCTAGACACGTTTTAGTTAAATGATTTTCAGGATCTTCGTCGGTAAATCGGCAACCGTCATGATTGTACAGATCGATCCGAAAATTCAGCTCTTCCGCCACTATTTCAAGCGCTGGAAACCAGTGTCCTGAATGAGAGCCGCCTACTAAGGCAAGAACATAGTCAGGTTTGTCTAAAACACCATACGAACACTTTCTCACCTCAGTACGATCTTGACCGAGACATTCCGTATCCTCATAGAAACTCGGAAGATCCGTCTTAATTGCCAACGGAGAAGGAATCAAATCAAGTCCTTCCGGTGGTTTAACATTATACAGAATCGATTTGGCTCCTGGATAATCTTTATCGTTCTGGGTCAAATTGAGCATGCTCGCCTGTGTTTTCTGTATATACATGGAAATGGAAAATATCGAGCTAGCCGCGAAGACTAGCAAGATGCCTAGCACTGTCACGAAATTCCCTTTCTTCTTATCCCATTTCATCATCAAAAAGGGGGTTTCTAGCTGCTTAGTGGAAATGATGGACAATAATAACGTGAACAACAGGATGATAATCCCATCTAGGATCGGAACCGTTGTCGTTTTCATAAAAGCATGGTAGAAAATCAGCAACGGCCAATGCCATAAGTAAATACCATATGTAAGACCACCCAAATAGGTAAGAGGTTTTGAGCCTAGTAGACGATCTACTCCCAGCTTGGTATTGTTCTCTGTTGAAATCAAAATGAACAATACACCGCTTATTGGAACCAAAGCCAAATAGCCAGGAAACACAGTCGACACAGGTAATAAGATGCCTGTTAGACAAATAACCGCCAGCCCGCCCCATCCGAGGACGGTGTTGAACCTTTTATTGAAAATCAGATAAGGTGAAATTAAGGCGAAGATCCCACCTATGCTAAATTCCCACATCCTTGCGAACGTATCGAAGTATGCCCATGGTTGATTGATATGTGTTTGGTAAACAGAATAAGCCAGTGAACCAGCGAAAACGACAAGCTGCGCTGTAAGAAACGTTTTACGCACAGGTGTTTTCAAGACTTTTTTCGCGATAAAAAAGACGAGACAGATAAAGAGCGGCCAAATAATATAAATTTGCCCCTGAATACCAAGTGACCAATAATGTTGAAATGGACTTGCGGAATTCTCTCGCGCCAGATAATCCACCGAATCAAATGCCAGCCGCCAATTTTCATAATAAAATGTTGAGGCCGCCATATGCGCGATGATTTCGCTCCATTCAATTTTCGGCAAAAATACGAGACACATAAATCCGATGACGATCGAGACGAACAATGCTTGAGGGAACAACCTTCTCGCAATGCCTAGTATGAAATCGAAAAATTTTACGGATCCGGTTTTCTCGATCCTGGTCAAAAGGGATAAAGTGATGAGATAACCCGAAATGATGATAAATATATCGACTCCACCGGATACTCTGCCTAGTCATATATGATAAACAGCGATGAGCAGAGTTGCGATGGTCCGTACGCCTTCAATCTCTGGTCGAAATCTTTTTTTGGTCAATTTTAAATCTGTCATACGCTTTCTCCATCCTATTAACTCTGATACCTAGCCCCTGCGCTAGTCAAACACTATTCTAAAATGCATACACTCTTAAATGAACCTGTTTCATTTGCTTGAAAAAAGAATGTGACGCTTGGCATTTCATAGACCAACATAGATTTTACGCAATTGTGCAGACTAGATACTATTTTGTTTCCCCTTCTATTACATATGTGTGTCCATCAATTCATAGATCTCGACTTGAATAATGGGACCCATTTCTTGAACGCGAACATGGAGTCCCATCAGATCAAGTTTTTTATGATCGGGCAGCTTAATTTCAACCGCTCCTGCTTTCTTCCCTACAACATGGAACATATTAGTGCCCTCGTCTCTAGTGATTTCAGCGATCTGCTCGGAGCCTTTCGGCAGTATATGCTTTCCTATATCGTAGTTTGCTCCCAAATCCAATGACGCGTTCGGTCTTTCCTCCAATACTTTAAAACTGAATTTAAAACTTGGAGCTGAACTTACCGCTTCTAATCCGTACCGTACTTCCTTTCCGTCTTCAAAACGGATAGTAGCGATGTATCGACCCGGCTGATCAATCACAATATGGACGTTGCGATACTTCCCTTCACTATCGGTCTCATCGTTGTCGACGCAATCTGAGGGACTGAACGAAAGACATTTCGTGAACTTCATATTATCGGTAATCTTCTTTCCGTCCATCGTGGAAAGGGAAATGTTTTGGACAGGTCCTTTATTCTCCACACCGATCGCAACCGGCGAAGGAAGAAAATCTTCTGTTCGCTCTAACTTCAGCTTCAGTTTTCCGTTTACTTCTTTGACATGTACATAATATTTCCGATAAAATTTCTTATCCGGATTTCCTGAATACACCAATGCGGCCTTGAATGTACCGTCCCCTTCTTTAAGTGGGACTAAATGGATTCTATCTGTTACACCACCGGTTGGTTTGTTTTTTCCTTCCACAGCTTGGTAGATACCGGTATCCTTATGATTGGAATCATACATTTTAAATTGATCCCAACCGAAGTCGCTAGCCTTCACCGTAACAATCTGTGACTTCGCTTCTTCCGTTGCTTTCATCATTTTGGCCGCTTGTCCTCTTGTGATAGATGTGTTCGGGCTGAATCTGTCAGGAGATGTTCCTGTAGTGATACCAAGTCTATAGATTGTCAGAATGTTCGGGTCGTGGCCTACTCCTCGGTGTACATCTTCGAATGGACTTTTATATGAATTGAAGTTATAGCGCGGCAAATCGAACGCTTTGACAAGAATCGAAGCCATCTGCGCCCGTGTGATGGGATCGTTCGGACCAAAACGTCCATCTCCATAGCCGCTGATGATGCTTTTTTCTGCCATGGCTGCAATTGCTTTGTAGTAGCCATTCGCTTTCGGAACGTCTTTAAATCCTGGATCCTTCAATTTCGAAGTATCTAATTTAATAAGCTTTGCAATAATGGCAGCTGCCTGTCCTCGCGTGATAGAGTTTCCGGGTTTGAATGTACCATCCGGATAACCTCCAATTATATTACGTTCTGCCAGGTCATAAACTGCTTCCGCAAAGTGTTTTGACGGCGGTACATCTGAAAAATGTTTTGTACTTGTTGCGAATGTGCCCGATAAAGGCAAGCTGCATAGGAGCAATAACGCACCGATTATCATAAGTAGTTTCTTTCTCATTCGAACTCTTCCTTTCGTTGGTGCCTGGCTCCCGCTACAGTCCGCATGCTTTCCTCGAATTATAGCGAGACCTGGCATTCGAAGTTATTTCTTCAGCGTATGTGTCTTTCCTTTCGTGTCTGTCACGATCAGCTGCGTTTCCGTAACCCGCATGTCTTCCCCAATGACATTCGAAAGTTTGCTAGTCTTTTTATCAAGCAGACTGTACTTATAGACCCCTTTTTTATTGAAGTAATACATTGTGGAATGATCAAACAGTACAGATTTATTGTTTTGGTTTACCTGTACATGATTGGGTGTAAATGCCACATTATCAAAGATTACACGCGCATCAAAGCCATATTCTTTCTTCTTGTCGCTGCCGTCCATCGCTGTCGAATAAAGGACGAGCGGGTCATCTATAACAGGTTTATCGGGGTTAAATGTATAATCGAAATAGCGCTCTTTATTCTTCTCATTTGTATAATAAATTCGGTCATTCCAAATGAACATATTGCGGAATGTGTAACCATTCGGCTGATTCATCAACACTAGATTCTGACCGTCTGTTTTCACTTTCATCAACCCGTACGCGATAGGTAGTTCGCTCATCTCTCCGACCGCTGACCAATAAGGAATGAAGATTTCGTCATTGTATACGATGAGTTGGAAACCTTTCAGCAAGTGCACTTGGAATGTATCATCGCTTGGGATATTTTCTGGAATTACAATGGCTTCGCGTTTGCCTGTCTTTAAATTCTCCTTAAACAACTTGGAATTATACCCTTCTTTAGCAATAGTGTACGAGAATCCATTCTGTTCAACCGTCTTGCCTTTTACGCCGACATATGAATGATAGGCGCTGAGTTTCTGCGAATCATCGAGCGCTCGTACGAGAAATGCTGAGAATTGGGCGCGTGTAACGTAATCTGCCGGCATATATTTACCTTTCGAACCACCAGCAACCCGCTGTTTCGCGATTCCATTAATATCCTGATAAGCCCAGTGAGCCGGAGTTACGTCAATAAATGTTGCCTGTTTATCGAGTGGCATATTAAATGACCGGCGCAGAATCGCGGCCATCTGTGCACGTGAAGTTTTCTCTCCGGGACGTATATAGCCGTTATCGCCGCGTAAAATTCCTAGCTCATTCATTGTCGCTAAGACCTGATAGTGAGGAGATGTTTTCGCCACATCCTTAAATTCAGTAGACGTATCCTCCGACAGCGAAAGCTTCAGTGCTTTGGCAAGCATGGAGGCTGCCTGTACCCGCGTGATCGGCTGATTTGGTTTGAACGTGCCGTCCGGATAGCCGCCAATAATATTGCGGTCGGATAAATATAGGATTTCTTTCTTTGCCCAATGCGTATCTACATCTGAAAATTGAGCAGCTGCACGCGCTTGGATTGGAGCAGCTGAGGTAACGAGTAACAAAGTCATCAATGCAGCAATAAATTTACTTTTCATTTGATAGTCTCCTTTTAAAGTTATTTGCACTAGAACGTATCAAGATTGAATTTCGCACGGATATCTCCATTTAATCACGGTGAATGTGTGGAAAACCAAGTTGGCGTGCCAAAATGGCGAGCGGTTGGTTGACGGCTTCTATTTTTGAACAATTGCCAACCTGATTTTCCTCAGCAAACATCGTTTTAGTTAATCTGCTATCAGCCAGCGTCCCGAATCCGCATCACGCTTCATCGTAAACACATGCTCTGCGACGCCTTCGCGTCCATATTGATAGCGAATTTCTACTTCATTTTCGGAAACAGGGTACACTTTCCGATAGGAGGCTTCCAAAAATAGCTCACCTAATCGGTTGATTTGAGTAAATGCCGGTGTTTTCGACAAATTATCCAAGCCTAAAAGCGAGTCGTATAAATACAAATCGAAATATTGTTCCGGTGTATATTCCTCGCTAAGCTCTCCGGCCAAATAATCCAAATACATCGAATTTGTGCGCTCCTCTGTCGCAATGCCTACCACTTGCCCGTAAATTTTGTGCACCGGCGTAATCGTCCCACCTTGAACCGTTTCCCTTGCCGGAAAATGGTTCAATAAAAAATACTCCCGCGCATTCAACAGCTGATCGTAACCCCCTGCAATCGTGATCTCTTGGTCTTTATAACGCTCCATAATTTCAGATCGCAGCGGTTTCCCATTTACTTTCAGCTGTCCTTTTTCAAGTACGACACGATCGCCCGGGACCGCAATGACCTCGTAATAGACATCATCATAGGTTGGTAAATGGCTTGTCGTATTTGTCATCGTGCGCACAATATCACCGGCCTGATACACAATATCATCAAACAGATTTGCTTTACGCTCCATCACTGTATGAAAAGTATCTGTACTCCCGTCCAATAAAAATGGCTCTTTATTTATATAATGCAGATCGTCGACATGATCAAAATGCGGCAGTTCGGCAAATTCTTCATAATCAATCACTGACAGTTGCTGTTTTTTCTGCAATGCAGAAATTTGTGCCAAGTCATTTAACGGATCATACGGAATACCGGGCCCCTCATCAGAAGAAAGCAAATCAGAAGGGTTCAAAGTGACCATAAGGAGTATTGCAACTATAGGAAGCGCTGCTGTGACAAACAGCACTTGCCATGAAAACCTCTTAGCCGACGGCCGTAGTTTCTCATGTACACGCTGTTTTACCCGCCTTTCATGCTCCGACGTATCGCCCATCATTTGATCTAGCTTCTCTTTGAAATCGCTCAATTCTTCACTACCTCCCCGTCCTCTTCATCAAAAAATTCCTTTAGTTGCTGCTTTGCCCTTCGCAGTCGTGTTTTCACCGTATTTTCATTCAGTTGCAAATAAGTTGCGATTTCCGTTATGGATTGCTCATCATAATAAAATAATATTAAAGGTTCGCGGTATTTTAATGGAAGTTGGAAAAGATTTTTTTCAAGTGAGGCCAGTCGCTCTTGCTCAAGCACTATCTCTTCTGTACCTTTTACCGAAGTACTAATCGTTTCGAACAGCACATCTTTTTTATGCTTCCAAGAACGCAAATAATCTTTCGCACGATTGGCTGTCATTTTAGTCAAATATGTTTTCAGTGAAGCTTCATTGCGAAACTGGTCACTCTTTTGGAAATACGTTACAAATACATCTTGTACAATATCCTCAGCTGTCGACCAATTTTTCACGTATAAATAAGCGATGCGTATTAAATAACGCGAGTGCTCATTGATTAATTGATCAATTTCATTCATTTACCAAACCTCACCCTTTTCTATTGCCACGTCATGTCCCCATCCACATACGCAGCAAACTGCTCAAATGACCTTTTTTCTGTCATTCCAAATCGACTTACTTCATAATTCGAAACGTCTATAGTTGCATAGCCTTCGGTGGTTGTAAAGCCAATTAATAGCCCTGCCTCTTTAGCCGCCGCGATAAATTCTTCATTATAATGTCCATATGGATAGGCTAATGATACGGCCGCCGGCACTTGTTCCATATTCCGCTGCAAGTCCGCAAAAATCTCTTCTTTTACATGTTCTAGCGCAATTCCAGTACCCAATTCTTTATTAAGATTATGCAGTCCATATGTATGCGCTTCGAGTTGGAAAACATCTGTTATCTCTTTCATTTCTTCAGCTGTCAAAAACTGTATCGGACCTTCCGCGTCATAACGTTGTATGCCTTGCGCTCTGTATGTACGAGAAGAGATAATGTGCTGAAGCGCGGTAAACCCATATTGCTTCAAAATCGGATACGCATATTCTTTTGATGATAATAAGCCATCATCGAAAGTAATGAGCACCGCCTTGCCAGGGACAACGAGACGTCCTTCCAAATAATCATAAAGCTGCTGTGCCGTCAGCGTCTCAAATTGACGCTCCGCCAAATACCCCATCTGCTGCTCAAAATTTTCTAAAGAAACGGTACTTGCCATTGTTTTCATCCAATCACGGGGCACGATATGATGGTAGACAAGAACCGGCAACCCTTCGTCCAACACAACGGAGCGCTTGTCAATATATCCCGGCCGTTCACCGATTTTCACGATATACCAATCTTCTTCCTCCTGTACGATTGGATAGCGATAACCTTCTTCCAACTGGGCCAAGACGGTACTCTGTAAGTCCTTATCATTATAAACCGCCGTCTTTCGAAGCGTTTTTACCGCAGCCAACCGCTCCGTTTGTACAATTACCGGCAGCTTCTTTTTTTCAATCGTCCCCTGACCCTTACGAACAAATACCGGCATTTTTCCTAACCGAAGCTCATAATACTCCTCATCTTCACCTGTAATGGCAACCGGCTGATTCGCCTCCAACTCGCCAATTCGAATGAAAGTCGCTCCCTTCATATATATCGGCTGGCGCTCTACAAGTGTCAGTACCCGCTCAAATTCTATCTCTTCAACTGTCTCTTCTTTTTGAATAAGTTGCGCAAACACTCTTCCAGACTGCTCATCAACAAATGAAGCCACAGCCATATTCCATTTTGCGCCACCCCCCATTATAAATAAAATCAAGCCAATAAGTAACAGCCCAATAAAAACCATTTTCTTCATACCTATACCTCCACTGTCATCTAAGCAACCTACAGACGGAGATTTTCAGAAAAAGTTTCAAATGTTTTTAAAAATATTTTGGAGAATGGTTGGATTTCATAAAAAGGTGTTTGATTGCGCTCTCCCGTTCCATTCAAACTCCTCAACCGAAACTGTATACTCCTGATAAATATCACTAAAAAACGTCTCATCAATCAACTCACGCAAAACACCGCTGAAATAGCCCGGTAAATTGCGGATACGCTTTGTTTTTGTCGCCATTACACTGATCCGCATTGCACGATAAGCCAAATCCTCGAATACTTCCTCCTTGCCTTTATAAATTCCGAACTTCAACATGCGTCCCGAGAGCGCCCTATAAATCCCAAAGAACTCACGTGTTTTGGCACTATCTCCAGTCAACGACAATATATCTTTCATCTTCGTAAAAAGAGTTGTGGATAACTTTTCACCAGCAGGGTGAGACGTCTTTATAAAGTCTTTAGTGTTTTGAGATTTATAGAAAGAAGGTTCTTTTTCCAAAACCGCCTCAGAAACCACGTCCTGATTAGGCTCGGTCACCTCAACGCCCCTGTCCAAATTCCCCTGGTCATTGATGGGCAAAATAACATAAATATTTGCTCCCAAGCCGCTCATAACAGGCCTGACATAATGAATCCGCTCGATAATCTGCAGTTTCTCCAGTTTGCGGAGAGTCCGTCTGACCGTGGAATTCGACAAGCTGAGTTTCGTTTCAATCGTCTGGTGTTTCAAGTGGGCAGCCAAGTAAATCACTGAATAACATCGAATCATTTCAAGGACAGCGCGGTCGGTCTTGTTTATCGCATTCCAATGAAGGTCTATATGCTGGCGTGCCGCAACGTCCATTTCGATTTTGTTCTGGAATTTCGCGTACTGAGAAAGATAATGTGTCATGAGAAAAACCCCTTTTTCTTTCTATATAGAAAGGAGAGGCCAAAAGAGATACACATACATGAAACTATTTTTCAAATTGTTCTAGCGGCAATTGGCGGAGCTGTTTAGGAAAGGGGCTCAGTAACGGGCAGTCCCCTGTCACTTTGCTTGTATGATTCACTACTCAGTTATGTTAAAGTTATCCTAATATTCTATTAAAAACTAAGGAGTGAATAGGATGGGGAAATTATTAAATAAAGTGGCGGTCGTAACTGGAGGAGCTCAAGGGATTGGTGCTAAAATCGCAGAAAGACTATTGGAAGAGGGGGCTACTGTAGCGATGTTGGATACCAACTTCAATACTCTCGAACAGACAGCCAACAAGCTGGATGCTTCAGGAGAACGTGTTCTTACGCTGAAATGCAATGTAGCGGATCAAACAGATGTAAAAGATACATTCACAACCATTTACGAGAAGCTTGGCAAGATTGATATTCTGATCAACAATGCAGGTATCACAAGAGACGCATTCTTTCATAAAATGACGCCAGAGCAATGGCAGTCCGTCATGGATATCAACCTAAATAGCATGTTTTATACATGCCAAGCCGTCATTCCAAGCATGCGGGCACAGCAGTACGGAAAAATCGTCAATGTTTCTTCCACCTCCAGCTGGGGCAATTTGGGACAGGCGAATTACAGCGCGTCTAAAGCTGGAGTGATTGGCTTGACGCGGACATTGGCTAAAGAAAACGGCAGCAAGAGAATTACTGTAAATGCGGTCGCACCCGGACAGATAAATACCGACATGACAAAAAATCTACCGGAAGATGTTAAGAGGATGGCTACGTTATTAACACCGGTGGGCCGGATGGGAGATCCATCTGAAGTGGCATCGGTTGTCTCCTTCTTGTCATCGGATGATTCGAGTTTTGTTACCGGTGAATGCATTAGCGTCAGTGGTGGATTTTTGATGGTTTAATCTTATAAATACCGGTCGAAATGAATGCTAAATCGTTATTTGACCTGCAAGCAATTAATGTGAAAGCTACAGATTACTAGAGGTGTGATTTATGTTAAAAAAATGGAGTTTTTGGATTGGCGGGGGTGTGCTAATTATTGCAATGGTAAGCTTGTTCTTTGTTAATAGAGCGAGTGAAGATCCGGTGCTTGCTATGAAGATTGTAGAACAAGCAAAAAGTGGTACAACAGAAATCCCCCTGTCCACTTTAACTGATTTCGACTGGGATCGGGCATTGGTCTATGGGCCCTATACGACCGTAGATGTCATAGAGGATTCTTTGAATGTTAAGTTTAAGGGCAACATCAATGGTCTAGATATTAGGGAGGATATGTTTCTGCTTGTATTTGCTAAAGGGGATCATGCGGTTAAAACAGCAGTGCTTTCAAGAACAGGGGTTAGTTATTATGAACAGAATGGGCTGCTGACACCGGAGAAGGATGTGTTGATTGTTAAGTGATAGCGGAAGTAACAATGACGCCCTCCAACCGATTTCCAGGTTATCCTCACTTCTTCAATTCTTCTCGTGAAGATGTAGTTCTTATGTAACCTAATAAGTTTCAGTCACAAACAATAGAAAGTTGCTTTTCTATAAAATTTATATGGTATAATTAGATGATTTTAGCAAGGTAAAGTTAGTTATTAGTAGTAGATTTGTTTTCTGCTTTACAGAATGAAAATTCCTGAAAATGAAGAAGTGAGTACTAGGTCTCTACCCAATTGAGTGAATAATCACAAAACAGGTGGCGGTTTGGCCCCAAATATACAATTAATCCTTCCGATTACGTATCTCGTCGGAAGGATTGTTTTGTGGTGTGTTCATTTCCAACTTGTGTGCAGACCTGGTACTTTGATATGGAGAGGTTAACGTGAAGACAAAATGGATGTTCGCTATCATGGTTTCAGTCTGGATAATATGCGGCTATATTTTATGGGAAGATTGGAAGGAAAGAGATCAGGCGCTCCCTGTTACAGTGCATGAAGAAGAAACTGAAGAAAAACTAGAACAAATAGCAGTAAACATTGCAACGATCGGCATGATTGGAGATGTGCTGTTGCATTACCCAATCAACACGTATCCAAGTTACGATTTTGCATTTCAAGAAGTGAAAGAGAAGATGATGGGTATTGATTTCTTAATCGCCAATCAAGAATCCATGCCGGGGGGTGTTGAGCTGGGTCTGTCCACCTATCCGAAGTTCAACAGCCCAAAACATATCATTCAAAATCTTCAAAGCGCAGGCGTTGATATGATTTCATTAGCCAATAATCATACATTGGACAAAGGAGAAATCGGCGTCCTGAAATCCATTCAACATGCGAAAGAGTATGCGATGCCATATGTCGGTGCCTATCAGTCTATCGAGGACCAAGAGAATCAAAGGATTGTTGAAGTGAATGGGATCCGAATCGGCGTGTTGGCGTATACATACGGAACGAACGTCGGATTGGCTCCCTATGGAAAAGAGTATTTGGTCAACATGGTGGAGCGTGTGAAGATTGCAGAAGATATACAAAGGCTTAAACCTTCTGTGGATGTCACTGTAGTCTCTCTGCACTGGGGACCGGAATATGTGTTGAACACCTCGGACACACAAGAAGAACTTGCGGAGTTTGTAGCGAAAAACGGAGCTGATATTATTTTCGGTCATCACCCGCATGTTTTACAACGATACGGAGAAGTCGGAAATGCGAAAGTCTTTTTCTCGCTCGGCAACTTCTATTCCGCACAGCCTTTTGAATACACAAACTTTGGAGGCATTGCCCGGCTTACGGTAAAAAAGGAGAAGACAGGCGATACAACAACAGTTTCGATTGATGATCCCCGTTTATTCCCCACTGCAGTCATCAAGGATGAACAGAATCGTTTTAAAGTGGTGCCGCTGCGAAATGCCAACCATGTGATTAGGTATACCGATGAGTGGGTGGAAGATCATGTTGGTGTGCCAGATTGGTGAGTGGGTGGAAATGCTACACATGTATTAAAAGTATATTAAAAAGGCACTATGTCCAGAGGCCAGTGTTTTGAAATGGAAAATGAGTGATTCGTTAGTTATGTACCTTAAACCGGCTAAGTATTTCTTTGATTAATGAAAGGCCTTTAACACCTAGCCTATTTAACGATTTGGGCACCAATATGTGAAAGTGAGGAGCAAGCAGATGAAACGAATCTTTTTATTACTTGCAATTATTTCAGTATTGACCGGCTGCAGTTCTGCATATAAACAGTCTTTTGAAGAAGCAGAGGCTGCATTGGAAAGCGGAGAATATGAAAACGCACTTAAATTATATAACACTGCTCTAGAAGAAAAGCCGGATAGTTCCGAAGCAAAAGACCGGGTTGTTTTATTACATGAATATGAAGAAGTGAAGGAAAAAATTGAGCTCTTTAATTGGACAGAAGCGGCTGATTTAGCGAACACTTTGCTGAAAAATGAAGACATTGTACCGTCGTTGCAAAACGAAGTGAAGACACTACTTGTAACGATTGAAGAGGAAAAGGAAAAGCAGAACGCAAACGATCTGAAAGTTATCGAAAAGCTGATCAGTAGCGATGAGGTTGAAGAAGCTGCCTCTAAGTTGAGTGAATTAAAAAGCGATATAAAGTCCGATGCGTTGAATAGTGAAATAGATAATTTATATATTGAATTAGGCGCAGCGGAAAAACGTATCGCCGAGAAAGAACGGTTGGAAAAGAAAGCAAAGCAACGAACAGCGGAAAAGAAAAATTTAAAGAATAAATATATGCAAAAGGCGCAGGAGCTTGAGCACAGAATAGCAAAAGAAGCGAGCCACCTATACGCAAATAATCCACCGCCCGGTTTCTTTGGTCAATATTATAATGAATGGGATGATTTGCTGAACGAAGTGTGGGGCGTGTTGAAAAACACTGTATCAAAAGAGGAGTTTAAAGAGATTAAGGCAGATCAAATATGGTGGGTGAACAATAAAGAAAAAGGCTTTGCCGAATTGCCAGATGAAACAGCTTCCACCAGAGCTGCCGGAATGGATTATCTTGCCAATCTGACGGAAGATCGGACTTTTTATTTGATTGGGAATCATATGAAGTGATGGTATTGATAGTTTGGAAGCTGCCGTGCCCGCGCACAACTTCATAGCAACCCTAGACTCAACCAAATGGTGCCCGTTTGGTGCGTTCCGAAACGGCATTCGTTCGCTCCTTTGCAATTTTAGTGCGGACCGACCAGACTTTCGCTCGGTCCGCACTGTTTTTGGAGCGCTTTCCCCGCTAGGGTGCCTGACTCCCGCCCCCATCCGCATGCATCTTGCGGATTGTGACAGGATCCGGCATCTATAGAAGTAACTTTGAATTATTTTAAATTTGTATGAAGATCAGGTACTTAGGATGAAAAGGATTTACTTATCAAATAACGCTTCAATCAGGTCTTCAATATACTCTGCAGCTTGTACCTCCGACGCTTGAATGGCTTCCAGTTCCCCATTTGCCATCGTTTCTATACTGAACTTTCGGGTCTTTTCCTCTACACAGCTGACATAGTTCTCATAGACATATTTGAGTTCGTTACCTTCTTTTTCAAACGCATTTGGGATTTCCAGATTGTCCATGTCAGCCAAAATCCGCTTGAAGTCTTTCACTTTCACCAGCCATTGTTCTTTCATGGATGAAATGTCTGGATTTTGCTTGAGAATGAATTCTTCAGATATCCCTTCATATTCCTCGGACGCTATAATTAACCGTTCGTGTAATTTAATGATTTGTTGTAGATAATCTTTTCTGCTGATTGACATCGTATCATCTCCTATCACGATTATACATAATTGTGTCTTCATCGTGAACCTTTAAATTATGCGCTCAAACACAATATTCATTATTATAAATCATGCTTGCTCCTATGATTTAAGCTTCGAGGAATCCACATCTCGTTTTCGGAATACCTTTATTCCTACTGCACGAGCTATCATCTACTTCCGCGCTTAACAACATATCGAGTCGATATGATAGCGAATTGTGTTCCGTGCTCTTTCTGAATCCAATCGATCTGGCTCAAGCAAGGCGTGGAGTGTGAACCCCCTCCCGAACTCCAACGTCGAGGATAGGCAGCTCATCTTTCCGGTAGTCCACATGTACAATGAACGCGAACTAGACTTCCATCTGGGCTCGGGTTTTTTCATTCAACGGGACAATCTCATAAAATGGCGACAACATCTTTCTTGTAACTGCTTCAATCCGGCCTGTAGCCCTTTCCTGCACGGGTGTCACTGCATAGACAAGCAAGTCGTCTTGGCGAATAATAATGGCGGAGCGCTCCAAGCGAGAGCCCCGCCACTTCCGCGATATTCCGTATTGTCACCGTTTCACTCTCCTACTTCATCTGACCGCAATTGGAAAAGGCAAAAAGACATACGTAAAAAGGCTATCTACTGCGGATCGGCTTTTTACTAACTAATTTGTGATGAGTTTCGGACTATCTGTGCAGGCAACTATTCCGCTTGTTTGTACATTCACGTTCAATCAAGCAATCATGTTTTTTTACTCAGGTACTTCAATCCATACACAGACATCTTCAATTATCAACCTTCCACCTCCACCCTACTGTCATCGCTTATTTCCAGTATCCATACCTTGCGATTCCCATCATACTGCACTTCGGTAATTACATTAAAATTAAAAAATTCCTTCTTTTTCTCTTTAATTGCTTTCGCCACGGCTTGCGATTCGGAAAGTGTTGCGTCGGCAGGTTTATAATCAGGCAGGATTTCTACAAACTTCGCTGTTCCCTGTGCCGGATACGACTCCGCAATTCCGCCTGTTGCCTCCACTTTCACACGTTGGCCGACCGTCAGCAGATCAGCTTCAGGAAATGAATAGTTGGTGGCACCTTCCGTACCGCCTGAGACGAAAATACTGCCTTCCGACACGCCCATGATGAATCCGCCATCTTTGACAGGAGTTTCAGTCATTATCTGATTCGGCTTAATAATAGCTGATTCTCCGGGTTCCGCGACCATGTTCCCCTCTTGCTTGAAGTGGAACGTATAATCCAAAAACTGCTCCTCTAGCTCTTTTTGTTGCTCGGGCTTTAGGAAATCATGTCCTATTTCAACAACTCCTGTTATCGTATTGACCGATAATGCGAATGATCCGCGCTCTTGCTTCATCTCTTTCAGCACTTCTGCCACTTCATCCTGCATCGTATACAGTTCATGCTGGGTATGCGAGCTCCTGAAAATATAAATCGGTTTAGCCAAAATTTTGCCCTCGTCCACTATCGGCTGCAAGAGATCAATGACTTGCTGTACACGCTCATCGGGATCCTTCACGCCGATCCAAATGCCTGATTGAGCAGCACCGTCTGCTTGATTTTCAATAAAGAGAACGCCCTCTTTTTCAAAACCTTCATTGCCCCCATACACTTCTTCCACAACTTCGATTGCAATCGGCACTTCAATCGCCTGCACGGCCATATCTTCTTCCAATTCCTTCGATGGTTCGCCAAAAAATCCAGCTTTATAGTCCGGATTATCAATTTGTTCGGCCACCGCCTTCTCCCGGAGCGGAAAATCCTTTACGCTCTGCTCTAATTCTGCGATGATTTCACGCCCATCTACTTTCTTCACCGTCTGCCATCCTTCTTGATTAGCAGAGCTGTTTTGCTCAGTACTATCCAATCCTGCCGTCCCGCATCCGCCTATCAAAAAAGCGGCACCTATAAGGACAGAAAAGATTCTCTTTTTCATACCACTCCCTCCAATCTATTCCAGTAGACGGATAAGCTGGTGAATGGTTACAACAGACAGGACCGCTATTGAGTTCCAGACCCTCACTGTACTGATTTCATTTCTGTGACCCGCATCTCAAAAAGGTGCCAAAAGTAATTTACCACACTACATTTGTAATATTACGCGCAGTCTAAAAATATACTACTATCGATATACGTTTTCACTTAATTTGCAAAATATATGTTTAGGGGAGCTGAGAGAATGAAGAAGTTCATTTTAATAATGGTTTTATCGATCATCTCAATTTTATTAGTAGCATGTGGAGGAAGTGACGATAAAACTTCTTCGGAAAAAGAAAATGCAGAAGACAAAACGTATGTTGTAGGTGTTGATAACACATACCCTCCCTTTGAATTTGAAGCAGATGGAGAATTAGTCGGTATTGACATTGACTTGATTAATGCCATTGCAGAAGATCAGGGTTTCAAAATCAAAATCGAGCAAATGGACTTTTCAGGAATAATACCATCGATGCAAGCCGGTGAATTGGACATTGGTATGGGCGGGATGAGTATCACGGATGAACGTAAAGAAACAGTCGATTTTTCCGATCCTTATTTCGAGGCCGGAATTTCTCTTGTAATCGCTGATAATAATACAGAAATCAATAGTCTCGAAGATTTAGCCGGAAAAAGAGTAGTTATAAAAAATGGCACAGTCAGCGCAAAGTTTGCTGAAGAGAATAAAGACAAATATAACTATGAAATTGTCCAAGTGAATGATAGCACGTCAATGTTCCAGGAAGTGACGAATGGAACAGTTGATGCTTTAATGGAGGATTATCCTGTAATTAGTTATGCGATTGCAGTGAGTGATCTGAAATTTAAAATTGTAGGTGACCGCTTAACTGGAGACAACTATGGCATCTCCGTCTTAAAAGGCAAAAACGATGAGTTATTGGAAATGATTGATAAGGGATTAACAAACTTAAAAGAGAACGGTAAGTATGATGAAATTTTAAATGAATATTTAGATTAATTCTCATGAAAATTAAGTGCGATATGTTTCGCACTTAATTTTTTTCAAAGGAGGCAGATGTGAGTGGAAGTTATAATGAAATCACTTCCGTATTTATTTGATGGGCTTCAAGTGACACTCAAGGTATTTGTCATTGCGATTATAATTGGATTTTTTCTCGGTTTAATTGTTGCATTGCTGAGATTATCCCCGTTTTTCATACTACGTTGGATTGCTAAATTCTTTGTAGATGCTATAAGAGGAACGCCAATCTTAGTGCAACTATTTTTTATTTATTTTGGATTAAACACGTTAGAATTCATTTCCTTAGATCGAATGAATGCAGGTATATTAACAATTGCCATCAATGCGGGTGCTTATTATGCCGAAATCATGAGAGCCGGCATCCAGTCCATTGATCGCGGGCAAGACGAAGCGGCACGATCCCTTGGATTAACCAACGTACAAAGCATGAAATTCGTCATTTTACCACAAGCTTTCAGAAGAATGTTACCTACTTTCACCAATCAGGCCATCATTAGTTTGAAAGATACATCTTTATTGTCCGTTATAGGGATTGCCGATTTAACTCAACGCGGACAAGTGCAAATTGCGGCTACCTTCAAGGCGTTTGAAATCTGGATTGTTGTCGGCGTTCTATACTTTATCATTATTTATTTATTGTCCTTACTTTCGAGCTTTTTGGAAAGGAGATTTAAACTTTCATGACGATGATTCAAGTTAGAAATTTAATGAAGAGTTTTGGAGAGAATCATGTGCTTAAAGATATTTCGATCGACATCGCTGAAAAAGAGGTAGTGTGTATCATTGGGGCTTCGGGTTCAGGAAAGAGTACCTTTCTAAGATGTTTAAATCGTTTAGAGGATATTACATCTGGCCATGTGCTCATTGAAAATGTAGATATTACTAGTAAAAAAACAAATATTAATAAAGTGCGGCAAGAAGTCGGAATGGTGTTCCAGCATTTCAACCTATTTCCCCATAAGTCAGTAATTGAAAACATCATTCTCGGTCCAATGAAAGCAAGAGGAGTTCCCAAAATTGAAGCAGAGCAACAGGCACGTGAACTACTTGGAAAAGTCGGATTGAGTGAGAAAGAAAAGGCCTATCCCGCTTCCCTTTCGGGCGGACAAAAACAACGAGTCGCCATCGCCCGGTCGCTAGCAATGAATCCAAAGATTATGCTATTTGACGAACCAACTTCAGCACTCGACCCAGAAATGGTTGGAGAAGTATTGCAAGTCATGAAGCAATTAGCGAAAGAAGGAATGACGATGGTCGTCGTTACTCACGAAATGGGGTTCGCCAAGGAAGTTGCAGATCGTGTAATCTATATTGACGAGGGGTTAATTGTAGAAGAAAATGAACCCTTACAATTATTTAACAATCCGCAAAACGAACGGACGAAAGCATTTTTAAGTAAGGTTTTAGTATGACAACAGGACGGGTAACATTTGAAATGCGTGCCTGGGCATGAAACGATTCTGTTTGTTTATAAATTCATTTTTATCCAAACAATCATGAAGGCTTTTCGCGCAGGTTAACGGCCAAGTTGACATAGTTAACTATTTATATAAACAAATTTAAGGACATAAAAAAAGACCCTACATGTGTAGGGTCTTTTTCAAGCTATTATTAAGCTTTTTGAACGTTTGTAGCTTGTAGGCCACGTTGTCCTTGTTCAATTTCAAATGTTACACTTTGACCTTCGTCTAAAGATTTGAAACCTTCGCTTTGGATAGCTGAGAAATGTACGAATACGTCCTCTCCTGCTTCACGCTCGATAAATCCAAAACCTTTTTCTGCATTAAACCACTTAACGTTACCTTGTTCCATTGTTGTTGCCTCCTAGTGCGGATATCCACACAATATGTTACTATCCTTGCTCAAATGTCTTAGACGAAAAACAAAATATATTCTCGGTTGAAAGAAGAACAAAAATAATTCTTCTTAAGAATAACATGTGTGTGATAAAATAGCAAATAGTATGTTTTTTTTCTAATGTACCTATTACACCTTCCTTGTAACTTGGATAAAGTAACTCGTCCCCCATCTCCAATTCAAAGTCTATCCCTTGATGTAAACGAACCTGTTTCATTTCCACTGTATTAGACAAATTTCCAGCCTGAACTTCCGCTTCAAAATCATTGACCGTACCAGCTTTTGAACATGCTCATGAAGATGTCCAAATTTTAAATTCAAACCCAATGTCACTGTGAGATTATGATGATAAAGAGCAATGTGCCCACATACACTTAGGTAAGTTTTATCTAATACAGAAGGGGTTTAGAATGTGATCGAAACATCTCTCCTTATGATTATTTTGCTGCGAATTTTCTCAGGAAGCATAGATATTACGGCTGCCTTTTTTATGTACAAGTTCAATGATTTAGAGAAAGCCTTTTACATCAACACGTTACTGGCGCTCGTCGGTCCTACCGTACTGATCATCACAACGGGAATCGCCTTATTCGGCCTGACGGAGAAAATTTCATTGACCCGGATGGTTTGCCTGTTTTCCGGAATTGTTCTCATTCTAATCAGCTTGAAATCTGAATAAACCATGTTAATGTGTGAGACATAATTCAATATCAGATCCGAGTTGATGTTGAAGTTGAAGTGCATGACGTACAGACTTTATTTTTAGCAGGTTTGCAGAAAAAGCAATCTGTCGTTTGAGCAATCCTTGCTTCACCCCAACAGTTGTAAAGTTTATTCAAACGAACATGAGTGTTTTTGCACTTCATCCTTACCTGAAGGAGCGTTGCAGGGAGTTTTATGCGCAGATAACTCCAGCCAAAAAGAGAACCGGCTGCATGCGGTTCCCTGCTCATTCTTATTTTATTCCCATTGCGTCCGGTGCCTCTGTAATCCTTCCTCACCATAGAGGGCACGCACAAAGTCTTCTTCTGCACGTTTTGTCCGGATATTCATGGCAAATTTTTGCTCACATACAGCGCAATTAAAGAAATCCGGATCTCCTATCGCTTTCAAGGTAAAAAACTCCTCTTTGATTTTTGAAAAATCCCCTTCCAGCCATACGTCCAAAATCGCTTCCAGCTCAGAACCACTCTTTACAAAACGCTTGAGATAAAGAATATTTTCTTTCGCCATTTGCCCGTGTGTATGGCCTGCCATATACCCCTTCACTATAATGCCCCCATCTTTCGCCGGTTCTGTAATCAGATAATCGGATGGATCGTGCGTCATTTTCTGCGCAAGCATGCCGAGCATTGCCATAGCCATTAAATCAGGTTCAACCAACTCCTCTGCAGTAATCCTCGCAAACTGTCCGCGGATTTTCTGCGCCGGTTCATTCGGATCAACAGGATCGTTCATATGCAGCAGACGATGCAGAAATACGGCATAATGTACTCTGGTAACCGGTCGGTCAGGACTGAACGTTCCGAAATCACCTGTTGTGATGCCATTCGAATAAAGCGCCTTAATATACTTGCTCGCAGGATGGGTTCTCGGCACATCCACGAAATCCAAATCCACTTTCACTTTTAGATCAAACGCAGCGGTCAACACCTTCGCCATCTCTGCACGGGTGATTGGTTGATTCGGATAAAAATTGCCTTTTGCGTCCGGTTCAAAAATCCCTGCTTGCTGCAATTTTTTTATATCATAAAAAAAAGTATTCTTTGCAGATACATCCTTAAATGGAACAAACTTTTCGACTACAGGCAATTTCACTGTACGGTTAACGAGCGCAGCCGCATGTTTTCGGGAGATAACCTCACTCGGCCTGAATTCCCCATTAGCATAACCACTGATAATTTGCTGATCGCGCATTTCATGAATGATCTCAAGATACGGACTGTTTTTGGATACATCCTTAAACGGACTAACCACTTCTGCTTCTGCCTGTATCGGTACCAAGATGGTAGGAACAGCAACTGTTGCGGCTAATATAAGATGGAATAGCTTGTTTTTATTCATTGGGATCCCTCCTACTTTTACTATGTAAGTATCGTATAGACGGAGTTTTTCAGTAATAGTTTCATGTTGTGAAAACTTTTTTGACACAACAAAAGATCTGCGAAAACCAAACATTTTTTTATGGATAAATGATACTTACAGAGAAAGATAACTCCCTTTTTGATTAGTTCAGAATTTATGTTAACAGACATTCATATACTTTCTTAATCGGTACCTTGCTATGAACAATACCACATGATATATTACTGTTACCAAGTACTTAGCAAAAGACAGTACTATTCATTGATCACTAGCGGAAGGAGATTAATTGGAATGAATGTACAATTCAAAAAAGGTGTCCTAAATTTATGTGTGCTTGTCTTACTTGATAAGCAGGATCGCTATGGTTATGAGCTTGTGCAGAAGATTTCGGATCAAATTTCCATTTCGGAAGGATCGGTTTACCCCCTGCTCCGTCGTTTAACGAAGGAAGGCTATTTTACGACGTATTTGCAAGAATCGTCAGAAGGCCCTCCTCGCAAATATTACAAATTGACAGATGCAGGTCGTGCGTATCTTCATGAACAATTGGCCGAGTGGCGGACTTTCACGGATGGAGTGAATGCATTAATCAAGGAGGGTGTACAGGAATGACTGAAAACTGGAGAATGAACGGATTTCAGTCACATGAATATAGTCGGTTAGCAAACGAAAAGAAAGGAGTAGTAAAATGAATAAGGAAATTTTTTTAACACATCTAAAGAATAATTTAACAAAACTCCCACACGAAGAACGACAAGAAATTTTGCAGGACTATGAAGAATACTTTGCAATTGGGCAGTTAGACGGAAAAACTGAAGAGCAAATTGCAACCTCCCTTGGTTCTCCAAAAACAATAGGAAAAGAGTTATCTGCTGCGTACCACCTTGAAAAAGCAGAAACAACCGGCAGCACGGGAAATCTATTGCGAGCTATATGGGCAGTTATTGGTTTAGGTTTCTTTAACCTGATTATTGTACTTGGACCATTTATCGCATTGGTCGCCTTGATTGTGTCTGGTTGGGTCACAGGCATTGGATTCACTGCGGCACCTCTTCTTATTTTGCTAAACCCCATTCTAGCTCCTGGTACATTTGAGTTGTTCGACTTATTTAACTCACTCGCCTTGTGCGGACTCGGTCTCTTTATCTCAATCGGAATGTTATACGCCACGAAGTACTTTATGAATGGGTTTATACGCTATATGAAATTTAATGGGAAACTCGTCAAAGGGGGCTTAACGCATGTTGAACATTAAAGGACTATCGATAATTGCTTCTCTTCTTCTGCTAGTTGGTATCGTAGGGAGTCTCATCACCTATCAGCTTATCCAAAAGCCAAAGGCGGTTACCCAGGAATTCACTATTCAAGATGATAACTTTACAAGCATCGATATCAACGCCGATGACGGTCAAGTTGAACTAGTTCCAACAGACGGATCAAAGGCTTTTATCGAAGCTTCGGGACACGATATAAAGAACGATGTATCCGCTATGGTAAAGGATTCTAGTTTGGTCATTGTACTTAAAAAGAAGAAACAGAAGCTGATCTCAGTCAATTTCGGGTTAAAGCCAACTATCCTGAAAGTACACATACCTCACAAGGATTATGACTCGCTACGAATTCAAAGCGATAATGGAACCGTTGACGTGAGAGACGTAAACGCAGATTATATGACGTTGGAATCAGATAACGGAAAAGTAAAAGCGACAAGTTTAACAAATACTACACTCAAGGTACAATCAAATAATGGTCTGATTGCGCTTAAAGACACGTCAGCCGATTCGATTTCAGTTCGCTCGGATAACGGAAAGACGAAGCTGGAAGACGTAAAAGGGAAACTTACTGTACAAGCGAATAACGGGCGAATTGAGGTAAAGACAGATTCACTCGATGACCCTACCGAACTGATTACAGACAATGGACGCATCGATATTCAAATGGCTAATACGCCGACAAACGCGACAATCATCGCGGAAGCTACTAACGGAAACAGTAAGATTTTTGATGAAAAAAAATCACATGCTATATTTGGAACAGGCGAAATTCCCATTGTACTTTCTTCGAAAAACGGAAATATCACAGTGGGAAAACGTTAACAAAGCTAAAACATACAAAGGGGGGCATTTTTGTTATTTCACAAAAATGCCCCCCTTATATATTCCAAAAAAATATATTATTTAAAGAAATCTACAACACTTAGGCAACTTCACAAGCAACTTTCGATCTCCACACAACCTTCAGACAGACTTTAGGATGCCTGGCTCCCGAAATCAACATATACTAACCAATAATATCCAAAAAGCTACTCAGCGCTTGAATGTTTGTCACACAGATATCTTTCACTCTGGACAGACTCCTGTTTTAAAAAAGCATCCCACTAAGAAGCCAATATGCTTTTTAGTGAGTTCTTAAATTAGCCAATATTATGTCACTTTAACTGAAGACTTATAGAAATTCGCACCATTTTGTATAGCTTTTATAGCTACCGGAAGGCTTCGTGAAAAGTGTAGGAACGCATGTATCACTCCACTAAATTCATCATACTCAGCCTTAATGTTGTTATTTACCAATAGGTCATATAATAATAAACTATCATCCAGGAGTGGATCTAACTGCCCGCAAGCGATGTAACAAGGAGGGACGTCCTTCGTCAAATCGTTTGAGAAACAATCAAAATAACGAAGATCTGGATGGCGATTCCCAATATACAGATTTGAATACGTTGTTAAATCTTTTTGACTTAATCCGTCATAATTTCCTCCGTACAGCCTTCTGGATTTCGAATCAGTCAGCCCATAACTACCGTAATATAAAAGTAAACACCGTAAAAATGAAATATCTTTCTGTTGATCTCTTAAATATAGAGATGTTGCCAATGCTAAATTGGCACCGCCGGAATCTCCGGCGATCGCAATATTATCTTGATCAATATCATATTCATCTGCATATTTTCTTAACCATTCTAATAAAAAAGCACATTCCTCGATTTGTACCGGATATTTATGTTCTGGGGCCAGATGATAATCAATTCCTATTACAACTGATTCTGTTTCTTCCATCAGTAAGCGCATTATCTTGCTATGGGTATCCAGATTACCTACTACGAATCCACCGCCATGAATATACACAATGGCCCCTTTTCCAGTTCTTTTCCTCGGATAATGGAAGCGAATGTCCAGTAAACCGTGTGGTCCATCTATTTCTTTATTAAGAACTCTTTCTGGCTCAGGTCCACCCTCATTCCAATATTTTCTTTCATTTATATAATTTTCACGCATTTCAGTATAGGTGACATCTGTTGAAAATGCCTCTTTCGCGAGTTCATTTTGTTTGTAGAATGTCTCAAGCATTGGAGGAGACATCCTAGCTACAGCATTTAATTTATTCGTTTCCATTTACGCCTTCTCCCTTTGTACTAGTATTCTTTTCGAGGATTAATAGTTTTACATTCCAGATAATAAAAAGCAACATTCCGACTTGCAATATTTTTTCTGCGAAAAGAGCCCAACCCTGTAAATAATAGATCTCCATTAACGTACATCTCCCTTACTTGAAATTTATACTTGAGGCTTATCTTTCATTAGTTGTTTAATAAATCCAGTCATCATTAATATAAAGAAAAATATATACGGATAAGATAAGGTTGTAGCTAAAGACTTTACTGCATTTAACGCATCATTGCCGCCAAGCGTAGTAGCGAATATACCCGTTAAGGCGATAATCCCCATAAGAATGACCCATACAGAGCTTCGAACGCGAGACGCTTCTTTCCCTTCATAATCAGTCATTCTTGCTAATGACAAGGCTGCACTCGTTACAGTTGTTGAAATGAACATGATCAGCAGGATAATTGTGGCAATAAACGTTAACTTACTCCAAGGCATAGTCGCTAAAATGGCGAAAAACGTAACTTCTGGACTCTCCATTGCATTTTTCGCGATATCACCAGTACCTAAAACTGCATCCAGTAAAGCAATCCCGCCGAAAGTAGAATGCCATAATAGCATAAATAGTACAGGGATGGTCATTGTGGCAAAAGCGAATTGTCGAACTGTCCGTCCTTTTGAAATGGATGCTATGAAGACACCCATAAATGGGGTCCATGAAATCCACCACATATTATTTGCGACATCCCATGTCGTCGAATACGTCAGGTCGTTACTAAATAAAAACATGTCAAAGTTTCTTGGTATAAGCTGTGCGATATATGTTCCGGTTAATTGGACAGCCTGATTTATAATATAGCGTGTTGGTCCAAATAACATACCAAAGATTAAAATAGCTATCGCTAAATAGACATTCCAATCGCCCAACACCTGCATTCCCTTACCGGCTTTCTTGGTAGTTGCAGCAAAAATACATACAGATAATAGAATAAATAATACGATATAAGGCAGGATTCCAGTCAGTGATGCATTAAGATTGCCCACTTGATTAATCCCCGTAGATATTTGCACACTTCCCAGTCCGATCGTGGCAGCAATTGTCATTGCTGAACATACAACAGCCAAAACATTCATAATGTTTTTGGTTAATGGCACCCACTTACGATTTCCAAAACTCTTCTCAATAACATCTCCAGGTAAATATCGTATTTTATGTTTTGATACAAAGTAAGCCATAATTAGCCCCGCCACACTAAATATTGCCCAAACCGAAATACCCCAATGATAGAGAGCGGTACCCATCGCTTCCCGTGCTGCTACCATTTGATTTGGAGCCTCTGTACTGCTGGGTGATAAATAGTACGCATAGAGTGGCTCATTCACTCCAAAGTAAATGATTCCTATTCCGATAGATGAAGTGAATAACATTGCAAGCCACGAAAAAATATTATAATCCGGCTTTGCGTCCTGACCACCAATTACAATTTTCCCATATTTGGAAACTCCTATTGCAACTAAAAATCCCATACAAAGAATGGGTATTAACATAGCCATCCATCCATACTGCGTAGCAAATATCGTCTGTATAAACGTCATAACTTTTGCAAGTGCAACAGGGTTTACTAATGAAAAAATCGAAAAAAATGCAGTAATCGATGCTGAGATGATAAAAATAGGTGTAAAGACTTTAGGCTTTCTTGAACTACGGACTTTTATAATATTTCCTCGGTCGACATACTTTGATGTCATATTCTCATCTCCTGATCATGTGTTTTTTTGTCGGGTATATCTAATAATTTGAAAGCTCCTCCATTAATTATTAATGCAATATTCGTGCCATTACGAAAAGACTGATAAAATAAACCTGTTTACCATTATGTATAAAAAACAACATTATACTTGAGTCTAATTTGAATCGACAAAGTAAGCGAATCGTTTAAAAATGACTCAATATTTTCTCGGAAAACTATGGACGATGTCGCACTTTAGGCATCTGTGCAAGACAACATTCAGAATTTAATGTTGCAAAAGAGTCTCTTTATTACGTCATAGCAAATCCTCTCTATTATCTATGAAACATAAAAAAAACTTCTGATCCCAAATCGTTTTTATAGACGTAGCTTGTCAAGGAAGTGGACACTTTCAGCACAAGGTGTTAATTATAGGTCTCAATCGCAAAACCATCTTGGATGGTCAGCAAATAGTTCTTAATGATCCGGCATCACAGATACCCTCACCCATACATTTATTATTAAACCGATCTGCTTCACAGCGATATCGATACCTGTCAAAATACATGTCCAACATTTGCCCGTCCTCTCATCACGATATTATTCGGCTTTACATCTTCAGTACCTTTGATCATTTTCGTCGCCTGCCCTCTTGTAATAGCCTTATTCGGACTGAATGTGGAAGGCACCTGATACTCAGTACTAAGACGAAAGACCTCACGTCCACTAAAAACCTATTGAAAACATACGTAATTGGCGTTATGATTTATTCGTAACTTAAATAAATATAAAATCCCAGAAAGAAATAATCTAATCTTTCTGTAAAATAAGAATGTATACAAATTAGTTAAAGAGGCGATTACATCATGGAGATTATTAAAGGCACCGTGCTTTTACTAATTGTTTTAGCTTGTTTTACACTTTTCAGTTATAAAGCTCCTAGAGGGATGAAAGCGATGGGGGCATTGGCAAGTGCGGCGATTGCTACATTTTTGGTTGAGGCATTTCAGCGCTATGTCGGCGGTGACTTATTAAATTTTGCATTTCTAGGCGAAGTTGGTGACGCGGCGGGTAGTATGGGCGGTGTCGCAGCTGCTTCCCTTGTAGCACTGGCCATGGGCGTTTCTCCTGTATATGCTTTAATGATGGGAGCTTCAAGTGCAGGTCTTGGGCTCTTGCCAGGATTTATCGCGGGATATCTCATGTCTTTTGTAGTGAAAAAAATTGAAACTAAAGTACCTGATGGCCTCGATTTGATTGTGACCATCATCCTTGCCGCGCCGCTCGTTCGGCTACTTGGGGTATGGGCTGATCCGATAGTCGATGCCACCTTGCTTAATATTGGCGGCATTATTACACAATCGACAGATGCAAACCCGATTATAATGGGAATTATTTTAGGTGGCGTCATTACGGTTGTCGCTACAGCACCGCTAAGTTCTATGGCTTTAACCGCGATGCTCGGATTGACAGGTGTTCCAATGGCAATCGGTGCACTAGCGGTGTTCGGCTCTTCCTTTATGAACTATGTCTTTTTCCATCGCATGAAATTCGGTGATCGAAAAACGACCATCTCTGTTGCGATTGAACCGTTATCACAAGTAGACATTATTTCTGCCAATCCGATTCCGGTCTATGTGACAAACTTCCTAGGCGGCGCGTCAGCTGGTATCATCATCGCATTATCAGGACTGATTAATAACGCAACAGGCACAGCAACGCCAATTGCAGGATTTGCGGTTATGTATGGATTTAACGACCCGGTAAAAGTAACTCTCATCGCGCTTCTATGCGCAGGTGTTGGTGCCCTCTGGGGTTATATAGGATCGCTGATGTTTAAAAACTTCAAAATTCGGCGCGTACATGAGCTTAATATAGCGGATGAAAAGATTGATGAGGCAAAGAAGGAAAAAAAGGTTGTTGCTTTAACATGAGGAGACGGGGGATAGGCCCCTGTCTTCTTTTTTCAGTTATCGAGAGCAATGTGCCTGCCCCTTTTCTTCAGGGAGTGCCAACCGTCCATCCGTAATATGTAGTTGTGTCTACTATTTTATTACTTTAAATCAGAAAGACGAGTAAAAATAATTGAAAGAAGACCAGGTACTTTTGACAACTGCTCGGCACACTAAAAAAGCTGAAACCTTTGTCGAAAGGATTCAGCCACCTGCTTTTATTCGTCTCCTCTTGATGATCTGAAAGTTTTGTTCTTCCTATATGTCTTAATATTCCAGTGCTCATTTCTTGCCCACATTTAATAGAAAGAAAGCAAAATTCTTATTCAAGCTTCCGGAACCCCTCTTGTTGCCTGAACTCCCGAAATCGTTATTCCCTCTTTCTTTGACACTAATTTCAATGTCATCAACGTAATAATACCGATTGCCAAAAGTGCAGAGAGCACAAACATTCCTGACGTAAGATCTAACATGCCGAGAATCATAGGTCCTACAAATCCGCCTAATGCAGCGAACGAATTTACAATTGCAATGCCTACCGGTGCAGTGGATTCGCTGAAAAAGAATGTCATATATGCAAAGAAACACCCTGTAAATCCATATAGTCCAGCGGAAGTAATCGCCAGCATGAGGACGACCGTTGAAACGCTTTCAGATAAACCGCAGCCGATGAACCCAAAAATCCCAATGATGAAACATACTAGTAAGTGTGTTTTATACGAATTGGTTCTATCCGCATTCCAGCCGACAAATAGAATCACAGGTATTCCGACGAACGCCGGAATCATCGCTAGCCAGCCGATTTCCATATTGGTCGTGCCAGCGGCTGATAAAGATTTAATGATAGTCGGCAGCCAGAATGATAGCCCGTAAACTGCGGTATAACCAGTAAAATAGAGGAGTGACAGTTTCCAGACCTTTGAATCTTTCAGCATATCTATCTTAGAAACTTTGTTCACTTGAGCGCTTTGCAAACGTTCTGCGTTCAGTTCTCCTTCCAGCCACTCTTTTTCTTCATCTGTCAGCCATTTGGCATTTGAGGGCTTATTTGTTAGATAAAACACAACAACAATTCCTAGAATAATAGCAGGCAAACCTTCTAAAATAAACATCCATCTCCAACCCAACATACCATACCAACTGATATTATCGAGAATCCATGTCGACACTGGAGCGCCGATCAGTCCACCAATCGGCAATGCCAATAAAAGGACAGCGGTTGCTTTTCCCCGTTCCCGCGCTCTGAACCAATACGTCAAATATAAAATAATGCCGGGGAAAAATCCTGCTTCTGCGACGCCCAATAGAAAACGCGCCATATACAAGTGAGTCGTCCCTTGAACAAACCCCGTCAGAATGACAACAATTCCCCATGTGATCATAATCCGGGCAATCCACATCTGCGCCCCTACTTTATTCATAATCATATTGCTCGGCACTTCAAAAAAGAAGTATCCAATAAAGAAAATGCCTGAAAGCAGACCGAAAACTTCTGCAGTCAATGCTAGTTCAGCATTCATTTGTAAGGCGGCATAACCTAAATTCACTCTGTCTAAATAAGCAATTATATACAACAGCAAGATAAAAGGAAGAATGCGCATCATCGTTTTCCTGACTGTCTTCTTCTCGATCTCTTTCATAGTAGGGGTCATTCATTCTCCTCCTCTGCAGGTCTTTTCCTGCAATCCATTTATTGAATCGCTGCATTCTCCAATAACACAGCAATCCCTTGTCCGCCGCCAATGCATAGGCTCGCAATCCCGTATTTCACACCGTGTTTCTGCATTTCTAGCGCAAGTGAATACGTAACGCGCGTACCGCTCGCACCAACTGGATGTCCAAGTGCTATCGCGCCTCCGTTCACATTGACTTTTTCCTGAACAAGTCCGAGTTCTTCTATGACACCTAATGACTGTGCGGCGAAAGCTTCGTTTAGTTCAAACAAATCGATATCATCTAATGTCAAATTGGCTTTTTTTAATACTTTGCGAATTGCCGGAGCCGGACCCATTCCCATCAATGCCGGGTCTACGCCAGCTGTTGCGTAGGCAGCAATTTTGGCTAGCGGCCGTAACTGGTGCTCTTTTAAAAAGTCTTCTGACACGAGCACAACAGCCGCGGCACCGTCGTTAATACCACTTGCATTTCCTGCTGTGACAGATCCATCTTCCTTAAACGCCGGTCCTAACTTCGCCAAAGTTTCCAGCGAAGTCTCTTCGCGGATATGTTCGTCCTGCGAAACTTCCACCGTACCTTTGCGTGTTTTCACCGCTACTGGCACAATTTCTTCTGCAAAACGACCTGAACGGCGCGCTTCTGCTGCACGTTCATGTGAAATGCGGGCAAATTCATCTTGTCTTTCACGTGAAATCTTGTATTTTTCTGCAATATTTTCCGCCGTCATGCCCATTCCGCAGCCTGCCACTTCATCGTACAACGTCGCCCACAGCATATCTTCCACAACCGGCGCTTTAGCAGGAGAACCGAAACGTGTGCCACGCAGTACTTGAGGGGCTTGGCTCATATTTTCTGTGCCACCGGCCACTGTCGCCTCCGCGTTTCCAAGTTCGATTTCTTGAGCTGCTGTAATAATTGACTGCAATCCTGAGCCGCACAGCCGATTCACCATAAGTGCAGTACTTTCTTCGGACATCCCGCTTTTCAAGCCGATATGGCGGGCTAAATACGCCGAAGATTTCGTCGTTTGAATAATATTGCCGAGGACGATTTCATCTATTTGTTCTGCTTCTACTCCTGAACGCTTCAATGCTTCCTTCACGACTGCAACGCCAAGATCAATATCTGTTGTATTGACAAACGCACCGCCGAAACTTCCGAATGCGGTTCTGCTGCCGTTGACGATATAAACTGACATAAACAATTCCTCCTTCTATTTACATGCCGCCTGAAACGCTTAATGTTTCACCTGTTATCGCTGTTGCGTGTTTAGATGATATAAAATACACACTGTCCGCAATTTCTTCGGCTGTGATAAAACGCTGCATCGCTTGTTTCGGATAGACGATTTCGTTCAGTGCGTCCAATTCTGACATGCCTTTACTTTCTTCAAGCTCTTGTAATTGTTTTACAATTAATGGTGTTTTCACAGCACCCGGCAACACTGCATTAACAGTAATTCCGTGCATGGCCCCTTCCAAAGCCGCAACGCGAGTCAAACCGATGACGCCGTGCTTCGCTGCGACATAGGCCGCTTTTTCAGGTGATGCCATTTCACCGTGGATCGATGAAATATTAACAATGCGTCCGTGCTGTTGTTTTTTCATATATGGGAACACATATTTAGTCAGCAAGAATGGTCCTTTCAGCATCACATTCTGCAGCAAGTCCCATTGTTCTTCTGGGAAATCCTCTATTTTCGCACGGTATTGCAAGCCCGCATTATTGACGAGAACATGCAGCTCTTTGTCTTTACAAATTTTATCGATGACTCGCTGAACTGAAGTTGAGATCGCAACATTGAGCTCAACCGCTTCAGTTTTTTCGGGATATAAATCAGCCACTGCCTGCGCGGCTTCCAATTTCAAATCTGCCGCATACACATAATCCCCTTCTTCAACAAACTTCTTCACCATCGCAGCTCCTAAACCGCCACCGGCACCTGTCACTAAAATATTACGCATGATCGATCGCCTTCTCTCTTTTATTAAACGTTTGGAGCTGCTGGATTAACGAACGATCACGCTCTATGACGTATTCGTCCAGCCCCATTCCTGGATATTCAAAGAATCCTTTCGATGATTTGACGCCCAGATTTCCCTGATCGATTTTGTCCTTAATAGTAGGGAACGTCCGCACATCCGATTCTATTTTCGGTTGTAATTGCCCCATTACAATGTCCCATACATCCAATCCACCAAAATCCATAATCTTCAACACACCGCTTGATGCAAAACGGAATCCCGGCCCTGCAAAAATCGCACTTTCTAAATCCTCCTCCGAAACTACACCGTCTTCGAGCAAAGACAACGCTTCACGCGCTAACGCAGTTTGAATGCGGTTCGCAACAAGGCCCGGTACTTCCCGGCGGACTTCAATCGTCACTTTCCCCATTTTTTTCATAAACGAATTTACTTCATCGTACGTCTTTTGCTTCGTATCCGGACCTTTTAGAAGTTCGACTAACGGAACAATATGCGCCGGATTGAAAAAATGTGTTAACATCACGCGTTCTTTATGTTTTTCTACATCGCGTATGATGTCCGACATGCTTAAGCTCGAAGTATTGGAAGTTAAAATCGTATGCACTGCGCAAATTTCATCCAGTTGCTTGAAGATTTTTTGTTTTAACTTCAAATTTTCAGTTGCTGATTCAATAACTAAGTCACAATCCGCAATGTCTTCTATTTCTACAGTGCATGTTAAGCGGTTTTTAATGATTTCATCTGAATCGTTAAAAGGCATGCCTTCTTCTCGGAAAATAGTTAAATATGTCTGTAGTTTTTCTTTTGCCAGTTCCAAAGATTCCTCTTTCACATCTTGTAAAACAACTGGCATACCATTTATGATGAATTGAAACGCTATGCCAAACCCCATCGTTCCTGATCCGATAATGCCGACCTTTTGAATCATTTCACTGCCTCCTCAGACATCAATATAATAAAATAGCTGCGATCAACATTGGGATACTTGCAAGTAAAGGTGCTATAACTGAAACGGCGAAAATATGTTTATAGGCGTCTTTATGTGTTAATTTTGAAGCAACTAACACGGTAATAACTGCCCCGTTATGCGGCAACGAATCCAGCCCGCCCGAGGCGACTGCCATGATTCTGTGCATTACTTCCGGTTTCAATCCTAAATTTAAATACGACGATGACAGCGCTTCCATCGCAATCGCCAACCCCCCACTTGAAGATCCTGTAATTCCCGCAAGTGCTGTCGTTGCTATGAAAAGTGATAGTAACGGACTGCCCGGAATTTCTGTCATCGCTTCATTAAAAATTCCAAAGCCTGTCGTAATCGCAATAACAGAGCCGTATCCGACGTCTGCACTCGTATTGACAATCGGCAGTACGGCGGATACCGCACCTTCATTAAAGGTGTCTCTCTTAATGTCAATATACTTCCAGAATAATAAAGCCGCCAGTACTACCGCGCCCATCAGCGTGTAAATAATGTCCACTTTAAATATATTCAATGTAACTAGTAAAGCAATGGGAGGAATTAAACTCACTACAATATTCGGCAATGCGCGACCTTCGTAAATATCTTCAATTCCTTTAGATCTGCCTTTATCTGGATTCGTCATCCCCTCATACGTTTCGTTGCGCTGTTCTGAACGTTTTAACGCAAACTTTATATACCATAAGTTAACTGCAATGACGGTCACCGCTGCGATGATCCCGAGCAAAGGCGCTGCTGTAACAGTTGTTCCTAAATACTTTGTCGGAATGATGTTTTGTACAGAAGGCGTTCCCGGCAGCATCGTCATCGTAAACGTTGCAATCCCCGCAAAGAATGGTGCCATAAATAGATGCCATGGAATATCCAGTTCTTTGAATAATGGCTTGGCAATTGGCAGAACTGCAAAAATGACTACGAATAAACTGACGCCGCCATATGTTAAAAATGCACATATGGCCATAATTGCGACCAACACATTGAACTTACTTTCTTTTCCGACCACTTTCAATAGTAGATGAGCGATTCGACGAGCCGCGCCGCTGTCATCCATAAGCTTTCCAAACATGGATGCAAATAAGAATATCAAGAAATACTTTTGTACATAGCCGATAAACCCGGTCATGTATGTATCTTGGAAGGCATCTAAAATAGAAAATCCGTTTGTTACCATTACAAATAAACTGACAACGGGAGCGATGATAATGATACTATATCCCCTTAATGCTAAAACGATTAAAAGAATTAACGAAATGGCAATCGTAAGTAAACTCCACATCCGCTTTCCCCCTACTATTCGTTTATTTTTGTGTTAACGGTAAACCAATTTTGTCTTGCAGCTCTTCAAATGTCATATCACCGTATATATCATCCGCAAAGATCTTTCCATCTTCGAAAGTGAAGCTTGCATACTCCGTTACGAATTGATTGACTAGTCGCTCGCCGCTAGAATCAAGAGTCAGCGATTCCACTAATTTAGGCGATCCGTCTTTCGTGAAAAGTGTACTGGCCACAATTACTTTCTTTGCACCCGCAACTAAATCCATTGCACCGCCTACTCCCAAAATCGGCTGATTCGGCACAGACCAGTTGGCAATCTCACCGTAACGATCCACTTCTAACGTCCCTAAAACCGCCACGTCAATATGATGTCCTCTGATCATTCCAAATGAGAAAGCGCTATCAAAATACGACGCGTCAGGCATAATCGATACAGGATTTTTCCCCGCATCGATTAAATCGATATCCAATTCATCTTCATTCGGCGGAGGTCCTATTCCAAGTAAGCCGTTCTCACTCTGCAAATATACTTTTTTGTCTCCTATATATTTCGCAACAAGTGTTGGAATGCCAACACCAAGATTCACGGAATCCCCGTCTTTCAGCTCTTGCGCAATACGCTTCGCAATGACATCCCTTTTAGTTAACTTCAACGTAATCATCTCCCTTTTTGACATATTTGCTTTTCACTACGTAATCTACATAAATATGAGGAGTGATTATTTCTTCTGGGCGTAATTCGCCGATTTCGACAATTTCATCGACTTCAGCAATGACTGTTGCGGCAGCGGTAGCCATGACAGGATTAAAATTTCTCGCCGTTGTGTGGTAAATCAAATTGCCGGCCTTATCTGCCTTTGCTGCTTTAATAAGCGCAAGATCACCTTTTATCGCCTTTTCAAATAAATAACGGACGCCGTCAATTTCGCGGACTTCTTTTCCTTCAGCGAGTTTCGTCCCGACCGCAGTAGGTGTGTAAAAACCGCCAATCCCGGCACCCCCGCAGCGAATCGCCTCCGCCAGCGTTCCTTGCGGCAGCAGATCAATCGCAAGCTCCCCTTTAGACCAAGCCGTTACTGCTTCTTTATTGATCGTAAAAAACGAGCCGATTGCCTTCGCAATTTTTCCTGCTTCAAACACTTTGTGCAGTCCTTTACCGTAATCTCCAAGGTTATTGCTGACAACTTCATAGTCACCGGCCTTAAAACCCGGCAGCGCATGCAGGACTGTCAGCGGCGTTCCCGAAATACCAAACCCCCCGACAAGCAGGCGCATCCTATCCTTGAACAATGGCTCGAGCTCATCAACCGTTTTTAATTTCTCCAATTTCCGCACCCCCATAGACTAGACTGTAGTCTAATGATATAATAGTATTAATGGAAAAGTCAAACTATTCTTAAAAAATCAAAAAGAGGGATGCATTGTGGATGTAACCGAAAACAAAACAGCTAAAGGTATTCAAACACAGCTTCATATTATGAATATTGCGCTCGATCTATTTAAAAAATACGGCTACGACAAAATATCAGTAGATCGAATCGTAAAAGAAAGCAACACATCTAAAGGCTCCTTTTATCAGCACTTCCCTTCCAAATCAAGCATTTTTATGATGCGCTTTATGGAGATGGACGAACACTATATACATATCTATGAAGATATTGAGCAAAAGTATTCTTCCGCCATCGAACGTCTGGAAGCTTTTTTTCTTGCTGTACTGCGCTGTATCGAAAAAGAACTAGGAAAAGACTTAATGCGCGTGATCTACTCCGCAGCAGTTATCAGCAACGAACACACCTTTTTCACAAACGAAGACCGGAAATTATACACTATCCTCCGACAAATTATTACGGATGGAAAACAAGATGAATCAATTCAAAACATCAGCTCCACACACGACTTTTTCCAATCTATTGTACAAAGCTTTATGGGAGCTATTTATTTTTGGGGGCTGCAGTTGGACAATACTGAATTGGAGGAGTTGGGGAGACCGCTTATTGGGCAGATTATAGCAGGGCTTCGGTGATAAAATGCTAATGAAACAGACTTCTGCAAGAAAGGTACTTCATTTTGTTTAAAATCCGCTGCTTTTGAACGATCAAAAACACTTCAAACACAGATGCCTTTAACTGCGCCCTCGCACAGTAAATTTAATCAAACAGAAAAAACCAGAACAATTAGCACTTTTATATCGTGTTGATGTCTGGTATTTTTGTTTGACCGACTGAATGACAAGGTCCAGTAGAACCCAAATCTACGTACAAAAACTTTTCTACTTCAGCGCCTATGTGCATAACTGACTACTAACCCTCATTACCCTTACTGTACATGTATTTCATTTTTTATATTTAAATAGGTCCCTCTGCACTAAACAATTGTGTTAGTTTAAATATCCACATTTGTTTAAACGATCATGTTTGTTTCTTGCATAGGCACTTCAAACTGATTTATTGAAATAAAGTTTTTTGCTGAACTCAGATAAATTTAATCATTAGCGTCATATAAACAAATTCAGGACGTTACGTCTATACCTTTTCTGCCTTCAAGCGAAAAAACACTCCAGAAATCAAATGTCCTCTGATTTCCGGAGTGTACAACAATTACCTATTGCTGATGCTTCTTCCTAGCCGCCTCATTATGTTTCTCATGACCTTCTTTTATCACTTGATTGTACGTTTCATGGCCGTTTTTAATACTTTCATTATAAAGTTCATGGCCCTTCTGCGTAATATAATTATATTTTCTGTGCTGATCTTCAATTAAATAATTCGACAACTTGATTACAGCATCCGAGTCTTTATACTTCGTTTTTAAATAAGCACGCGCTTTCTTTAATCGTTCCTTTTCCTGCACTGATTGTTTCTGAAGTGTTTCTTTTGTATCAAAAGAAAGTTCCTTGAGATTCTCTTTTTGATCCCATGCATCTTTCTGGCTGGTCTCTTTCCACTCCCACCATTGCTTCTGAATCTCTTCGTATTGTGCTCTCATATACTTCCTCAATTCTTTTTCTGAATTGACATAAATAAATTCTCCGTTCCCTGCATCTGCCACCTTCTTCAGTAATGTCTGCCCTTCATTATCCACATCATAGCCGATAATATTAACGACCGTTTGTATATTCCCAGCCACAAGATCTCCAGCAGCCTTCACAGGATCTCCTCCGCATGTTTCGATACCGTCACTTACCACGTAAACGACTACTTCTTCTGCATCTGCAGGAATATCTTCTTTCACCGTTTCTAGTGCAAGCCCGATTGGTGTCCAGCCAGCAGGTTGTACTTTTCCGAGAGCCTCTCGAAATGCCGGCTCTTCAAACTTTCCGCTATAGAAATTCTCTGTACTTGTGCATGAAAGTTGCTTATCTGCCTGATTACCCGAACCTTTATGACCGTACACTCGCATCGACATGGTCGCATCTTCCGGGATCTGTTTCGCAAAATCTAGGACCGCATCCTTTGCAGAATCCATTCGGGTCTTACCGCCCGCCATCGCTCTCATGCTGCCGCTCGCGTCAATCAAGATTGCATAGTGAGCTGTCTTCAATGTCGGCTGGTTCACTTGTTCATCAGGTTTCGTATGATCGACTTCCACTGATGTATCAAACGTCAGTAAGGTCTTCATTCCGTCATAATAGTCTTCCCCCACCAAGTTCAGCATTTCATTTAAATACTGCTCCACTGTCAACCCTTCCGGCCACTGATCAATCGCTTCATTCACTTTTTCTTCGTCATAGTTCTCTCCACCATAAATACCCGGTTTCCGAAGCAAATCCTTCTCTACATCCAATAACTCGCGATCTACACCGTCCACTTCATAGTACTCGGGCTCTGTCGGTTCAAAAGCGTCTGCCTCTGTCTCAACCGTTTGCGATTGTTCCTCTTCCTGTGTTTGCTCCTGTATATCCGCCTGTACTTTCGGCTCTTCTTTAGCCGAGCAGCCTGCTAGCATTACCAGTGAACAAAACAGCCCATATAACAGCTTTTTCATTGCTTAATCTCCTTTGTCATTCCCATTTTAATTTGATTATAGCGAAAACTTCAGGTGAGAAAAGAACGTATTTACAAAATCATTCTAATGGCGCGGTGCGAAAAGTCCATGAACAAAGTACCTACATATGAAGAATTCTCCAATTAAAAACACAAAAACTCCGCCAGTTTGCAAAAACTAGCGAAGTCTTTTATTTGCAGAATATGGATGAGTAGTTTTGACACAAGTACCCGTAAAATCAGTTGCCTGCGATATTTAGACACCATGTGAAGTTTTCCCAGGCGGAATACCAGCCGGTGAAAGTCTCGTGCGAATCATCCCACCGAACCTCAAATTTCTTCTGACCGTCTACCTCTATCAAATACAGCGCCAGCGTAGCGTCTTCCTTAGCTATCGCTAACAACATACCGTTTTGAAGTTCGTCTTCCGTAAACAGCACATCTGAAACCGAACGCACCTGTGCTTGTTCGAATACTTGCTTGTTACTAATTTTATAATTCATAAAGACCCTCCACTAAAACATTTATTCTTTTGTCCGTTCGTATGTACTTCTTCTGTAAATCATAGAAGTATAGAAGTACAGAAGTTCATTTTATATGTATTTACCAATGAAATCAAAGGTGAAATAAATTAGCTTAATTCAATTAACTTGATAGGTTCGGATTTACGCCATGATTTAGCGGAACCAAAACTACCGAACAAAGTATGGAGAGTACTATCTACTACTCTCGATACTTTCAAATTTTACGATATCTGATCTAGCGTGCTACAATAAATTGAATTTAATTCCAAAAGGAAGTGTGAGTCTTACAAAGTATCCGTTATGAGCTGTAAACCCATTGCCCAAAAACGCACTTGTTTTGAAAATCAAACAGTTTAAGAGGTGTTCGAAGATGATAGCGGAGAATAAAGAACAAACGATATTTCATCATGTTGGCAAAAAAATTATGACGGATAGAGAGATTGACATAGTCGCTAGAATAGAAGAGCCATTGATCGTGGTTTTAGGGAATGTGTTAAGTGATGAAGAGTGCGATGAACTGATCCGATTGGCTGCAGACAAAGTAAAACGTTCAAAAATCGGAACAACACGTGAAGAAAATGAGCTGCGAACAAGCAGCAGTATGTTTATAGATGACAGTGAAAACCTAATTGTCGCAAGAGTTAAAAAACGAGTTTCAGCAGTTATGAATATCCCGATTGAACACGGAGAAGGACTTCAGATCCTTCGGTATACGCCTGGTCAACAGTACAGAGCGCATCATGATTTCTTTTCAGCTGAAAGTAAGGTTACAAACAATCGAATTAGCACGCTTGTGATGTACTTAACTGACGTAGAACAAGGTGGAGAAACATTCTTTCCTCAACTGAAATTTTCTGTGTCGCCTCGAAAAGGGATGGCTGTCTACTTCGAGTATTTCTATAGCGACCAGATGCTGAATGATTTAACTTTACACGGCGGAGCACCCGTTGTGGAAGGTGAGAAGTGGGTCGCGACGCAGTGGATGAGGAAACAAAGTGTAATGTGAAATTAATTTGCATGCCTGTGCACCAAACAATCGTGTTAGTTTAAACATTCATGGTTGTTCGAACTAACTTGAATATTTAAATTGTCGTGTTTGTTTTTTACACAGACACCTCATACTTGTATTGGTCACTATACATTTGGGTTTTATTTTTGTATAGCTGTGGTACAATCAGCATATAATAAAAAAACTGAACGTCTACGAAAAGTCCAGCCAATCACAGTTGTCCCCGCATGAAGAGCGGTTGACCTACTTAACAATTGAAGATGTTTTTACTAAAAAGAGTAACCCCCCATTGAGAACCTCGGTCAAAGGCAATGGGCGGTTACTTCTTTTTGTTAGTGCCGTAGCTAAAAATATACCGAATTGAAATAGCATATTCATTGATTCGTATGTCACCATATATAAACACTCCCTTTTTTAAGAGAGTGCCTTCCATCTGCTTTTGTTGTATAATTGATGTTTTTAATCTATCATACTTGCAGATTGTTGAATATCTTTTCTCTTCGGTCATTCATACATACATTTCTTCAATGAATAATTAGTGATCGATGCCTATGTACCAAGCAATTGTGTTTTTTAAACAATCACGACCATTCGAACAAACACAAATGTTTAAATTTTCACGTTTGTTTCTTACAAAGGTATCTCAATTCATAACCTGCATTAATAGAATAAAAGTTGGAGGCGATATCTAGTGAGAAAATTCATTTTATCGACTGAGAGCGGGGCCGATTTACCGGAATCGTTAGCAAAGAGACATAATATACAAGTAATACCCATGCACGTAATTATGGATGGACAGGACTATTTAGATGGTCATCTACCCGTTAAAGAGATTTATGAATTTTATGATCGTACAAAAAAGATACCTTCTACATCTGCCACTAATGTCCATGAGTATCAAGAGTTTTTCAAAAAAATCAAAACGGAATTTCCTGATAGTATCATCATTCATATCGGGTATACGTCAAAGGCATCTGCTTCCTTTCAAAACGCGCTACTGGCTGCGGAAGATGTAGATGATATTTTTTTAATTGATGCGTTAAACGTAACAGGCGGATTAACTGCAGTTGTCATGTATGCGGTTACTTTGCTGGAGAAAGATCCGGAGATGAATCCTGTTCACTTGCTGGAAAAAATCGAAGTAAAGGTGCCTAAAACAAGACTCGCCTTCCTACCCGGCAGCTTAGACTTTTTAAGAGCCGGCGGTCGAGTCAGTAATATGGCTTATTTAGGAGGTGCTTTGCTGAAAATAAAACCATGTATTGAATTAGTAGATGGCAAGCTTGTCTCAACTAAAAAATATCATGGCAAGATGAGTAAAGTTGCTGAAAAGTTATTTCTGGATTATTTACAGCAATACGAGATTGATAGACAAAAAATTTATTTTATATACTCCATCGGATTAAGTGAAACTATCAAACAACGGATCAACGAAATTGCACTTGAAAAAGGATTCGAAAATAGGATTTGGATTGAAGCAGGCGCTATGATCTCTACACATTCTGGTCCTGGAGGATTTGGAATTGCAGGAATAGAAGTTTGACGGTGAAAAGAAACTGTGTGTGAAATACTGTTAATTACTATACAAACAAGATAGTTTTTCGTACAGGAAACTTTAAATACTTGAACAGGTACTCTTAAACCAGAGAAAATCCCGTCAGTCCAGTATGACCGACGGGATTTTTTATAAGAATTAACTATTCCAGTAATGAGCAAGAGAAAATCCTGCGAATGAAAAATCACTTACCTGCTTTTACAGCAGCGAGTTCAGTCGTCACTTTTCCTGCTGCATCAGTGATTTTAATAATGCCGACTCCTTTTGCGAGATACACCCGGGAACCGTCCGGATATTTCAGAATCACCGTGTTTTTAAAAGTACCGGCTTTTACTTTTACAGTCTTTGCCGTATTTTCAACGAGAACTTTATAGTCATCAAAGTGATCGCTTTGTAGAAAAGTGGAGCCTTGCTTTAGCGGGTAAGGTGCACTTACAAAAACAAAATCCGAATATCCTAAACTTGCCGACAGTCCGAAATCGTCTTCAATATATACTAAATTGGCCAACTCCGGATAGTTTTGACTCTTTTTATTGTATAAATACGTAAATGTCTCTTCTTTCTTCACGTGAAACGTTTCTTTCGAAGGCTCATTGAATGAAGGTGAATAGGTCAGGATTAGGCCGTCGATTGGAGAAAGGCCGCTGTTCTCTGCCGTTGAAGCCATACCGGCAGGCGCAGTGTAGGAAAAGCCAAGAACTAAGATAATGATTGCGAATAATGTTTTTTTCATTGGAATCACCCTTTCATGATGGTTGTCTACTTGGAAGTTTATGAGACAGTTACTGTTGCTAGAACTGGCTGGGGAATAAAAGTGGTTATTCAGATGCTATTTGCTGCCTGTTATTTAATAATACCCCCTGTGTCTATCTATCAAACTGTAATTATGTCTATTTGAAAAAAGCTCCTGTAATAGCTTTTGCAGACTCCAATTGACTGTCATCTAACAGTAAATCTGTTTTACTATCATATAACTTGTCATTGATTGAATAAATCGCTGGACTGACGAAACCGCCATTCCTAAAGAGAACAATTTCATCATGCTCATCTGATAATACATTTGAACCAACTTGAATATTATTTTTCGTATCAATTCCCAGTAAGTGCAATAATGGTGGAAGAAGTGCCGTCCGAAAAGTCATTACATTAAAATAAGTGACGAAAATCAACTGATTTCGTCACTGGTTTTTAAGGTTGTGAGAAAAACGGTTCTTCAATTCCCAACAGGAATGTACACATTTCAGAATAGTGTCCAAGTTGTCTGATGCACAGGCACCCTGTACTTAAAGCAATCATGAATGTATTTAGCACGTACATGCTACAAATATAATTAGATGTTAAACTAAATTTTTGATTTGGCTAGAATTTGGGCGTATATTGTTCATTAGTAAACAAATAGATGTATTTATAAAAAAGGAGTGTCTTTCATGGTAGGAATTATGAAGGGAAAAGCAGGATTAGTCACAGGATCAGGCTCAGGAATTGGCAGAGCAACTGCAATTGCCTTAGCAAAAGCGGGCGCAAAGGTCATGATATCTGACGTAAGTGAAGAAGCAGGACAAGAAACCGTACAAATTATCAAAGATAACGGCGGTGAAGCAGCATTTCTCAAATGTGACGTAAGTGATGAGGAGCAGGTAATCGCACTCGTGAATAAAACGGTTGAGACATTTGGCAAGCTAGATTTTGCACATAACAATGCAGGTATTAACAAGGGATTAAAGCCAATTGGAGAAATGGATTCCAAATATTGGGATATTACACTAAAAGTAAATCTGTATGGAACATTTTACTGCATCAAGCACGAAGTAAATGCTATGCTGAAAACGGGTGGCGGTGCGATTGTCAATACGGCATCAGGTGCTGGTATTGAAGGTTCACCAAACATGGCTCCTTACACTGCATCTAAACATGCTATTGCCGGTTTAACTAAATCAGTTGCTTTGGAATACGGTCAAAAAGGGATTACCATTAATTCTATCGCACCTGGCGCCACCATCACACCTGCAATTGAAAGTTGGTCTAAAACTTCGCCAGAACAATACCAAGGCGTACTTGCATCACTTCCAGCAGGAAGAATGTCCACCGCAGAAGATCAAGCAAATGCTGTTGTATTTCTATGCTCAGACCTTGCAAAATCAATTAGCGGTGTAACACTTGCAGTGGATGGCGGTTATACTGCAGGTAAAATGCAACAATAATTCACATAGCTTTTAAACGTTTTTTATACAGAGAATGGATCAGGCATGAGACTTGATCCATTTTTAAATGTAGTACCAGCTCCATGCACAATTAACATTACGATTATTTAAGTATCCCTATTTATTTCGTGAATAGCCTAATTTTAAAGCGTTTATTAGCCAATAATATCCGAATATCTACTTAAAAACCGATACTTATAAACAAACAGCCGCTAAAATCTTTTGAATGTCGTAAATGCTGGAGTCATTCTTGAACTGCTTATTCACCAGCGGTTCCGTCGCACTGGAAATCCAAATTTTAAGCTCCGCATCCAAATCAAACTTCCCAGCCGTTTCAACGGAAAAATGGGAAATGCTTTTATATGGAATTGAATGATATTCAATCTTTTTTCCCGTCAACCCCTGTTTATCAACAAGGATCAACCGCTTCTCAGTAAACACCATGAGGTCCCGGACCACTTTAAACGCTGCCTTCACCTTCTCCTCCTCAATTAAAATGGATCCCAGCTCTTTCTCTACTTTATCAACATCCAAAGTCGATGCATTTCCTACTAGCGAATCAAATAACCCCATAAAATCTCCTCCATTCTATTTGTCTTCAAAAATAAAATTACCACTTCACAATTTCAATGGTAGATGTAGATAATGGCGATGTTTAGCCAATGGTTGAAACCACATTTCCATCTTGATCCATAATGTTCGTTTTAACGACTTGTATGATTAAGTCTTTATAAGAAGACAAACGAATTTCTCCTTCTTTTGGGAGAAGCTTGTTCATGAGCTCGTTGACAACCGCTTCGTCAAGTTGTAAATGAACCGTACCCTCACCTGTTTTGATTTCAGTCGTTAAAGCAGGCTCCAATGTTACGCTTATTTCTTTGCTCACTAAACTCAAATCTTTCCCCTTAAGCAGCCGACCGCGCAGCAGCTTTCCAACCGTATCAGCTTGTTTCGCTCCTAGTGTGAGCACAGCCGGTTTCTTTTTGAACAAACCATTCTTACCGGGTACCCAAGCTAGTTGATCTACATATAAAAACCCGGTGCTCGAACCGTCACGATCTATTCCTATTTGAACACTTTCCTGAACAGCAGGGACTCGCAGCATAGAATTTCGGGATAAATCTGTAATATAACCTGGAATTTCTGCTTTTCCAGCTTCAAGTAAACCTCGTGTATTCCATATTTTCATAGCCTCCAACTCATCCTCAGTGATCCCAACCATTTGAAGAAACTCAACACGTCCATTCGGCGTATGCAGTGTATCAAGTTCTGGATCTCGTATAAAAGCAAGAGCGGTTAGCTGTGTATCGGCTCCCAAGCAGATTGGACCATTCGCATCTAAATAATCGCCTGCAACGAAAATATTGTTACTGTTAAAAACATATCTTCCCATGTTTTGAAGGAGGTTCAATGCCCATGCTGGAGGCTCCTCCTCATCCTTACTACGGGCCACCCGAAAAGAAAGTTCAAACCCGTAGCCGCTACATTCGGTATTCTCCGACTCCTTCTCATAAAGTTCTGAAAAACCAAAAGTTACAATATGCCAGTGCGGGGAAGGTGTTTCCGCTTTATAAGCACTAAGGCCATCTAATGGATCTTGTCCACCAAACATATAAGAAATTGCGGTACCGTAATGCTTCGGTTCCTGTTCCCCGTATAGCTTCGTTACCGCTTCTTCAATTGCATCCCATCCTGTTGTGTTTATTTCTTCAGTCATTAGTTTCCCTCCAACTCGTATAGTATCTTTCACTCTCGCAATCTATTAATTATTATATTAAATGAAGAAAATATAAAAGGCTATGGGTCCTAAATCATCGGCTTTGTATATAACATTAGCCGGATAATTCTGGTATCCTTCATATCAAAATGCTACTATTAAAAATATAGGGGTTACCATATACATATGAAGTTATTATATATTTCATTGGGAGGTAGAAATGGATAAAAAGCGTATAGATCAATTGAATGAGGGGCAGGAAGCAGACGAACATCTTTTTTCAGATATGTTTTTAGCCGATTTTTGGGAGGACAGCGAGTATGCAAAAGAATCTTATCAATCTGAGCCACCTACGGATGAACTAATTGATTCAATCGAGAAAGAGCTTGGTTACAAACTTCCATCCTCATATATTCATTTGATGAAGTATCAGAATGGCGGAGTGCCAAAGAACACCAACTTTCCAACAGAGGAACCAACCTCCTGGGCAGAGGATCATATAGCCATTACAGGGATTATGGGAATTGGCCGCGAGAAAAGCTATTCACTGTGCGGGAGTCTCGGTAGTCCCTTTATGATTGAGGAATGGGAGTATCCTGACATCGGCGTGGTGATCTGTGATTGTCCTTCAGCCGGCCATGATGTCGTCATGTTAGACTATCGAGCGTGCGGTACAGATGGTGAACCTGAAGTTGTTCATGTCGATCAAGAAGATGATTATAAGATTACCTTCCTTGCCGATAATTTTGAAGAGTTTATCAAAGGCTTGGTGAACGATGAACTATACGATACGTCTGAAGAAGACAAAGAAGAAGCCTTGGAGAAAGTAGCGCACGGCAAATTTTCTCCTCTGCTTAAGGAACTGTGCTCTCGGGTAACCGAAGTGGAACAGGTGGAACAGAAAATCCGCAGCATATGTACACGGATTGTCGAAGAGAAAGGACATTTTTCTTTTCACGCAGATGAATTATCATATGTCATGTATGATGTGCAGTTTTGGTTATATACGAAGTCGTACCCAGAAACCAATCGCGATCAATATGTAGATGTTTATCCGAACATCATCGTATTTGGAGATGAATTCGGCCAAGGAGGATATGCCCCTTCCTTCATTACAGATTGGCTTGACTACCGCACCAAAGAAGGGCGGATTGTACAGGATCATGGGATGATTCGGTTTACCGATTCATATGCAGAGGAAGTAATTAATACGGTAAAAGAAGCCTAATCGCTGATCAAGTTCATACCTACTAATGGAAAGGGCACGCTTTTAAAGCGTGCCCTTCTTCTGTATTCAGTGGATCACCCGTTTTCCCTATATCCCCCAATCATCTCCAGTACGGTATTCAGCTTTGCTGATATACCGTTGCTGTAATCCTATCTTTTGGACAAATAAACATATAATATATGCCTTCAGCATATTCGTCGAAATCAGCATAATCTATCTGCCCTATAAACCGCATTCTTCGTTCACAACAAGGACAAACCGGATACTCGGGATCCTGAACCCAGCTTGGATGACCGCCAATCTGAGAATTCAATTGTGACATGGCCCAAACTGCAGCATAATACGGTGATTGCGGCTCATGTGAAAGGACTAAACTTGGCGGGTGTTCATTACTGCTATTTACGTCATCTATATCCGGGAGGTAATCAGGTTCCTGATTATAGCGGCTCCAGATAGGCACGCCATCATTATCCAGCTCCATGTATATCGTGCTAACCCCCCCACATAAGTCACAGGTTATCACCTGTAAGTTCTCCATCTGTAGATCGAGATATTGCAAGGCCGGATGAGAGTTAGCTGCGACCATCAATCTCTTTAACTTCCTATTGCACCATGGGCATGTTGAATGGCTCGTTTCAAGAAAACGGGCATGAATTTCTGCAGTTACACCAGCATACTGTTGATCTGATTGCCTGATCGCATAACATAATGGATTCACTAAGTCGCGCCTTTCCCCATTCGGAGTAAGCTCCCAACCCCCGTCAAGAACATAAGTTTCAGGCGTTACATACAACTGCTCCGTCCATGTTGGTTGCCGCAATTGCCATTCTCGAAACTGGTCTATTACCTTAACATCACCGATCCAACCGAGTACAAGAAGGAGATGATTCCGATTGTCCTCATCCCATATCACCCGCTCCAGAAGCTGATCTCGAATGTCTTGCGGTGCATCTTTAAAAAGAATCGGATTATGAAACAAGCCGCGCTGTATAAGCTCCGGCAAAGCATCTGATATAGTATCATCCCGGTAGCACACCAAAGATAATAGAATTTCTTCCGCTTCACTTTCATTGTTAACAGCTAATAATTCCATTGTGTATTTTAGCATCAGTTCGGCTTCTTGGTTTGACAAAGATATGTATAGTTGCTCCATGCTTAACGGAAAAGGATTGTATTGGATAAGCGGGTCATACTTTCTCGGTGCATGCATCACTTTGAGAATGTCTACTTGATCTGTTAATCCATCATAAAGATTCACCGTTTTGCGATGCTGTTCAATATAAGCTTGCTGTTTTTTTCGTTCCTGATCCTGACGGCAAGGCATGCAGATACCACCTGTTTTGGCCGCGGTGCTCGGCAGAATTGTTGCGTTGCAGCCTTCCGTCTTGCATGGTATTCGTTTCGTCATATCAATTAACCTCCGTAATTATGAACCAATATACAGTCTATTTTCTGAGAAGATCGCTGAATACCCACGTCTGTACAGCTCAAAATATGCTGCGAACGGATCACCATTCAATCTATAACGGTGCCACTGAAGATAATATGAAATCCAGTAATCACAGGCAATCGAGTAATACGCCTCGTCCAAAACTTCAATCGGTTCATCATACTCCGTCTGTTCGCTGATGATATCAAAAATCGTCTCATATATTTCAGGATCGTATTGCTGACGAATTCCATCTATCGATCCAGGAGGTACAATTCTAACCTCTTCGATTCCAAGCAGGTAATCCACTGAACCTTCCACATCCATTTTCCCGGAACATTCCAACAATAAATTCTTTAAACCTTGAATAAACTGCCTGCCATAATCTACTAACACCTCATTGGGTACATTACCAGCTTTACTAGTGAAATATCCTGGCACTGCAGGCCCACTAAAATCATTCGGATCTAGCATTTCATAGATCTGTAATACCTTCTGCAAATACGCATGCCCATCTTCAAGAGGTTCAAAAGTAGCCTCTATGCCTTTTCCATCCGGCATATACATTTGGAAATACCCATAGAAACGGGCTTCCTCAATATCTGATTCATCGGAATCCACCTCTTCATCCATCAATTGAAGCAAATACCTTGCATAAGACTGTTTATCCATATGTACCTCTCCTCTATCGCTCGTCAGAATAAACCATTATAGATAGTCATCCAAATTAATCAGGTTCCATATTGGACTACAGCACTGATTCCGTTTCACTTTTTGCCTTAACCATTCCGAGAGGCTCCATCATGTTAGTATGCTTGTATCTGATATGTAACCGTAAATATAATATGTATCATGATCCAGTCGATAGGGAATTGATAATTCTTTTAAAATATTTACAAAGTCATCTGTAATATCAATGATTTCTGGTGAAACTAGACGACCACGATGTTTCAAATATCTTGGCCGGACTCGAATCCACTCCACATTGTAAAATGGTACAATACCCTCTATCCAATCTCCCCAATACCAAACATCCTTTTCAAATTCTTCAGGATATACTAGATCATCTAACAAATACTTGCCTTGGTATGGTGGCGGAAATCGCAACGTATTGATAACTGCATCTTGGAGTTTTCGCCACTTTGTATCATTCATGAGAGAAATTAAATTTCTTTCAGCAATGGTCTCCATTACTCTCATTTTATTTTGATTTGGTATCATAGGGAAACCTCAATTCGATAAGTGATATGTTGACGTCATGGTTGTGAAAATTTCGCTTACCAAAATACTCATACACTTCTTAGGACTTTTCTATAAGTTCAAGAACGGATCATCGTACTGGAATCTCACTAGCAACACTGCCAATCATACACTACTTTTGAAAAATCCCTATTTTTCAAAGCGTCCTTTGTAATAGAGAAAACACAGTTCCCAGAATCCCCAAACATAATGCCGCATTCCTCATCGATATCCAGTTGCAATAAAAGAAAATCGTCATCATCAAAACCGATATAGTCATTCTGAACAAAATATGGATAACCACCAATTCTGCTATCGCTACTATAGCAATCATCACTCAGTTTCTCATATTCTTCTTCTGATAGCTTCTTCATAAAAATTTCCCGAAATAGATCCAATGAGGAAGACATAGGCATCTCCCTTGATGTAAAATACATTTTGCCGCTGTGTGAAAAAGGGAGATTACTGTTATATTCTTCATTTTCATAAGGATGTTCCTTTACTAAATCTCCTTCGTTTTCTTCAAAATCTTCAATGTATTTTAGTAGAATCGGGTCTTCCAAACCAAACATATCATCGTTTGCAACGAAAAATTGCAGTAATCCCTTTTTCGGTAATTCATCCAGATCTCCAATATCCGCCAGATTGATTTGTGCTAAAAACAACATAGGTTTTCCAAATTGATCGATTGGATAATCTTTACTGTTTTTCAAATAGGGACACCCACCTAATTTGCTATCCCAGGGTTTTGTTTCTTCACGCTTAAAAATTATCTCGTTACTATACCTAAGAGTGCCTTTAATTAGGTTTTCATGCTCTTTCAAAAGTTTAGGAATTTCGTATTTCATCAATGTAACCCCCCATTCTAATAAATAATTCTTTACTTAACCGATAGAGCCTATATTTTTTTGGAACACAAAAACAAAGCACCTCAATCCATTTAATAGTTCCCTCGCTTGCGTGAGAGCCATTTATTCTCTCTTAAGGACTTATTTACATTCTTACGGTACTAAAAATTGTCGTCTCTGTGGCACTATTCCCTGTCATTTATGTTCGATAATAATTACATAATATATATACTAACTCATCGACAAATGATGTTAAAATGAAATGAGGAACTCATGATAACGGATACGAAAAAAAACAGCTAAGAATGAGTGCAGTTTTTATAAAAACAAGATGATTTAAACATAAAGATTATAGCTCCTAACTCTTTCGTAAGCGACTGGATAGCCACTCACTACGCAGATCTTATTAAGGAAATATCCGCAGAATCTCTATCCTTTAACAGCGCTATTGGAACAGTCGAAGTTATAACCGCGAGCGATTATATAAAAAACTAAAATGAGCAGGGTCATCATATGACTCCTGCTTTTTTTGTAGGAACGGTTCCGAAACAGAAAGGGATAGAATGGACGCATTCAATTATATGATTGGTAATTTCAGCGAAACATTGGGAGCTTTGACAAGTAAAACAGACATCTCTAACGACGAAAATTTAGGCGGGGAAAAGGATGTCCCTCATCCCAGACATTCGAATAAGCAGAAATAACTGATCGCAACTTAGGCTGCCCTTGTAGCATCCAGGCTCTAAATTAACAAAAAAGACGTTAAAAATGCGATTGAATCCTAATACAACAAGCTCGTTTAATCGAACCAATAATTAAAAGAGATAGGCATCCCTATCTCTCCCATTTTCCATATTTAATTGGTGGAACCGTCAACAAATAAGTCAGCTCCTTTTATTAACAGTGCAAATCCTACAATTAATAAAATATAAGCCATGGGTTTGTCTCTCCTCTATTCCATTCACGTGTTTTTATTATTATTTTCTGTGAGCATAAATACATATCCAATTTGTAAGGAATATTAAACGGATAACGTAAACAACCATTTCTAGAAGGACAACGTGCCATTAAGTAGGTAAAATAACTGTTTCAAACGAAATACTAAACACTCTACATGTAATTTGGAATGTTTTAGTGCCTGCCACTTACAGTTAGACTTTCCCGACTGTTTACATATATTCCGACACCTTATTGAAGAAATGGAGCCATTAACACTTTGCCTGTTCCGCGATAGACATTTACCAATCCTTCTCCTGAAGCCGCCGAACCCATAAGTGTTTTTCCAGACCTCTCAACAGTAAATTCTAAACTGCCTGACCAAGCAATCGCCATATTCCCATCAATTTTCAACTCATCATTATCTAGCTCTACTTCTATCAGTTCTTCTCTCGGGTTAGAAGATTCAAGTGCGACCACTCCTTGACCAGCAAGTCCAAGATTGAACAAACCTTCCCCTCCTAATGCAGCAGAAGACAGGCTCGCGCGCATCACGGCTTTATGTTTTAATCCCGAATCACAAGCTAAAAACAGTCCGTCTTCAATGATGAGTGACTGATCCCACTCGCCAACATCAAGGAGCAAAATATGCTTGTACGTTGGTTCTAATACAAGTTTGCCAGTTCCCGTATATTCAGGTTTGATCGCAGATTCTTTTGTGACCTTTCCTCTGAATGTTTTCCCAATAAAATCTCCAACACCTTTAATCCCTGTTGTCGCTTTCACATCTCCAGCCATCCATTGCATAGAACCTGCCTGAATCGTAATATTTGCTTGGTTGACATCGCAAACCAACTGTCTTCTTCTCAGATTCATTTCAGACGCATAATATGCCGATTGCGCTGTTAAATGATCGATACTTAATTCTCTTTGAAACTCTACTACTTTAAAAGGGCCTAACTCTTCCCTGACGTTAACATTCGCATTATCTTCAAAATTTCTGATTGTAAACAGAATAATCTCCTACTTTCTTAGCTTACTCACTTTTGTTATGAGGTGATGATTAATTATAACACGATAAAATCCAGTGCAGTGATGTTAGGATGTCTGTTATCAAGCAAGGTGTCATTAATAAAAGTTTAGTTGAACTGGTTAAAGTATCAATTGAAAATTCAATGTCTTCCTATTGAACTAAATTTGTTTGCTGACGATATTCCGTTAAAATCCAGTAAAATTTCATGACATTAAAAAACGCCATATACCTTGATATAACAAAGTTTATGACGTTCTATGAAAATATTTTTTGGACTAAGCGTGAGTCCAACCACCTTCTCCTAACAATGCTTTGATGTCAAAGTTTAAGAGTAGTTTTCTTATACCTAACTAATCTTGGCTATGTTTACTGACAACTATCGGAGATAAGATGCTATTCTTTGTAAAAGATCTAGACATACAGCTGATTAAATCCAATCCTCTTTCGGAACATCGTTTACTTCTCTCTTCGCATAATAGCGTCCTTTTGTCGTCATTCCAAGAATAATCGTCATAGCCGCTGCCAAAAGGGCTGCGAAAAATGCCGCAGTACTTTGAAGGAATGTGCCCATAAAACCGAGCGCTGCAATGGTACCAATAATCGTCGGAACAACTAGCGATACAACACCGACTGGGTTCCACTTAAAAAGATTTTCTTGTCTGGATTCATAAAAACGTGGAGCGACTTTCAGCCATTTTCTTAGCACAAGTGCATCTGTCACCAGTACGGCAGCCCAGCTCATGAGCGCAACGCCTTGGAAAGTCATTGCCGTGTCAAGATGGTCAATGATCCCGCCCAGCATGAGAATCAACGCAGTAACACCCCCAACGACGACCCAGAAACGACGTCCCGGCGTAAAGCCAAATGTGTTTTCAAAGAAGTTCGATAGGGATAACGAACTGCTGTAAATATTGGTAACATTAATTCGAACTTGTGTAAGCAGTGTAAACAGCACACCGCCAAGCCCCAATAGAGTAACGATGTATACGCCCGGATTTGATTCGCCAAATGTAACTCCGAACCAAATGCCAAGACCGCCCATTACACCATAGCAGAAAATCTGCGGGATGAAACCGATTGCAATGGAACCAATTTTCAAATCTTTTGGTTTTAAAAAGCGCGCATAGTCTGATGCAATCAATGCCGTTAGCCCCATAATTCCGTGCTGCATTCCGATACATAACAATAGTGCGGTGCCGCCGACTTTGACGCCTTCAGGCAAGAATGTCCATAAAGCCCCGTCAAATGGGGACGAATGGGTGAATGTCATAACGATCGCTGTAATTAAAAAGATAAAGAAGATCGGCAAGGACCATTTTTGCAATTTGTCCAGTTGCTTAATGCCGAACCAGTTCAATGGGATAATCACCGATCCGAAGACTATGATTAACAGCCAAACAGGCATAGCAGGAAAATAAGCATGAACAGCTGCAACTAGAATCATGCCCTCAAAGGCACAATACATAATAAAATTAGACGCGTAAATAAGTGAGGTTAATCCGGCTCCAACGTAACCAAATCCTCCGCGGGATAATAAGTTAACGTTCATACCGGATTTAGCAGACAAATAAACAATGAAGCTTCCTAGGATGCCTGCGACTACAATTGCGTACCCTGCTGAGATAAGGGCATTCACCGCTCCAAACTGTAGTGCCATAACGCTTCCCATCTGGAAATAGAAGATCGCAGTTGCGATGCCGAATGTGATGTTGGTGATACTTAACCAGCCCATTTGCCGTTCCTCGCGCGGAACCCGTTCAAATGAGTAATCACCTGTAGTTTCTTCTTGACGTGGATTTGTATCCTGTTGTAGGTCTTTTTCATGCACAGATTTATCCTGACGTGGTTCTTTCTTCCGAAGATCTCTTTCTTGTAACTTGTGATCTGCAGTAATATCAGATCGCATTGTACCAAATCCTTTCCATATTCGATTGTAATTATTCTTTGTCGCGGTGCTTAAGTATTTAGGAGGGGGCTGCAAAATAAGTTGGGGAAAAGCGATTGCAGGCTAGGTAGACTTTTACATGCAGTTGGTTGACCAGAGACAAAATAAAAAAGCAGTGAATTTCTCCGCTCTCTTTCAGCAGCGTTTTCCCTCACTCTTATTTCTATATTAACATAATCTGGTGGTAGGTTGGAGACTTCCCCACAAAGTCTATCCAAAGTCCTATATCGATAAAATTCAACATTATACTTCATTTTCAGGAGATAAAAGTGATGCGAGAGCTTTTGCTATCGTATTTTCGCGGTTTATTGTCTGGTATGCCTAACCGGTCTTATTTCCACCTATTTAACACTGATAAATACTCGAGCAATTTGGCGATAATGAGCCTTTTTTATTGTACATATTTGTTGATAAATAAGTAGAGATTTGTTTGTTTTGCATTCTTTGATCGGTTAGAAATTTGGACGCTTTGACGGCTGAAATGAAACAGCCCGAAAAAGTATCGGGCTGCTTTCGTTTACTTTTATAATTCCCATGAAAAACGTTCCGGTGCGGGAAACAAATCTTGTGTTCTTTGAAGGCTTCTTTAGACTGTGGCCGATGCTGATCACATTTTCTTTGAGTACGTCAATCTATTTATTTCATCATTCAAAATAATTCGACCATAAAAAAGGAATATTGCACAAGAGATTCCTCTCATACAATATCCCAGATTCTCTTGTAATAACACCTTTATTCTCATATAGAGACAGTGGCAACCGAAACAGCGTCAAAAGATATTGCTGCCTCAGCGTCATATTATTTACCTGTTTGTTTCTGCTTTTTTTTCAAATACTCCGCACGTATTTTTTCAACCTGCTGCTTTTTATCAAATTGGGCAAGCTTGTTTTTTTCATGATACTTTGCTACAGCCGCCTAACCTTTGCTATCCAATTGATACTTCCCCATTTTTTCACCTACTATTCTTATGGTCCTTATAGACCATTTACAAATTTCTGAATTCTATTTTATTGAAGTAGACATCCTTACTTTACTAGTATATTCCCAATCCTTGCATACATCAGTAAAACCGGATAATTAATTGTATACCATGCCGATTCCCATCTCCACTGGCCTCATTTTCGACTACAGCTTAACCACCGGCTCCATCACCGTCAACGTTCGATTCACCGTATCCATTTTCACACTGGCTCCAATAGGTACGGTGGCTTTATAATGGCCGTGTGCGGTTGCCAAGTTGGTCATTAAAGGTTTTCCAAGTGGAACCAGAAATTCATTGATCACATCCGCATAGCTTTTCCCGTAGGCTGGTTCACAGTTCGTACATTGTCCCATAATGATTCCTGCACAATCTTCAAATTTCCGTGCCATCGCTAAGTGGTTCAAATATCGATACACCGTATTGATCGGTTCATGTGTTTCTTCCAAAAGAAGAATCCTACCTTCCGTATTGATTTCATAGGACGTGCCTAAGGTACCCACGAATGACGTAAGATTTCCACCTACAATCGGCCCGGTGACATTTCCCGGAACTGCTCCGATAAGTGGAACTCCAGGCGGGTTGGTAATTTGCCAAGGTGCAGTGACAGTCGATGTTGCCGTAAAGAATTGATTGAAATTATACGAAGGGGTTTGTGGATTAAAGTCTAACAATAACAAACTTTGAAAACCGATGAGGTCAGCATATTCAAACAACACATTTAATAAAATAGTGATGTCGCTGTACCCCGAAACAATTTTAGGATTTTGTTTAATGACGGTAAAATCAAGGAATGGTAAAATACTTTCCACCCCGACTCCACCCCGGGCAGGTAAAATCCACTTCACTTCCGGATTTCTAAACATCTTCATTAGATCCGAAGCCATTTGCCGGGGAGTTGCCGCAAGAAAGCCATTCGCAGAATACACATAATCCCCCACAACCACCTTAAACCCCATACTTTGCAACATCCGAATCCCTTCCGTAATGCGATTAGCCGCCAACGGACTTCCAAGCGTCACAATCCCTACCGTATCGCCCCTTTGTAATTGCTGCGGTTTTGTAGCCATGATCCAATAGCTCCTCTCCCCGTGTAAGTAATACACACAATTTATTCTCATGTAATAGCATATGATTGCGGGTTTATTTTAGGACCTGGTAACGCGCGCACAAAAAATCCCCCGGCAATTAATACTGGGAGATATCCATATAATTCTATATGGAGACGGCGGGAGTCGAACCCGCGTCTCATAAGAATGCATTCGTATCAAGGTTTTGCAGGGCTTTTTTTCCCTTTTATAAATCATTGACTATGGTTTTGACTATGTTTGAATAAAATAGAGCTTACGGGGACAAGCATTCTTAGTTATATCATTTATAAGAAATTCACCTTAATTCTTGGAGCTTTTCTAACACTTCTTCTGCAATGGCTTCTTCTATAATCCCTTTTATATGTCTCATATTTGTCATTCCATCTACATGGTTGGTTAGAAAGCCTTGTAATTGTTTCCAATCAACCATTGAAGCATATTTCTTTAAGATTGTTCTTTTGATTTGGTCAATGGACCTTTTTATAATAAGCTCCTTCTCTTTATTATTAAAGTCTTCATACTTTATTAATGCATCGAAACGGCTTAATAAGGCATTATCTATATTTTTTTTCATTTCTTCTTCGGTAATAAAATTAGAAGTGCAAATGATTATTGATTTTCTTACATCTACTATATAGTTATTATCTTCATAAATGCCTTCATCGAACATCTGAAAAAAACTATCTTGTATATATTCTGGTGAACGAGCAAACTCATCTAACAAAATTATATTCGACGTTCTATTTATTAAAACCTTGGAGAACGAATCCTCTGAATGGTGTGTGGATTTAAAATACCTCAAACTTGCTTCCCCATGCACCATAGACATTTGTTCCCTGACTATTTCACCTTCGTCCAATTGTTTGGCTAAAAATTTAGCTGTCTCAGTTTTTCCAATACCAGGATTTCCATATAACATAAGAACAAGTGGCTTCTCATTTGTTCTTATTAATAATTTTAAAAGGTTTCTTATAATTACTTTTTTAGCAGAAAATTGGCCGATTATGAAATCATCGAATTCCTTTTTAATCCTAATTACCTTTTCTTCCGAAACGTTTTGAAATAAGTAAGGATCTTTTAACTCTAATTCAAAGGTGTTTTCCAACGCTTTCATTGTTGTTTTTGTCGGATTATTAATATAAACATGCCCACAGCCAAAAACTTCCGTAATGCGATTAATAAACCTACCAACGTTTTCCATTACATGGTTATTAACACCTGACAATTCACTAGAACTAATCACAAGTACGTCATAGCTTTTCTCCCAATAAACCGTCTCTTGAGTATCTTTCCGCTCATTATCACTTCCCCTAATGTAATCCCCAAAATAAAGAACCCTTGTAGAGTCATTAAGTCTCTCATTAAAAACCTTTTCAGGTTCGTAAAACACAGTAATTTTCATTTAAATTCCCGCCACTATGACGTCAATAATTTTATACTTTTCACTCTTAGGATTCTGTTCTGTTGGCTGATTATCATCAAGGGTTACGCTTTTCATCTCTTCATAGCTTAATTGTTTTGGCTTTGTTTTTTCCTCTTGTAACATCTCATTCATCTCATTCATAAAATTCAAATCTATATTTTCAGCCTTGCCTACTTCTATGCCGTATATACTTAAATTCATTTTAGTTAAATCATACAAACTATAATTATTCCTCATCCCATTGATATTGAAACGTATTATTACCGTTTCATATTCTTCTTCATCTGATACAATTTCCCCTAAATATTCATAATACCCTCTAGCATCGTCAAAGATAGTGTCCAACTCTTGGTGATTGAGTCCTTTTAATTCTTTTGCATTTTCAAATTCTCCTGTGTCGTCAATCATCTTTATAAACGGCATAAGATTTCTGAAATAGGTTGCTGAATTCTTTACGATTTTAAGGTTTATATGTTTATACTTTTTTATCTCTTTTGCTTCTTTACTAAGTTCAATAAATTTATTATAAATAGTTCTTGTTACTTGCGTTTCAATTATGCTATTGTTTTTTTTATTCATATTTCCTGATAGACCAAATTTTAAAAAACTAAAAAAAACCTTTCCTGCTTCCGCACTAAAACCCAGATCCTTGTTTTTCTCGGTTACTACTTTCATTATCTCTGAGGAGCTTCCCGATTCCTTTATTTCAAGAAAATCGACTGCTGCCTGCTCATCAAAATATGCTAATTTTAAAATATCTTTCATATTTCTCCCCCCTCACAATTATTGCAATTCAGGATTTAAGAAAAAATAGTAAAGAATGGTTATTTTATTCAAAGGAACCCTCTTTACTATTTGGTTTCAAGCATAATAATAAATTATCCAAAAACCCCGAGCTTTCTACACTATCTTAAAAATGCACAATACCTTTTTATCCAATATTTAGTATATTATCATTCACTTTCAATAAGGTCGTTTATAATTTCAAGCAGCTTCTCATTGTTTGTTTGCCTTGTATAGGTAACGCTGATTCCTTTTCTTCGCAATACATCACCTATATCTTCTAATTTTGTTTGTCCTCCATATTCATCATTGATTCCTACTTCTTTAACCATATCAAAGAGTTTATTGGCAGCTTCTATTTTATGATCCTCTATACCTCTTAGATCTTGCTTTTTATTTACCCCTTTACTCTCAACAACTAGGTTAATTGTAGGCTTTCCTTCTTTATCCTTTATTACATACATGAAGTCCGGGCTATACGTGCTTCCATCAATGAAAGGTATCTGCATGGTGCGTTTTGGTATTTTTCCATATACCTCGACACTACTGATATTCTCGTTTATGTTATTCTCCTCGATTTCAGAATCAAATAAAATAGTATCATACAAGTAATTTTCCAATGGTGTCCCTTTTCTCTCGTTCACACCTAGATAAGCGGAAGTCTTTACAAAATCCCTTGGATTACCATTTTCTTCAGTTAATTCTGTAGGATGCACCGTTGTGTTTGGTAATTTCTTATATGAATAAATTTTCAGCAATTCATCATAAATCCGCTGTTTGAAATAAACGGAGAAACTTCTTACCGTATCCTTTGTAAAGAAGGCATTTTCTATCTTTTTCAATTTAGATGCTCTTACAATCCCTGTATGAATTAAAGGAATAGAAATATTTGTGTTCTCAGCTACAACTTTTAAAAATGTTCCATAATTTAAAGTATCATCATCTGAAATATCAATGGAATCTAAGGTCACATTAAATATAAGCTCTCCTTGCACCATTTCTGATGTTTCTCTTTTGGTTCGTCTAACCGTTGTGGTTATCAAGTCCTCCGTGATTACATCGGAGACAATACTAATAAGTACTTCATCAGCAATAGTGTCAAAGTGTAAATAGTATTTTTCATTTAACTGTTCCCACAGGTCCTTTAATTTCAAATAGTTTTCCTTACGAATGGCAACCTTTTTATTTTTATCAACATTTCGGTCACGGACCCTATTTTTATCAAGTTTATTAAATATTTCAGGGTACTCATTGATGAATTCTTGTAGCTTGTCCGTTTTTATCTCTCTATCAAATGAGATAAAGCCTTTACCCATAAGGTCTATTAGCACTTCTTCCTTACTTAATCCTTTATTTGTAGCAATCTTTTCAATTTGCTCGGATGTAAGAACCCTTTGCTCAAAGGATGTTTCACCATATATTTCTTCTTCTAGCTTTTTCACAAAGTCCTTTTCGGTAAAGTCTACGATATAATTAAGCGTAAAGGTTTCATTTTCGATTCGATTTCCAGTTTCATCTACCGGTAAACGTAGCCCACGACCTATTTCTTGCAACTTACTGTTATCACTTCCACTTGAACGTAACTTTGCAATTGTAAAGATATTCGGGTTGTCCCATCCCTCTTTTAACGTCCATTTCGAGAAGATAAAACGTGTTGTATTTGTTTTACCGTTCTTATCTACTAAGCTCAGAAGCCTTTCCTTATCGAAAAGAATTGTGTTCACTTCTTTTTCAATTTCTTCTTCAGTTGATACGTTGTCTTGTGAGAAATATCCCGCATGTGTTTCTGTAATATTCGCAAGGGATTCTTCAAGGTACTCTCTATATTCTAATTCAAAGATATTACATTTATTAATTTCTTCATCCAGTTTTCCCCTTAATTCTTCCTCAAAGATATTCTTTAAATAAGGCTCTTTCATGTCATTATCTCGATACGAATGAATATCATCAATAAAGAAAAGAGCTAAAGTTTTGATCTTGAACTTCCGTTTGAAATTTTCCCGCTCCGTTTCAAAATGCCTCTTTATTGCTAACCGTATAGATTCCCTGACATAAGAAGTTGCAAACACATCTGCAAAAAATACATCCCCAGTGAACTTTTCCTCTCCATTACTTAAATTGACCTTGGTAGCCAATATGCCATCTATCGTAATACCTGAAAGTTTTGGAGAGAGTAGAGTCAACGAATCATGTGTTTTCAATTCTTTTGTTGTTTTGATTGCTTGACCTTGCTCATTTAGTTCTGTTTTTTGGAACCGAACAAATTCGCCCTTTTTCATTGTTAAGATTTTAAATACTTCTTCTTCATTATCGGGACTTTCAACATGCTCTTTTGCTATACCTTTAATAAGATTTTGTTCAAATGCTTTATGAATATTTAGGTCGTATATTAAGTTTTGGTAATCCTTTACTTCAACCCTATTTCTACCCCTACCAATGAATTTACTAGGAAAAGTAGCACCAAAGCGTATAATCAGTTGTGGTTTTACCTGTTCCTCAATGAATTTGAATGTGGCATTCTCACGACTAAAACGGTGTGGTTCATCTATTAAAAAAATTGGTCTAGTTGCAGAAATCGCGTCAATAGGTCTATAGTAACCTTCAATATGGGAATCGTAATCATCACGTACCAATACACCGTTTTTGCTTTCCTTTAGATGTTGCATATTTACTAACAATACTTCTATCGTGTTCCTTTGAAGATTTGATGAGGTTACGAAATCACGTATGCTGTTTGGCACATATCTCTTTGAACCCTTTTTTGTTTTAATACTCTCAACTGTTCTTAGTTTTATTTCTGTCTTGTAACCACACACATTTTTGAAGTGATTGATATTGCTTTGGATTTTCATAAAGTTTGCAGTTCCAGCCTTAATAGCCAATGAAGGAACTGCAACAATGAACTTTTTGAAGCCATACAACTTATTTAGTTCATAAATAGCCTTTGTATAAACATAAGTTTTACCTGTACCTGTCTCCATTTTTATATCAATATTCAAATAATCTGCTTCATTTTGACTGGTTCCCTGCATATTAGAAGGGAGATCTTCTTGCAGTCGCTTTATGTTTTGATATAGATAAGGACTCTTTATATCAATTATAGGATTTTCAATACTTTTCATTGGTTTTTGTATACCGACGTTTGAGAAAATTGAACAAAGCCTCTCAATCGGAATCGTTTGATGTTCTAAATTTCGTTTTAAAATCAAATCCAACTTTGTTCACCTCAATATCGCTTAATTAATGATACTTCAATACTTTTCTCTTCATTTCTCAACTGTTTTAAATTTGTTTCTAATTGTGTCAAGATGTTAAAATTCGGGAAGTTATAACCATAAACTATAACACTTGTGGGATTGAAGTTCTTATCTTCAACTATTTTAGATAGAAGGATATCAACATGCTGTTGTGATATTCCTTTATCCAATAAGTAGAGATAATCGTCCACATAATAACCAATATACCCACCTAGATTGACTTCCTCGACTGAAGGTGTTAGACCAAGGCCATCTTGATTCATCCAGGTCGTCAAGATTGTCTCTTTATCGAATTCAACTTCCAATTGGGATGCTAATAGGTTAGGATCGAATTCCCTAATTTGATCAATAATGCTTTCGGTCAATGCTTTTGCAAAGTAATGTTTGAAACCATAATCAATATCCGCATTTGTATTCTCTTTTAACGCTTGTGCAGCACGATGGATCCTTTCTCTACCTATTTCATCTATTGTTTTATAACCATGTTTTTCAGCTACAGATCCTTCTTTTACAGGTTCATCAATTTGCACCAAGATATATTTGTAGTTACCTTCGTTGTTAGCATTTAAGTGCATCACTGAATGTGCTGTTGTTCCTGAACCCGAGAAGAAATCTAAAACTATATTCCCCTCGCTGTTGTTGACTGTAACTGCTTTAATAAGTAATGCAGTTAAATCAACATCCTTTGGGTTAGTAAAAATGTCCTTTGCCCCTAAAAGTGTAGTTAATTGTTTTGATGCAACCCTTCCATCTCTATATTTGATACTGGTCAAACTTTGATATTCTGTATCCTTTAAATAAGTTTTATTATTAGGAATAGTTTCATGGGTTTTACCAAAGTGTACTAGATTATCCTCTATTCTTTGCTTCATTGTAGTTTCTGGGAATCGCCAACCACTTGCTGGTTCTTTACAAATCTCTCCTGTTACAGGGTGTACTACATCATATCTATATTGCCCGTAATTTGGTCCAGAAATATCGGATGGGAAGTAAACCCCTCTTTCATCCATCCAAGAATAATGTTTACTTGAATGGATTGGGTTTGATTCTGGGAACTGTTTATACCACTCTAAAGCTTCGTTATGAATTACCTGCCAATCATCACCATGAATTTCCCTAAACCCTTCAAATGCCTTATAGATTTCCTCAATTCCTTCTTTTTTCTCTTTCCAATTACCTGGGTTCTTTTTCTTATCCTTTACGTAAAACATGATATATTCGTGTTGCATTGAAATGTAGTCTTGATCATTTTTACTACTATTTTTCCAAATTATTTCACCTGCAAAGTTTTCTTCCCCATAAATATCATCACAAAGCAATTTCAATTGTGAATGTTCATTCTCATCAATGGATATGAAAATTACTCCATTTTCTTTTAATAATTCCCTTGCCAAATATAATCGTGGATACATAAAAGTAAGCCAAGCACTGTGAGAAGATGATTTTGAAGAAGTCATGTTTAAAATACGATCAGCTTCTTGTTCTTCAATACCTAAAGCATCTTGAAGTTCCTGCTTAGTGAACTTGAAGTTATCATTATAGGCAAAATCGTCACCACCCGTATTATAAGGTGGATCAATATAACAACACGATACTTGGTTTGTATAAGATCTCCTCAGATGCTTTAACACTTCCAAGTTATCACCCGTTATATAGACGTTTTCCGATTTGCTATTTTGGGGCTTGGTATTATGCTCTCCATTTGATACCAACACTGTTTCTGTATCAATAGAATCAGCAATGTATTTAGCATAATTTTTCCCTAGGAAGTTCATTTCATAGCCTTCAGAAGATAAATCTATATCTTGATTTATCTCCCTTTGGAACTTCTCAATATCAAGGGTATCCCCCGAGAAACAATTGGGAAAGTTCTCCCTCAGTATAGAAATTTTCTTATCGTTAAGTTTTCCTTGCTCATTATTATCAAGCGTCTCTTTTATCATTGTTATTCCTCCGCTTTTTGATTGGTTTATGTAGTTTCAGTAATCTCTATTTCCCGTTTGATAGAGTAAATAGTATTTCTTGATAAACCGGTTTTACGATGAATATCCATTACACTCATATTTCCATTTAAACATCTAACCACTTCATCGTAAATAACTCTATCCTTACCTTTAGCGTCCTTATGATACCTCTTTTTTCCGCCTTTAAATCTGCCTAACTTTTTAGCAATTTCTATACCCTCTTTTTGAGCAGTTCTTATACGTGTTCTTTCCTCTTCCACCATCCATGACAATAGGGTAAGCACCAGATCAGATACTAACTGTCCCACACCTTCAAGCTCTTTATACTTTCGTGTATCCAATATGGGCATATTTAGCACAACAATATCAATTTCCTCTTCAATAAGTGCTTCCCATTCATCTTTTATTTCCTGTTTATTTCGACCAAATCTACTCAAATCATGTATGACCAGTACATCACCAAATCGCATTTTTGAACGCATTTCTTTGTATACTGGTCGTTCAAAATCCTTTCCAGATTGTTTCTCCTGATATATACGATCACAACCATACTCTTGTAACTCTTGTAACTGCCTAGATAAATTTTGGTTTTTGGAGCTAACCCTTGCATACCCAAAAATCAAATGTCTCACCTCTATGTATTGAACAAGTCTGTTTGAACATATCTATGTATCAATAATACTATACTCTTGTCTGTTTGCACAGAGTGCACTTATAACGAACAAAAACATAAATATGATTGCCGAATTAAAGGGTGCCATTGCATACCAAAACCTCTCTCCAATTCGGAATTGCTTAGGATAATATTTATCTACTTATATTCTCGACAGCAAAACAATCGTTTATGATACCTAACTGATTTGCTGTATTTCACAAGCGGAAACTGATCCATTTCACAAAAAATTGTGCCACTCGTAATCGCCCTATTTAAATCGTTTCTTGCGTTTCTAACATTCGAATGAAGTCACCAACCATATTGATTACGTTTAAACGATACGTCAAACGCTATTGCGGATGTCAGAGCGGGATAAAAAACACTTTTTCCAAGTGGCTGAAGGATAGATTGCTTGTAATGAAAGAAAGGTTATTGTTCCCTATTCATTTCAATGAGATAAATGATCTCCCTACTGAAAATCGAAAAAACACCTTAATAAATCGAAACTAAGGATAAAAAAGATAAAAGATGCCAATCCATTTCTTCAGCTAGTCATTCATCTATATGAACGAAGTCCAATTATACTAACGTCCAATAAAGAACCTGAGGAGGGGGGGAAGGATTACTGGAAAACCAAGGAATCACCACAGTGTGATTTTAGATCCCTTCCTTCTCCATCGCTTAGAAGTTCTTCACTTGGATGGGGACAGTCATAGAGTCACACTTCCAACAGATAATTTTTAACGCAAAGTGTTCAAATTTGATATAGGGTACCTGTGTAAGAAACTATCGTGAAAGTTCAAACATTCATGTTTATTAAAACAAATGTGCATGTTTCACAAAGTTACCCTCTTAAAATTGCTGCTCTCTCCACTGGATGCAAATCCTTTGCGTTCCTAAATCAATCAACTGATCAAGTCTGACATAAAAAAGGGAAGAGGGCATCCTAAGTGCAGGAACCCTCTTCCTTAATGTCACTCAACTCTTTTTGTACACTTTCACTTCTCTAGTTCCCTATATATTCTTTCCATTTCTGTTTCCAGTTTTCAATTTCATGCTTGATCTCTTTCTTCATCTTTTCTTTCTTTGCTCTCTTTTTCCGTTCTTTCTCTTCTTTTTTCTCCTGTTTTCTTTTCTTTTTTTCTTTTGCCCGTTCTTTTTTACTCAACTTTTTCTCCTGTTTCTCTAGCGCTTCTATATTTTTCCTGATTAATGGCAAATCAAATTTCTTTGCAGGCAATTCACTGATTGATTTTGAAACGACTTGCGCAAAAATGGGTGGTGCCGTGAAACTACTAGTTGATGTTAAATAATGTTCTGAATCTGTTTGATCATAACCTAGCCAAACCGCTCCTACAATGTCTGGAGTATAGCCGACGAACCAATGATCCTTTGAGCCATCCACGCCTGTGAATGGCAGTTGCGTGGTACCCGTTTTACCAGCCACTTCAATACCTGAAATTTCGGCTTTCTTCGCCGTACCTTCTTCTACAGCACCTTGCAGCATATAGGTCACTTGCTGAGCAACTTCCGCATCTGTCACATCTACAGACTGTTCACGCCACTTTCCAAGGACTTTGCCTTCTGAATCTTTTATTTCTACAATCGCATGTGCTTCCACCATCACTCCATTATTCGCAAACGCAGAAAAAGCTTGGGCCATTCGCAAAGGTGAAGTACCTTTGTTCAGCCCTCCTAAGGCTAAGCCAAGCGTATGATCGTTTTCTTCCAATGGTATTCCGAATCGTTCAACAGCACGCACCCCATTTTCTATTCCGATCTGATGCAAGAGCCAGACGGGGGGGACGTTATACGAGTGCGCAAGTGCATCGTACATTGTCACTTCCCCTCTATTTTTCTGATCAAAATTTTTCGGAGAATAGCCGTCAATGTTTATTGGTTCGTCGAGAAGCAAATCCGACATTTGATAACCTTGCTCGAGCGCCGGAGTGTAGACGGCTAGCGGTTTCAATGTCGAACCCGGTTGTCGGATGAGTTCAGTCGCATTATTAAAGCGTCCACACGTATAGTCCCCCCTGCCCCCGACCAATGCCGAAATTCCACCTGTTTTAGGATTCAAAAAAACGGAAGCACTTTGAATGAGTTGATCGGGCTTACTTTCAGGAAAATAACGATCATCCTCATACACTTCTTCCAAAGCATCTTGGATGACAGGATTTATTTCTGTGTAAATATGTAATCCGCCAGACAGCACTTCATTTTTCGTAAGATGGTACGTGTTGACCGCCTCGTCAATCACACGGTCAATATAGTAAGGATATTTCCCTTTATAATTTGGCATGGTTGAATCAGCTAATACAACTTCTTGTCCGATCGCTTCATCGAACTCTGCTTGACTAATATACTTTTCACTTTTCATTAATGATAAAACAAGGTTGCGTCGTCCCATCGACTTTTTCATATTTTTAGTAGGAGATAAGTGGGAGGGTGCTTTAATTAATCCTGCTACTGTCGCACATTCGCTTAACGATAACTCGCTTACATCTTTACCAAAATAGATCTGTGCAGCACGTTGAACACCCCATACACCTTCGCCCAAATAGATTTGGTTGAGATAGGCCTCCAAAATATCATCTTTCGAATACGTCCTCTCCATCTTCTTCGCAAGAATCCATTCTTTAAATTTACGGGAATACGTACGTTCTTGCGATAAAAACACATTCTTTGTAATCTGTTGAGTAATTGTACTCCCACCTGCAATAACCTCACCTTTGAACAGGTTTTGGATCAATGCGCGCGCAACCCCGAAATAATTTACCCCATGATGTTTGTAAAATTGTTGGTCCTCAATTGAGATGACTGCTTCAATTAACTCATTTGGGATACGGTCCAGGGAAACACCTTCAATTTTCGAATTTGATATTTCACTAACGACTTCACCGTTTCGATCGTAAACAAACGTCGGTCTCGGAACAGGCTCTTCTAGTTTACTTACATCACTCAATGAAATGAATAAATTAATAATGACCAAACCACAAATAGCCGCAATTAGCATTCCGAAGAATACGAAGCGAATTGGCTTTTTGAAGTTTGACCATTTTTTATCGGCATTAGCCTTTTTCTGTTGCAGCTTATGTTCTGTTCGTCCCATACAAATGCCACCTTCATCATTGCCTTTCGACTTTTCAAAGTTTAGCATTTTGAAAAGAAGTAACCTACTTACTAACAGCAGGAAAATTGCAGTATGTAGTTGACGATGTGTCTGTATGAAAGTTGCATGGTATAGGGTACCTGTGTGAGAAATTAAGATCTATAATCTGCAATACTGACTTAGGCAAGTAATTCGCAAGAAAGTCTTTAGCGACTTCTGCATTTCCCATACTCTCCTTAAAAAACTTATCATGTGGATTTTGAATCTCCACTCGGTGTTTCCCCCTCCTTTTCTCTTTCCATACTCGTTTCAGTCTCTTCCTTTTATCATACCGTCACGTCAAATATTCTTCTATAATTCTAACAAATCAAGACTGGTGTTAAAGGCACCTGACTATGTTTGGTGCGGTCCAAATATTCTTTCGTACGGATCCAGCAACGTTTGGCGCGGTCCAACCAAACATTCGCTCATTCCTCAATAACTCTGGCGCGGTCACAAGTCACTTTCGCTCGGTTCGCGATGTTTTTGGCGCGGTTCCCTGCCAAGTAGCTGATTATCTCCTGAAAACAAACTAAAAAACCCTCCAGCAAATAAAAAATTACTGGAGGGTTTACCCGTATAAATCAATATGGAGACGGTGGGAGTCGAACCACCCTCTCTTCAAAACAATATAATAGCAGTGTTTACTAGGGTTTTAAGCTAGCATTAAAATTGTTTGACTACGTTTTTGACTACGTTCGATAAAAATTACGTTGCGGGGGCAAGTTGTTTTCTTTAATAACTTAGAGTTTGAGCATCTCGATTTATTCAAAAGACTTTATTCTAAGTCTACATTTCCAGCTCCAATCAAACACTCCACATGTGAGGAGTGCTGATGGTAGACAAATAATGAGATGTGCTTGTATTCACCCCAAATTACGGATACATTAAAAAACTGATTGCCCCTTGTTCAGAAGCTTGAAAAGATGACAGTCACTAAAACAAACACATTTGTTTGAACTTTCTTGATTGAATGAATGACTGTTGCACCATTATCTCGATATCTCATTTCTTTACTGTAAATCATATCAATCAATAGTTCTTTTTCTAATTTATATAGCTTTTATAAGATACTTTCTCTTAGCATGTATCCAGCAACTGATCCTTTTTCAACTAAAAAGTCTAGTATGATTAAAACCTCTCGCTTTAATCCAACTTCTCTTCGGATTTTTTCTTTATTAATATGAATATAACTTTTAATAACATTTTCTAAATAATATACGGTATGGTCCTCTAGTTCAATATTCCATAAGCTTTGATGTTCTAATAACATATGTGAAATCCAAGTAATTCCGCTATTAATAAATCTTTGCCCAATTCCATTTAATAATTTTATAATCGAATATAGAACTGCTGGTGAATCTCCTATTTCCCTTGTAACTTTCATTAAAAATCTTTTATTTTGATTGTTTAAGGTATGCCACTCTGATGCATTTTCATTCCATAATACATCAGCAAAAAGATAGCTTTTGATAATGCTAGAATTGTAGTAACTATTTTTCCCTTTATTATTTAATTCAACAACCTTTTCATAAAACAACTCCCAGACTAACCAAAAATTATCATATTTTTTTAGTTTATCTTGTACATAAATAAATTCTTTAAATAAGTCAGCTATAGATTCACTATTATTAAACTTTAAAATAAATTGTCTTAAATATTCTGGTATGTCTTCACTTGAAGAAGATAAAATAATTTCTACTAATTTTATCATGAAATCATGACTAACTTCATAATCCATCCTATTGCTTCTATCATTCAATAATAACTTTTCAGCAAATATAGTTATTATATTTTGGATTAAATACTTATGAACATCATCATTAGTTTCTAACGGTATTAGTTGAAATGCTGTTTTTAAAATACGCGGATGAATATTATTTATATCTCCAATTTCTTCTAAAGTAATTGTGTTATCTATAACTTTCTCTACGTATACTTCATATTTTTCTGAAAATTTTTCCAGAAAATATTCTTCAACATTTACACGTTGGTAATTTTTGAACCCCTCTATGCGTAATTGCTCTTTCATATCTTCATACTTGGGTTTTAAATATAAATATCCCAATAATAAGGACTGTGCATCTTCAAAATTTAAAGCCCATAATTCATTCAAGATTGTTTTGGTTGAATAATTCGCAAACTCAACAGATATTCCCATAGGATGGTTATCGAACAAGGTAAATAATAAAATGCATTTAATAGTTTCCTTTTCTTCTGGAAAATACTTCAGTAGAACTGGTAAACTTGAAATAGCGGCTTCTACGCCATCCCCAATTTGATAAGCATAATTAGGCATTAATGAGGATGAAGCAAAAGTTAAAGTAACTTCTTTACAGAAGTCCTTATCAGTTTGTGAAAGTAGGCTGAAATAATCACGAAGTAAAACTGCACATACATAAGCCGGGATACCTTTAGCAAATATATAATCTTCATTATAACCATTACCTAATTCTTCAAACATCTCTCTAATTTCTTTTAGAGCAAGTAGAGGGTTTTCTTCATACTTAGTATATTCATTAGACTTAACATCGTTGTTCCATTTATAATCCGCCCAAACTCTCAACGGAAGGTACTTAGTTGCCTCAGAACTTTTTTGAAGGGCCGATTCACTGTATTCCATTAAGTCAGGATCAATTTCAGGATTAAAATCAATCTGTACACCTTGATCCACTTTTTCAACAGTAGGGTTCATCTTCCTTCTATCCATACGTGCTAAAAAAAGTCTCCAAGTTTTATCTTCTAAAAAGTAAGGATTTTCAATATCCTCATAGTACTTATCAAAAATAGCCCATAACTCTTCCATTCTTTTAGTTGCTTCATCATCTGGTGTATCTTCATTTCTAAAAAACTGGTACATCAGTACCATCATTTCAAGCGTTTTTTCTCTATGCTTATCATCACAACTATCAATTCTTTCTTTTTTATGAATTTCATATTTATAGTTCAACCCATATCCTATGGAAAATAAACTTTTCGCAGTTTGGTCTAATACTTTTCTACTACTATCATAGAAAAAGAATTCTTTAGTTTTAAATAAAACCTTTGCTATATTGAAGGTCTTTTCAGGATTAGCTAAAACTACGCTTGAAACAATCGCCGTTATAGACGCAGATCTCGAGTTTTCTATTAAATATAGTAGAATATTCTCCAATATTTCTGAATCCGTATGCACCGCTCTTTCAAGAAGAAATTTCTCTAGTGCCATATGTATGGATTCAAATATTTCTGGTGAACCTTGTGTTCCTCTAAAGGCATTCCACAGCCTGTTGCTTATATATTGTTTAATTACCTTGTCATTAATATTAACTTCTATTTCTTCTACTTCTCCTTTAGCTAAGTCAGAATCCACATAGCTTTCTACAGTTTCATTTACAAATCTAAGAACAAAATCTACAGTTTCTTTGAAGGAGTACTTTAGAAGCCAATAAATAGGCGTTTGGTATGCACTAGAAGGATAATAATTACTTTTACTTTCATCTATAGAGAAATCATCTGCTATATCTAATCCACTATTATAAAAAGGGTGAGGCACTTCAGTTGGTTTAACCCAATACAATTCAGCTAACTGTAATACATAGTTAGGGGAAATTTTTAAGACTTCTTGATTATCACCTAATCTAGATAAAATAGCATTTATCAAAGTATAATATGGGTCTCTATATTTTCTCCAATTATTTTTTATTACTTCAGAAAAAACAGCTGAAAGCTCATTATTAATTTCACTTGCACCATATAAAATGGTTTGAATGATTTTCTCCTCAGTATCATTCCCTCTATAAGCATGATTATCTTTTTCTATAATTACTTCGTAATATTTCAAAGCTATCAAAGCTGCTAGCCTCGTTGTTTCTCCATTTTTAAATTTATTATTCCATTCATATATTACAGGTAGTATATAGTTTACTGTTTCTATTTCAAAAGGATCTTTATATTTATATATTAGCTTAATTACACTTTCCCAACCATGTCCCTTTGGTTTAGTAATTATATACTTCATAGCTGATATTGAATATTTATCTATCCCTATTAATTTAAGATAATCCTCATCAACTTCCTTACATGCTACTCTTAATAAAAAAGTCACTCTTTTTAACCATTTGTGATCATTCTCTAATAGTTCCTTTTCAAATAAATCAATAAAATAATCAGAGTATGGTGAAAGTAAAACTGACACTAACACTTCATCTTTCCAAAAATATGGGATATCTTCAATTTCAAAAACTTCTTCTATAAGGCTTTCAACCGAACTGTCCTCTATTAAAAGTTTATCAGATACCCACTTCCTAAAACTTCGACGAATAGGTAAAGATTCTCCAATTTTATTAAAAAAATCATGCAAACTTACTCTTTTAATGTATTCAGATTCTATTACTTTTTCCAAAGCCCACTCTTCGTATATGTCATGCGTTATAAAATAACCTGCAACTTCATAACCTAAAATACCATCGTGTACTAACAAAGATACTGTCGTTTCATCATAGTTAGGTGAAATAAAGAATTGACCTTCATTAGCTCTCTGAAAAGCAATTTTCATAAAACATTGTTCTCTATTTGGTTTTGATTTTTTTATTAACTTACTCCATAATTTTTCTTTGAAAATTAGATAATCAACTACTTCTTCATTATCATAAAATCTTAAATACTCATTTAAATAAAACGGATTTCTAAGTACCTCTAGTAGTTTCTCATCACTCGGTAGATTAAAATCATATTCTTGAGCATATTCCACTAACTCTTTCATTGATAAAGCGTCAACATAAAATTTAAAAGGCTTCACTTTATAGTGATCTATAAACTGCATGTCTAAATCAGACAAATAATTACTTCTAGCAGTAAAGATAATTTTCCACTTATGTTTAATTAAAGTAGATATAAATTCGTTAAATGGATCAGTTTTTTCCAGATCTAATATCTTTTCAGCAGAATCAACCACTATTAATTTTCTTTCATCTTCTTTGTGAACATCAATAAAATCATTAAAACTATATCCATCAAATAAACTATTAATGTTACTAATTTCAAACTCACTTGCTTTAAAAACATAGAAAGGAGTATTTTCCTTCACATTTTCATACAGCTTTTTAATGACAGCCGTTTTCCCAACACCACCCATACCTGTCACAATTAGAACTTGTTCTTGTTCAATTTGACCTAGAATATCTTGGAGTAGATTACTTCTATTTATCTCCAAAGTTTCATCTTTATAATTAATAAACGTTTGAATATTTTCTAAAATAGCCTCAGTATGAAATTTCTTTTCCCTTAATAGTTGGATGATGCTCTTTTCAAAACTAAAGAAATGTTTAGCAATAAGCTCATTTTCCAATGTAACAAATGGTGATTCAAAAAAGCTCGCTGTTCTCCATACAACTTGAATTTCAAGTTGGATAGCTTTAGTTTCAATATCGATTTTTGCTTGAGGATCATTTTGTTCAGGTTTTTCGGAAGTATGGCTTTGCCCCCATTCTTGGTTAGTATAAAATATGATTTTGTTTATATCTGGATAATCTCTTTTACTTTTAGTTAAAGTTGAAATTAATTCACTTTTATTATTCGATAATGTTGTTTCATAAAACTTTGCTTGCCAGCCAATTACTTCTTCATCAATAGAGATAGGGTTAGTTTCAATTCCAGATTGATTTTTATATCTAAAAACACCAAAATCTTTTCCAAACTCTAAACAAAATAAAAGGTAGCAAAGCCATTCAAAATTGCTTTGGGGATTCTCACTAAATTTTGCTTTAAAAATATTCCAATCAGGTTTAATCATAATTACACCTCTTTTAATATTAGTAAACCATTTCCTTGAATTTCTCTTTAATTAACACCCTGCTTTACTTTTAGTTCAATCTTCTCTTCCTCTAATAAAGACATGATTTCTTGATAATTCTCATCATTTTTTGAGATGTCCTTAGAATCCACTTCGGCATCTTTTGCTTGTGTACCTAACAATGCGGAAACATTAGAACTAGCGACAATAATAACGCTAGACCTTTTTTCGTATTATTCCTCCTTAGTCATATTACCTATCAACTGTAACATTATTCCTTTTTATAAGACAGACAATTGTATCACACTTTGGTCTCGGCTTGCATCGAGTCACACCATTATATACTTATTATTCCAATTGTTATATTAGTTCTTTGGCTTTGCTATGATATAAATGAGTGGGCGGCATTTGGCTATATATTACACGCTTAACCGATTATTGATACTGTTAAATTGTCTCGGGAGTGGAATCGTTTCGCAACATAACCGGAACAATTGTTCCGTTATGTTCTAGGGCAAATCGTTCCATATTACACTTGAAGATACCTTCGGAAACACCGTCACCTGCATTCTCCCACCGTTTGACAGCACATACAATATAGTATTATCCTGAAACCACGTGTTGGATGGTCATTTGTTCACTGAACTGTTTTTCAACTTACATCGAATTACAACTCGTCATTAACTGTAAAGCCCCCCTCGTTCTATTACCTTCGCCTTCGTTCGCATGACCACAAATTTCTAGACAACAAAAAACCTCCCAATCCATGTGCGATTAGAAGGACTATGAACCATGAAATATGATAACTTACCGTAGGGAGAAGAAAAGGGATATTCAACAAGAGTTCAACTCCCAATACATCGCCAACCTTCAAAACCGTTGATACGACTGCGTTTATAGCAGTTTTCAATATGGAAACTGCGGAAGTCGATCATCTATCCCTACAAGGTGCTTAAACAATAGTGTTTATAAGGGTTCTTACAATTAACAAAAATCTTTGACCGTGGTTTCGACCGTGGAATGAAAAAAATCTTACGGAGACAAAGTTTTTTCACCCATTTTTTACTCTTTTAGAATTTGCTCCTGCTTCGCAAATAGTTGCACTGCTTTCACTTTTGTCTTATCTCGTTCAAGTCATACATCTTACAACAGAAGGCTCATGTATTCATTCTATTTTCGTTTTTCTTTGTCTTATCATTCATTTCAATTATAAAATAATGCAAATAGCCTGCGGTTGTTTTCTTCACCTTCAATAGTATGATGTATTCAAAAAAATAAAAAAATAGAACATTCCATCTCCTTTTTCATTCTTTTGGTTAACTTTTAATTAAAACCCTTTTTTTCTAGTTTAAAGTAATGATATTGCTTTCTCTGTTTGGATAAAGTTTAAACTTTTTTCTTCTTGTTTAGTCAATAAGGTAATATCTAAAGTTATTTTAAATTCATTAAAAAAAGAACAATACAAATGCTTTCTCAAAAGAAGTATATCTTGAATAGATATTTTGTCTTTATTATAAACTATTATTAAATCAATATCATTGGGTGAATTAGTATAAAGTAATGAACCAAAAAGGTAAAAATCTAAATTAGAATAAAGAACGTTTTCCTTTTTTAAGTTGTTCACGCTGCCACGGAGTAAGGTAATCAATGAAAAAGTTTCCTTCAAAATTTAAAGCCCCCATAAACTCATTCATAAGAAATAAACCAATTTTGTTAGCTTTCGCAATTTCTTTTCCACTTTCTGAGTAACTATTCCAATTGCTGATTGTAACAATAGCGTCAATATGATCATGACCTGACATTATATCTATAACTTCCGCTTCACTAACAATATAAATATTTGTTAAGTGAACCGAAATATTTCTTCCATTCGTTTTAGAAATTTTAAACAGCTGTTCTTCGATTTGTTCAATTTTCTGCACTTTATCATGCCGACCAATAGCATTTAAAAAATATTTAATACTATCTGGTCTGGGTTTTTTTTCGTATCTACCTTCTTCACCCATAAAAAAGCACCTCCAAATTTAGTCAAGTATTGTTAGTATTTCTTTGGGAAAAGTAGGAACATCGGGACTTTTATGTTTAGATAAATGATTTATTTTAAACCCTTCTATATGATTCTTATATAAATCAAGAATAAATAATTTGTCATCTGATATTAATTCTTTATTATTTTCTAGTATTTCAAGAGTTTTATCATTATTAGGAATAATATCAGTAATACACATTTCTTTCCACATATATGCAATTTCTGAACCTGAGATATTCAAAGCTGTAATGCTAAATGGTCCATATTGCTTAAAAATCCGTTCATTTTCTAAAAACAGTTCACTTAATTCTCTTTTTATTGCATCTTTTTTATTGTCTATTTCAGCTTCTAGTCCATTGACATCAACTGAGAATTTTGGGATACGATACTCCAAAACACCACTTTCCATTTTTCTACCTAACGTATTATTTAAAGTCCAATATTCATGTTCTTCATTCCAAATGTATTGAGTAATTATAGCAATCTCATTCTGGATTAAAAAATCGCCGAAACCTCCTAAAGAATATTCATCGGAGTGCACTCCAGCACTTACAATATTTAAAAGATTACTATAATGATTTGCTTCTATATTGTATGCTGCTCTATGGACATGACCAGAAAGGTACATGTCAATATTAAAATCATCAAATAAATTTAAAATTGCATTTCTATCACTATCAATCATACATTCCAATGTATGGTGACCAATCGCAATAGATAATTTATTATTATCTAAACCCAGCTTAGATAAACAATCATATAAATTATTCTTCCCAATAAGTAATGTCCCTTCTTCTCCAGCTCTATTTGCAATAAGACATGTATTTATATGCACGATATTATAATTTTCTGTTTGAAGTAAATAGTGAATTTGATTTAAAGGATATTTTTTTTCAAAAAAATCAAAATGAAAGGCTGAAAAAGCATCAAAACTACTCAAAATTCCAGACTTTTTATCCTCATCTTGAAGATATTCATCTAATGTGTTAGAAGGATTTTTTGATTCCGAGATTTCTTTTAAAATACTAGTTCTATCATCATTTCTGCTGATGTCATGATTACCAGGAATAATATATATTTGCTCTTTTGATAAATCAAGTGTTTGTAAAATTCCTTCCAAAAAATCCATTTGAGTTTTGTTAAAACCCTGCCCTTGATGAGATAAATCTCCTGTTAAGAGTACAAAATTAAATGGATTTACTTTATTTAAATCACTTAGTTTTTTTAACAGAGTCATCCTCATTCTTTTAGATTGATAATTTTCAACTTGAAAATGAATATCAGATATATGTAAAAAGCGTAAATGCATGTTTAGCACCTCAAAGTATTATTAAAATTAGTTTTAAAAAATCTATATTATTTAAAATTTTAACAACTGTATTAATCCTTATATTCTACATTGCTCCCAAATTCCCCTTCTTCTATACGCAATACGCATTTGGTATTTCAATATTTTTTATAGTTATCGGTTTAATTTGAATCACTAAACATATACTAAACAACAAAATAATGGGTGAAGAAGAAAAAATTATTCTAGTTATTGTTAATAACCATCCAACTAATTTATCTTTATCAACTCTATAAGAATATTCATCAAATCCAGTAATAAAAATGTACTATCTAATTCCGATTGGTGATCCCCCTCCAATAATCTACAATAGGCATTTTAATCTTACGCTCTAAATCCATTTGTGCCTGTCCCAGCTTTGAGATCTACATTTACATTGCTTTTTTCAACAATTAATAGTTTTATTACAGAAAGTACATCATCGCCCATAATCGGTGTTATGGGCGGTGATGTATTAGCTCAATCCGAATCACTGAAGTTACTACCTCTAGCCATGCAAGTAAAATATATAAAAATAAAGTAGGTACTCCCCTTAACTTTAGGAATAGCCACTTTATCTTTTGGTCATTTTGCGTCTATGTCTAGTCCTTCATCTTCACTAAGTTTCATAATATAGTCGCTTACAAGTTTTAAATGTTCATCAGACATACTGTCTATGGATTGAAGCATGTCTTCTCTGTTCACTTTTTCCACACTAGCTTCTTCACAACCGTCAATATAACATCTCATTACCTCTTCAAGTGAATACGTCACATAATCCGGACTGTTCTTCTCTATATCGTATAACCTAAAAATCTCAATTTCATCTGCAGTCGGCATATTTTCTGGTTGATTCAAGTCTCTCAAGTACGTTTTTAAGGCTACCCATCTTTTTTCCGATACTGTTACTTCAAATACTTCATTGAATTCATTTCTATTCATAATCATTTCGTTCACTTTTTGGAATCCTGCTCTCAGCTCATCAATGGTTGCATATCTGTAAAATTCACCATTCGCATACCTTTGTCTAATAGCTTCAATTTCGTCATCAGTTGGTACTTCGCTAGTTATTGCTTTCACCTTAAGATACCTTGCAACATTAGCCCATTCGCTTGCAGGAACAGTATCAACCAATCTGTATAAATCTTCTATGTTCATGCTAAACTCCCCCCTCATTTCAGATATATCACCTCTTCGATGGGTTCTTGATTCATTAGTTCTTGCTAAGCTTCTCTAAGGACTTCCCGTTAACTTTTACTGCCTTTTTGTAGATTGCTTGAATTTTGTCTTTTCTATCAGCTTTTTTAAATGCTAATGCTGCTTTATTATCTTCATCATCCTTCTTAGGCATGGACAGTCCTCCTGTAATGGCTTATTTCTTCTATTATACCCTTTTTCCTATCATTTGTTATCTTCTTCGCCATAAACGATCCTAACCTCCTTAATCTGTTTATGCTGTGCTAGCAATTCATCTCATTGTTATTCATCAATACATTCTTTTGAACAGAGGCGGGGTCCCACTCCATTCAAACCATGACTTGTAACTGAAATATTCCCAAACTCATTTGAACCAATAAAAAAAGAGCTTCCATTAATGGTTACTCTTCATGCTAATAATCAATATTTATAGTTCTGTAAAATTGCTAACTTTTGTTTTGTTTTTTCAAAGTATTTATCTAAAATAAGTTTGATATCTTCAGGCCTTAGATGATCCAAAACACCATCATCTTTCACTTTAATAAATTGTACGGTATCTTCTTTACCGTATAACTCTTTATCAAGAGTCGATTGCTTAAAGGTCAAAGTATTTATCACTTCATCTCGCTCCTTATTTACAACCAAAAACACATCTTCTTCGGAAGCCATGTCAAATTCAAAACTACATAAGCTCGACATTTCTGCTGTTCTTTTCCTATTACTTTTAAAGTATCTAAACACCAAGGCATATAATACCCCCCTATTAAAATATCATATAGATAAACCAATAATAATATACTTACTAAATATTATATCCCCCCCCACTAAGATATTAATAGGGAAGAGCAGTGATTGATTAATCATCATTGATCTATTCTATAAAAGCTGTGTGAATCACATTTAAAGTAAACAGAGCTTTTATTCTTTTGTATTAGACAATAACGCACCAGGGGGGGTACTTGTTGTGGTATGTTGCATCTCCATGCTAAATCTGCACCATGCACCATAATTTTTGAGCAGCAATGGTAGCGACGCTAAGTAATTTGAATAGATATCGAAAAAGTGCAGGGTAAATTCATTACTCACTAACTATACTTCGTGCTCTTGAATATATACGAGGTGAATTAAATACAGATTTAATTACTATATGTATTGAACTAAGAAATTCCTAGCAATGTTTGGCGCTTAAGGATACCTCTCCGGATAAACCTAGCGGAAATCCACTGCCAGTCTTATTGCCTCGGCTCCCCCAGTAAGGTACCTTCACTAGAGATTAGGTTAAATCTTAAGTTGAGCATATTTCGTTGTTTAGTTTTTCTTATCTATTCCTTTATTATGTGTAAAAGTTGTAGTATTAAAAATTGGTTATCTTATTTATATAAATGATATTTATAGGTGATATTAGTATGTTTGAATTTTGGAAAGTTAGGTCTTCAAATATTCAATACCACTTTCAAAAATGCACGACCATATATCGAATATGAACTTATGTATGTTATAAAAGAAAGAAAAAGAAGTTGTCATTATAAACAACTTCTCAATAACTCAATCTTCAATTCCCATATCCAACATCCATTGCTGGAGCTGAGCATTTTCATCTAGACTTGATGATGAAGAACTACTATTCTTCATACCTTGGTAAGAAGATAATGATTTCTTTTTCCCTTCTTTTCTATCCGCATGACGTTTTTTATTTTCGGCTATTTCTTCCTTCCAATTAACTTCAAGTATAATTGAAAACGATTGGTTAACATGTTCAGTTATTAAATTGAGAAACTGTTCCGTGGAAGTATTTTCATTGAAGTTAATTACTAAAAGGCCGTATGGGTCTCTTTCGGTAAACTCATCCTTTTTATTCACATTCACAAACTGGAGTAATTTATTACCCCAATCACCACTAATTTCTTCAGGAATTACCTTGTTAATTACTTTTGTAGCAAAATGGAAAGTTTCACTTAAAATTAGATAGGGATTGCTATGAAGGCTAATTAGGGGAACGTACCTTTTCTTTTTCCCCTTCCTCCCAAAAGATTGAATAAACCCTTTTTCTTCAAGCCTTTTTAGTGTTTTACTAACTGAAGAAGAACTAACCCCCAAATACATAGCTAAGGTTTGTTGTGTAGGAAAAGCACACTTCCTTTCCTCATTATATAGACTAAATATTTCGAAGAATAGAAGTTTTTCCTCCTGACCAAGTCTTAGGCAGCGTCGAATACTATTTGGAGTATATACATACCCCAAATTAGCCGCAGTTTTAATATCTCCACCTACATTTATCTTTTTCAAGTAATCTACTAATTTCATAAATAAGACCTCCGAATAATTTTTTCTGGGTTTATAGCTTATAAAAAGCTTCCCTTTTTGGCATTACAACTTTCGATGCCTACGATATCCTTATACGAGAGGATTACTTAATCGTTAATTAATTAAAAATTGGTTCATCTTGAAATTACATAATAACTCCACACCACACTTCACAATAAATTTCCTAACGGTATTAAATGCTCCCCACGAAACATAACTAAAGTACCCTATTATCTAGGTATAGGGGGGTAATTATAAAGGCATTAATAAAACTACTATTTTTATTTATAGATGTTATAAATTTAAGCGCATTTCCGTTTAGACTGGGGTCTTGCTATTTTGCAATAATTAAATCATTTTTTTGGAAATGACACTCAATTTATCTATATTAAATTTACCACTATTACATGTTGTTAATTTGGAACCGTTTCTATCGAACATATTATTATTCTTTTTCTATTTAACTCTCCATTTCGATCCTCGTATAAATCAACAGAAGCAATTAAAACATTGCGGGGATTAAATGAAGAGGAGCAATTACAAATGAATGTAGAATTAATGAACACAGATATAGAGGACATTGTAACTAAGGCCGTTCATAAGGCATTACTAGCCGCACAGCATCAATTCATTGAGAGCGGCTGGCTGTCATTAAAAGACGGCGCTAAATACGCTGGAGTCTCTTACAACACATTTATTAAATTTCGTGAAATGGGATTGCAAGTGTGCGAAATAGAAGGGATAAAGCGTGTCTCACATAAGGAGATTGATCGTTTCCTACAAGATCATAGCTTTTAGTTGTTAAACAAGAGGATTTACCACTAGATTCGGTTATAATATCGATAGAGGTACATCCTCTCTTTAATCATTTGCCCCCGCAACTGATTCAGGAGGAATTATCATGGTAAAGAAAAAAGTATCACCAATCAAAAGTTACAAGCTTAAAAACGGTGATTTACGATACGAGTTCCCAGCTTATTTAGGTGTTGATCCGCTTACTGGTAAACAGAAGCGCACAATGAAACGTGGCTTTAAAACACGTAAGGAAGCGGAATTAGCATTAGCTCGTATTAAGCTAGATGTTGCAAACGGTACGTACCAACAAGAACGTGCTGAAACGTATCAAGAAATTTACGACCTATGGGTAAAGCAATATGAAAAGACTGTTGAGGAAAGCACATTTGTAAAAACAACAGGCATCTTCAAAAATCATATTCTACCTTCAATGGGTGCTTATAAAATAGAAAAGATACATGTTGATGTATGTCAGAAGCATGTGGATGAGTGGGCGGCGAAGTTAAAGAAGTTCCGCATGACAAAAGCGTATGCTGCGAAGGTGCTAGACTTTTCGATTAAACGTGGCTATATACAAACAAATCCATTTGCACACGTAGATATGCCCGCCACCGCCTCTAAGAAGGCTATTGTAAATGATGATGACGATGAGGCGGAGAACTTCTACACACGTGAGCAGCTTATTGAGTTCCTATCATGCTTAGAACAAGAAAGTAACTACAAAGCATATGCCCTATTCCGATTACTAGCGTTTAGCGGGATGCGTAAGGGTGAAGCACTAGCTCTTACGTGGAATGACCTTAACTTCACAACAAACGAACTACGTATTAGCAAAGCCCTTTCACGAGGTAAAGATAACAAGCTATATGTGAAATCTACAAAAACAGGTGTTGCTCGTACAATCAAAATGGACGACAAAACAATGGCTGTTCTAAAAGTGTGGAAGAAAAAGCAGAAGCAAGATTGTTTAGTGCTGGGCTTTAATTCGTTGCAACCAAAGCGACTTGTATTTAGCAATGAGCACAACGAATACATGCAGCCCACAAAAACTCGTAAGTGGATTTTGCATGTACAGGATAAATACAAGCTAGGCACAATCACAACACATGGTTTACGTCACACACATTGTTCATTGTTATTTGAGGCGGGTGCTAGTTTGAAGGAAGTGCAAGATCGTTTAGAACATAGTGATGTACAAACGACTATGAACATCTACGCACACGTTACGAAGAAGGCGAAGGAAGAAGCAATACTGAAGTTTTCCAACTATATTGAGATGTAGATGGATGACTACGTTTTTGACTACGTTCGATTGATATTCAATGAAATCAGATGACATAGGGCAAAATAAAAAACCCTTGATATACAAGGGTTTTGATACCATATGAAATCCGTTGATTTCTATATATGGAGACGGTGGGAGTCGAACCCACGTCCAAAGGCTCGCATATTTTAGTATCTATGCTTGAAAATACTGATATATCAAGGTTTTACTCGCTAGGGAGTATTACATATTTACGAACTTGGTTCAAAGACCTTACTTTAAATTATTATAACATATTTTAAAGCTATTTTTAAAAAGTTAGATGTTTAATTTCTGTTTCAACAATATCCCTTGTCAACTTCCCCAAGATTTGATTTTTATCTTCATTTATACTTGGAATAATAGAATCTTTCAACTCATCCAAACTATTAAATATTACGGGAAAAGAATTTAATAATTGTTGCTTATAAATATAATTATAAATAGTTGCATCTCTAATGATTTTTTGAACGTATGGTTTATGAAACGTATTATAAACTTCTTCAATCTGAAATAGTTTTAGATTTCCTTTAATCTTTTTTGCTTTATCCTCTGGTGCATTAGAGTAGTCAATCCTTATATTAAATTCCTCATCCTCACCTAACAATACTGCAACGTAATCAATATCATCAGAATAACTCAATTCCTTTATTTTCTTTTCAATTGCAGAAGAAATTTCATCACTTTTTTCTTTAATGATTTCTCTTTTAAAGTTTATAAATTGAATAATATCTTTCTCATAAGGAGTATAATGCGTTTTCAAATCAACTTTTTCTATCCCTTTAAAATCTGAATTACATACTTTACAACTTGGTATTAGATTATAAATCGAAATTGCTAGTATTGGATATGTAGCCTTATCAAAAAAGTGGTCTAAAGTACCTCTAGTTCGTCCATTATCAGACTCATATAAAAAAATAAATTGAGTACCACAATAAGGACAGATTGTTAATTCTAATTGTTTTTGATATAAATACGCATTCCATTTTCTTGCATAATAAAAGTGTTTATATTCTAGATGGAAAACATTTTTTATTTTTTCGTATAAATCATCACGTAACTGTGTATCAGGAATACTGTTAAGGAGATATAAATAAACATCTTTAATTTTATCTAGTTCATAAATATCTCCAATTAAAATAATTTCCAATCTCTCTCTAATGAGTTTCAATACATTTCTGCAAAATCTATTGTTTTCCTCATGATAAAGGCCTTCAAGTTTTTTATATAATCTAGACTTCTTATTTTTATTATCGCCAAAAACAAAATCTTTATGTAAACTTAATACCCTTACATCTATATTTAAGCTTATCATTTATTCTCACTCTTTAGCTTTAGTATTTCTACCTCTAAAAACCTAATTCTATCTTCTATATTAAAAGTAGATGACAAATTCATTTTTTCATTATATATGTGTAAAAGTTTATTTTTTACAAAAGGTTCTCCAATTATATCAATAAAATTCTTATAAAATTCTCTCTCTCTATAAACTTCATCAGGTTCAGAATTTAAAAGCTTTTTGGCAAAATCATTTATTTTATATTTAGCAAATTTACCTATTAGTCCATCACTAATAAAAAATGAATTTGTAAATAACTCGTTTATATTTGCACCAAACGTCCTAACACTTCCCTCTAATTCATTATTTATAGTAATAGCTTTACTCTCTGAAATGAATGTTACATTACAATTTGGAAAATCAGTTAGTATTAGTGGTGAATGTGTTGTTAATATGACTTGAACTTCTCCTTTAAATATCAACTCTAGCAATTTAATAAAATAGAATAACCAATCTTTTTGCCATTGTGGATGAAAATATAAGTCTCCTTCATCAATTAAAAGTAAGTAAGACTTCACTTCATAATTCAATTCTTCTGCCTCTTCATCATATAATGAATCTTCAAAATCACGTTCAATTTGTAAAAGGGAGTCATAAAATCTCCCGAATAAATTTAGCAAACTATATTGACCACTACTTAATTTAGACCAATAGAAGTAAAATAGATTACTGTTATAAAAACCAGATTTATATACATTCAAGAATGCTTCGGTCTTTTTATGAGTAGTTAAAATATATATCCCCTTTTCATTTTCAAATAATTCAAGTTCATTAAATGCGACAATTAACTTTAAATAATTTTCTTGAATGTCATTCAACTTTTTCATAATTTTACCTTTTACAGATAACTTCGACTTTTTCTCAAAGTGTTTTATCAATGTAGAGGTTATCATCGTAATTACATCATTACTTTTTTTCCCTTTATTAAAGGCAGATATTATTAAGGTATCTTTCAATCCATTCCCTTTTAATAGATATGCAACATCAATACAATACCTTTGTAAGATTCTAACAGTAAACTTTTCTCCAAAATTATTTCTTAAACCAATATCAAAATACAAGTTGCTAACTTTCTCATAATTAAATTCCTCTATAAAATCAGATAGTTCATAAGACAAAGTATCTAATTCATCAGAGAAATTATTTGTCTCCAAATAAATATCTTCTGGAATATCAATTATGTCTGTAATTTGTAACTTTTCTTTAAATGCGTTCATAAAGAAAATTTGTTTTTTAAATTCGCTATTTAAAAATGCATCCGGTCCATCAAAATTATTTAATAACGCATTTGTAGAAATATTTCTTGCATTTAGAGTTACTGTCTCATCTGCAATAAATGATTTTTTTTCGTTTTCAAGATACCTGACATCAAACACATTGGAAAAAAACAATGTTATATGGTCTAATAAATAATTATCATAAAAATTAAAATTTGCATTATTGTTGGAAATCCTTATATTGTAGTTTTCTTTATTAGTAACTTTTATCTCTAGATTTGTGTCAATCACTAATTCATTATTCACTTCAAAAACTATAATAAAATCTGTATTAAATTCAACTTTTTCCATATAGTTTTGAATAAAATCTAATATAGATGACTTTCCTGTTCCATTCTCACCTACAATAGCCGATATTTCTAATTTTATCTCACTGCCATTTACCTTGAAAAAATTTTCTATATATTGATTGTTTTTATCAATATCCAAATTATTACTTTTAAATTTAATATTATATTTAGATGTAAAGTTAGTCTGAAAGTTTTTTAATTTTTTGTAGTTGTTTATCCATACAAATGCAATTTTCATTTTAATCCCCCAATAACTATTGTAAATTTCTAACTTTATTATACAACAGTTATTGATTTTTTATTGTGCATAAAAAGTTTTCCACTTACCTCGTATATTGTGCACTTACCAGACATCGCCCACATCCCCCCGTCCCCCATGGTATAGGGGGTATTCGTGTATTTTAAATTGCACAATTTCACACAACTACTTTTATACATTTCCCATTATAGTCGTTACAAAACTGAATTCATCTACTATCAATTCTGCTGCTTGTGGTTTGCTATCCACCACATCAATTACATTTATCGGTAATCTATGCTTTGCTGCCACTTTCATCATTTGGCTAATGATTCTCGGGGTACATGAATACATCATAATCTCCCCAGTACATTCCATAATATTGATTGTAGTTTCTTGTTCTTCTTTTGAGTATATCATTATTTAATCTCCCTTTATTGATAGCTAATAGAATAGCTAATATTAGTATTTTATTTATCAGATATATTTAAGTCTGTATATCTAAGTCTGTGTATTAAGTCTGTATAACGGTTGTATTTTGGACTATTGAACAGACTAATTTACATGCTTAAGAATCTAAATTTATTCGTCACAGTTTTTGTTAATCACAAGTGTTAGTGACTTTGGTTCTCAAATAAATCTTCTAATCTAAATTTGTCCTTTGTCGCTAATGAATAAATCTTTTCTCGCCGCTTTTCTAATTTAATTAAAAGATGTGGTACTTGTTTAGCTAAATCTTCGTTGGTATGTGGTTGTAACGGAAAATATATGTTGTTGTTATTTTTATGCTTTCTTATTATTAGTAGTCCAGCCGCTACTAATCGCTTATTTGCAGATACAATACTCTGACGGCTACAATTCATATAATCCTCTAATTGATAAATCGTTGGGAAAGCATAGCCATATTCCTCATTAAACAATTCCAGATATTTCACATATACAGCAATATCAAATGGCTTGATTAAACCTAGCTGAACATAATAGAAAATATTAGTAGAGACTTTTTCAAACCGTTTGGTGACACCTTGTGTAGATAATGATTGTTTTGGTGTAATCATTTTATTCACCTCTCTTTCCACCTCAAGAAGTCACTTGCAATTCAAAGTGATTTTAGGACATTCATTTTTGTTTTTTTCCAAAGAAAAAAGTGAATAGGAAATATCCTATCCACATAACCACTTGCAATTCCCATACATTTTAGGACATACAATTATAAAAAGTCTCTCAAGTTGGTTGCTACTTCTTCTATATCAATATCTAAATACTGTGTTGTAACCGCTAAATCGGAGTGACCTAATGCTTTACTGATAAGTGCGATACTCGCCCCCTTATTCAGTAGGTTCTTTGCATAAGCCCTTCTAATAGCATGTGCATTGATATTTTCTAATCCGAATCGTTTTGCGTATTTATTTAACTGTTTAGAAATGGCACAGTTAGATGATTTGCTTGTATTCATTGCTAAACCATTTTGAGTGATAAATACATTTCTATTATCTGTTTCAAAGTGGCGGCTAATGCCCTCATTGAATTTGATTAACATTTTCAATATAATTGCTAGTTCATCATCAATTGGTAACTTTAAGAATTTGTGATTTTTAAGAGTAGAACCGGCTAAACTTAAGCACATATTTTCAAAGTCAATATGACGTTCCCTTAACTCTCCTAACGTGCGAATACGAATGCCTGTCTTGTACATTAACTTAATCGCCGCCGCATCCCTAAAACCAATAAATGAGCTTTGGTCAATCAATTCCAATAACTTATCTATATCCGATTCATTTGCACCTTTCTTAACTTCTTTATCAATTTTGATATGAATGTTATTCCAAAACTTCTCTTTAATCCAACCGTTGTTAAAAAACTTGCTAAGAACAGCTTTCGTTGACTTTAAACGGATTAACTTCGTTGACGGCTTTACTTCTAGAATATCTAAATAGTGATATATAGACTCTACTGTAATATCCTCAACGTACTGCAAATTGTTCACAGTCACGAACTGTTCAAATATGTATTGATAGCTTTCAATCGTTCTTTGACGATTTCCCGAAATCCTCATTTGCTGAAATACAGTTTCTAATGCGGAACTGATTGTTAAGCTTTCTCGCTTCTTCTCATTGTTTTTAGACGGTAATACCACCACATCACCACTCACTGCAAACACTCCATGCTTTCTACTTCTAGACATAAAAAAACCTCCCAATTCATTAGTTGAATTAGAAGGTCTATGAACAAAAATTCTATTTAAAATATGTAGGGATGAAAATAGGGATATTCAACAAGAGTTCAACTCCCGTTCAATACCCCTAAGCTCTAAAACCGTTGATACCACTGCATTCACAGTGGTTTACAAAATGGAGACGGTGGGAGTCGAACCCACGTCCAAAGGCTCTGCTACTTCAGCGTCTACGCGTGTAGATTGACTACTTTCGGTTCGCACAGCATTATGCCGTCAATCAAGGCGTCTTGTGTGCTATCCTGGGAATCTCTTCTGACAGCCTCAGGAGGCAGATGTCAGCGTAGCTCACTAATAAGTGAACCTGACGCCTCCACATGAGCGATGGAAACGAAAGGTAGATTCAGTCAGCTTACGCTGCGAATGCTAAGTTGTTGTTTGTTTTGCCAGTTATTATTAACTGTCGTTTCTGACGGAGACGATCCCTCCGACGCGCAGCTCAAGCCCAGACCACCCCTGTCGAATCCGTAACGTCCCCGAAGGAAAGTCCGGAACCCACATCCATTTGTCACTTTCAAATGGCGGGTCGTACTTGAAACTATTTATAGTATACAATAATTCGCGCTCTCAATCAATCTTGTTGCTTTGATTTGAATGCCCGCGCCATATCACGCTTATGTTCTTTCTCTTTCAAGTCCTGTCGTTTGTCGTAGAGCTTCTTCCCTTTACCGACGCCGATCAATACTTTGGCAAAACCGTCTTTCACATACATTTTCAGCGGTACGATTGAATACCCATCTTGTTTCATCTGCCCTACCAATGTACTGATCTGTTTTTTGTGCAGCAAGAGTTTCCTTGCACGCAATGGATCGTGATTGTGAATATTCCCTTGTTCGTACGGGCTGATGTGCATATTGGAAATCCATGCTTCATTATTCCGGATTAAAACAAATGCATCCCGCAACTGCACTTTCCCTTTGCGGATTGATTTGATTTCCGTTCCTTTTAACACAATTCCTGCTTCAATCGTCTCTTCAATTGCATAATCATGGTTCGCTTTTTTGTTGATAGCGAGTACTTTACCGGATCCTTTAGCCATGTTTTACTCCTCCCCCGACGGAAGGCCGGAGCAACTTCCTCCAGCCTTATTTTCTCTTTGGTTTCTTCTTAGATTTCTTCGGAATGCCTTCGTAAAATTTCTTCTTCGGCTTCTCGTACTTCTTGTTGCGTTTGTCGCCGTCTTTCTTGCCGCGACTGCCGCCAGCAGCTTGTTTCTGCCCTTGGCCCTTACCTTTGCTGCCGCCAGAATGAATCACTTTTGGCGTTTCTTTACGTGAACCGCGGAAATTTTGCTTCATGCCGACGATTTCAAAGTCGACCGCCTGTTCTTCCGGCTTTACCGAAATTACACGCACTTCCACTTCGTCCCCGATGCGGAACTGTTTGCCTGACCGTTCGCCGATCATGATCATTTGGCGGTCGTCAAAACGATAATAGTCGTCGTTCATGTTTTGTACATGGACCAGTCCTTCTACCGTATTCTCGAGCTCGACGAAAATTCCAAAATTCGTGACAGATGACACGACACCTTCAAATTCTTCTCCGATCTTATCCATCATGTACTGTGCTTTCTTCAACGCATTCGTATCACGTTCTGCGTCAACGGCACGGCGTTCACGTTCAGACGTGTGCTGTGCGATTTCAGGCAAGCGTGCGGACCAGTGGCTGATCGTCGTTTGTGACAAGTCCTTCTCGAATAAATATGTCCGGATCAAGCGGTGCACGATTAAGTCTGGATATCTTCGGATCGGTGCGGTGAAATGCGTGTAGTAATCCGTCGATAAACCGAAATGTCCGAGACTTTCCTCAAAGTATTTCGCTTGCTGCATGGAGCGCAACAACATCGTCGAAATCACCGATTCTTCCGGAAGGCCTTCAATCGATTCGACGATTTCCTGCAATGCGCGCGGATGGACTTGGTTGCCTGTCCCTTTGACCACGATTCCGAAGTTGGTCAAAAACTCGAAGAAGCGTTGTAATTTCTCTTCTTTCGGATCTTCGTGTATCCGATAGAGGAATGGCACTTGCAGCCAGTGGAAATGCTCTGCTACCGTTTCATTGGCAATCAGCATGAATTCTTCGATCAATCGTTCCGAAACGGTACGCTCGACGATGACGACATCTGTCGGCCAACCTTCTTCATCCACGAGGATTTTAGATTCTTTGAAATCAAAGTCAATAGCGCCGCGATCTTGTCGTTTCTGACGGAGGATTGCTGCAAGCTTTGCCATATCATTGAGCATCGGCACGATTTCTTCATACTTCTTCGACAACTCTTCATCTTGGTTATCGATAATTTCATATACATCCGTGTACGTCATTCGATGATTCGAATTAATGACACTCGGATAAATTTCATGTTCAACCACTTTACCGTTCTGGTCCACTTTCATTTCACACGTCAACGTCAGACGGTCTTCACCTGGATTCAATGAGCAAATTCCATTCGATAAACGGTGTGGAAGCATCGGGATCACACGGTCCGTCAAATAGACGCTCGTTCCGCGGTCTGCCGCTTCAGCGTCCATCGGGGAATTTTCGGTTACATAGTAACTTACGTCTGATATGTGGACGAATAAACGATACGAACCGTCGTCGTCTCTCACTAAAGCGATGGCATCATCCAAGTCTTTTGCGTCTGCTCCGTCAATTGTGATCGTCATATCGTTGCGTAAATCTTTACGTTTGAAGAAATCCTCTTCTTGTACAGTCGTCGGTACACTCATTGCATGGTCTATTACTTCTTGAGGAAATTCGACGGCGATTCCATGTTTATGAATGATGGATAAAATATCGACTCCGGGATCATTCTTATGACCGAGGATTTTCACAATCATGCCCGTTGCGGACTGGGTGTTGTCCGGCCAGTGCGTGATTTCGACGATTACTTTATGACCATCGACGGCTTCAAGCGTATTTCCTTTTTCGACAAAAACGTCCATTGGAAGTTTTTTATCATCAAGCAATACGAAGCCATATCCATCTCTTTCTACATACGTACCAACCACAGTCGTCGTTTTTCTTTCAACGATTCTCGTAATGACGCCTTCCCGGCGGTCTCCATGTGAATCTCCAGCAACCCGGACAAGTACCGTATCGCCATTCATGGCACCATTCACTTCATGAGGCGGGATGAAGACATCGTCCCCTACCACTTCCTCCGGTACGACGAATCCGAATCCTTTCGCATGACCAATAAATTTACCGCGAAGTAAATTCATCTGTTCCGGCAAGCCGTAGCGATTCGTGCGTGAGCGAACGATAATTCCGTTTTGTTCAAGCTGTACGAGCATTTTCACAAGTTCCTTAAATTCTGCTGCTTGCTCTATTCCGAGCACTTCCTGAATTTCATGAACTGTGAGCGGTTTGTAGGATTCTGCTTTCACTAAAGACAAAATCCGGTCTTGTAACTCTTTTTCAAATGCGTCCAAACAAACATCTCCTCCTTCTTTACCTACTATTTGTATCTTCCCCTGTTTTTACTCCTGCCAATCAAGTGATTCCAGAAATTGCAGCACTTTTTCGTGAAGCTGTTCTTTTTCTGGACCGAGCGTGATGACATGTCCCGATTCTTCATACCATTGTAGTTCTTTGTCGGTGGATTCTGCTTCATCATAAATAATTTGAGCCGAATTCGGATCGATCACTTCGTCCTGAGTTGCTTGAACAACAAGAAGCGGTGTGTAAATTTGATTGACTTCTTTACGAACACCTTCCACCAGCGGGCGCATATCGTTCAGTCCCGGCATCGACTTTGTTTTCAAATCCGCTACCTCTTGCTCTATCTGTTCATCGCTTTGGCCCGCGAACTTTTTATAGTCCCGTGCATATTTCAGAACGCCTTGATACAGGAGATCTGTCGTTTTCATTGTCATCGGCGCACACATCGTGACGATGCCTTTTAGCGGATATTCGGCCGCGAGCTTCAATGAAAACACACCGCCAAGAGATAGTCCGGCCACTGCGATTTCTTTGTAGCCTGCGTCCTTTAGCTGATTGTAAGCTGCAAGGACGTCTTCCCACCATTGATCAGGATTGGTCTTGATCAATTCTTCCGGCGGTACGCCATGTCCTCGGTAATGTGGTGCCAATGAAGTATAATTATGCTTTTCAAGGAATCGGCCGAGCATCCGAACATCTGCGGATGTCCCCGTAAAGCCGTGCAAAAGTAATACAGCACGTTTCCCATGTTCAAAGAAAAACGGTTTTGGTTGTGCGATTCGCATGTCATTCGATCCTTTCTACGAAAAGCGCCTGACCGTTCAAACTTGGTCAGGCGCTTGCTTTTTATATTTTCATTATCGCTATTGTTAAGACAAAAAATAATACAGATAGGACAATCGTAGTTCGTTGAAGAACTAAGTCCAATCCGCGTGCTTTTTGTTTACCGAAAAGTTGTTCTGCCCCTCCGGAGATGGCTCCTGACAGTCCCGCACTTTTACCGGATTGCAATAATACGACAACAATTAATGCTATAGCTACGACTACAAGCGATGCTGTTAAAACGGCATGCATGTTTTTCCACCCCCAAAATAGCAAGTCACAACATTTCTATTTTAACAAAGCTATGTCATCGGCACAACCTTTTATCATAATCCAGATGCAAATTGTGCCAGATGACGCTTGCTAGTTCGATTATTTGTTGAGGTTATAAAATGTTTTTTTGCCTAAATATTGAGCTGTTTCAAATAATTGATCTTCAATACGCAGCAATTGATTGTACTTCGCTACACGGTCTGTACGTGAAGGAGCACCTGTTTTAATTTGTCCCGCGTTCGTAGCGACTGCGATGTCTGCGATCGTCACATCTTCGGATTCACCGGAGCGGTGAGAAATTACAGCTGTATAGCCTGCGCGCTTCGCCATTTCAATCGCGTCGAATGTTTCAGTCAATGTACCGATCTGGTTCACTTTGATGAGGATTGAGTTACCGATTCCTTCTTCGATTCCGCGTGATAGTTTATCCGTATTTGTTACGAATAAATCATCCCCGACCAACTGTACTTTTTGACCGATACGCTCCGTCAATAGTTTATGGCCAGCCCAGTCGTTTTCATCCAAACCGTCTTCAATCGAAACGATCGGATATTTTTCGCAAAGTTCTTCATACCAAGCAACCATTTCTTCAGATGTTTTACGAACATCTTCTCCTGCCAAGTAGTAGTTGTTTTGGTCTTTATCGTAGAATTCAGATGACGCTACGTCCATTGCCAACAAGATTTCCTCGCCTGCTTTGTAGCCCGCTTTTTCAATCGCTTCGATGATCGTCGTCAAAGCTTCTTCATTTGAAGCTAGGTTCGGGGCAAATCCGCCTTCGTCACCAACCGCTGTGTTCAAGCCTTTTTCATGCAATACACTTTTCAGGCTGTGGAAAATTTCAGTTCCCATGCGCAATGCATGACGGAAAGATTCCGCGCCGACAGGCATGATCATGAACTCTTGGATATCGACGTTATTGTCTGCGTGCTCTCCACCGTTCAAAATATTCATCATCGGTACCGGCAATTGTTTCGAGTTGAAACCACCTAAATACTGATAAAGGGGAAGATCTAAATAGTCTGCAGCTGCATGCGCGACTGCCATGGATACACCCAGGATTGCATTTGCACCGAGCTTGCCTTTATTTGATGTACCGTCCAATTCGATCAATGCTTTATCGATCACTACTTGATCCAAAACAGAATAGTTATCTTCAAGTTCTGAAGAGATCACTTCATTCACATGATCAACAGCTTTCAAAACACCTTTTCCATTGTAGCGATTCTCGTCGCCATCGCGTAATTCAACTGCTTCGTATTCACCTGTGGAAGCTCCGGACGGAACGATTGCACGTCCGAATGCACCGCTTTCTGTGAACACTTCTACTTCTACAGTTGGATTACCTCGTGAGTCTAATACTTCTCTAGCTTGAATATGTGTAATGATTGGCATGATGATCTCTCCTTAGAATAATGGTTTGCCGGTCATTTCAACCGGTTGAGGAATTCCTAGCATTTTGAGTAAGGTAGGCGCTAAGTCTGCGAGAATACCGTCTGTCCGCAATGTCACGTCCGGCTGTGTCACGATGACAGGCACAGGATTTTTCGTATGTGCCGTCATAGGTTGTCCGCCGATCGTAGTGACTTCATCCGCATTTCCGTGATCCGCTGTGATGATTGCTGACCCGCCTTTTGCAAATAGTGCATCGATGATTCGTCCTAGACATTCATCCACCGTCTCAATCGCTTTGACAGTCGGCTCAAGCATTCCGCTATGCCCGACCATATCCGGATTGGCAAAGTTTAGAATGATCGCATCTTGCCGCTCTGCTTCGATTTCTTTAATCAACGCGGATGTTACATCATACGCGCTCATTTCCGGCTTCAAATCGTAAGTCGCTACTTTAGGTGAATTAATGAGGATCCGGGTCTCCCCTTCAAACTCTTCCTCACGGCCGCCACTCATGAAAAATGTCACATGTGGATATTTTTCCGTTTCCGCAATTCGCAATTGCCGTTTACCGCGTTCCGCTAATACTTCACCGACCGTTTTCGTTAGATTGACGCTATGGAAAACGACATCCGCCACCACATCCTCACTATAATGAGTGAAGCCGGTGAAATGTAAGTCGGTGAACTTCTTGACACCCGTATCAAAACCGTCGAAACCTGGCTGTGTGAAAGCACGCGACAGTTGAATCGCACGGTCTGGACGGAAATTGAAGAAAATCATTGCATCGCCATTCTCGACAGTAGCTATTGGCTTACCATCTTGTTGTACCACAAACGGCTCAATAAATTCATCATGTATTTCTTCGGTATACGACGCGCTAATTCCTTCTTCAGCAGAATCTACATGTTTTCCGATGCCGTAAACGATCGCATCATACGTTTTTTGAACACGATCCCATCTCTTATCACGGTCCATTGCATAGTATCTGCCGGAAACTGTCGCGATTTGTCCGACACCGATTTCTTTCATCTCTGTTTCTGTCCGTTTGATATAAGGGATGGCTGTCGTCGGCCCAACGTCTCGTCCATCGAGGAACGCATGCAAGTAAACTCGTTCGACACCTTGTTGTTTAGCTAGTTTCAATAACGCGAATAAATGCTCATAGTGGCTGTGTACGCCCCCGTCGGACAGCAATCCCATCACGTGAAGCGCGGAATTATTGGTCTTGACGTGTTCCATTGTTTCAAGCAATGCCGCATTTTCGAAAAACTCGCCTTCGCGAATGGACTTATCGATACGCGTCAAACTTTGGTAAACGATGCGTCCTGCCCCGATATTCAAATGACCCACTTCAGAGTTTCCCATTTGTCCTTCCGGCAGACCAACCGCTTCCCCACACGCTGTCAACGTAGCATGAGGGAAATTCTTCCACAGCAAATCGAAGTTTGGAATGTTGGCATGCGCAACAGCATTTCCGTATTTCTCGTCACGCAATCCAAAGCCGTCCAAAATAATGAGCGCGACTGGATTATTCGACATGAGTTCCAGCCTCCACTAATTGAACAAATGCTTCCGGATCTAGGCTCGCTCCCCCAACTAGTGCGCCGTCAATATGGTCTTTGCTGAGTAACTCAGCAATGTTTTCCGGTTTGACACTGCCGCCGTATTGGATGCGGATAGCGTCCGCCACCTCTTTTGAGTAGATGGTCTCTATTTTATGGCGGATCGCGCCGCACACTTCATTGGCATCTTCAGCAGTAGCGGTCTTTCCTGTTCCGATAGCCCAGATCGGTTCGTAGGCTATGACGGATTTTTTTGCTTGTTCTGCCGTGACATCGGCAAATGCTTTTTCCACTTGAGCGGAAACAATCGAGACCGTTTCCTTCGCTTCTCGTTGTTCCAACGTTTCTCCGACACATACGATCGGCACAAGGTGATGTTTGTGTGCAGCCACTACTTTTTTGTTGACCGTTTCATCTGTTTCATTGAAATACTGACGACGTTCTGAGTGTCCAAGTATGACATACTGCACACCGAGATCTGCAAGCATGGCCGGGCTGATTTCCCCGGTAAATGCTCCTTCATCCGTATCGTGCATCGTTTGCGCGCCTACTTTGACAGCGCTCGTTTCAAAACGCTGCAGCAAGTCTGTTACATAAAGTGCAGGTGGGCAAATGACCGCTTCCACTTTATCAGATGTAGTGATTCGTTCTTTGATTTGTTCAGCAAAATCTGCAGCTTGATTGGATAATTTATACATCTTCCAATTTCCTGCAATAATACGTTTTCTCAAAAGAATTCCTCCTATTCTCGATCTTCCAAAACTGCCACTCCCGGCAATTCCTTACCTTCCATGAATTCCAATGAAGCACCGCCGCCTGTGGAGACGTGATCCATTTTATCCGCTACTTCGAACTTTTCAACAGCAGCCGCCGAATCTCCACCGCCGATCACCGTATACGCAGCCGTTTCTGCCATTGCATCTGCAACGGTTTTCGTACCGTTCGCAAACGGCTCCATTTCAAATACGCCCATCGGTCCGTTCCAAATGACGAACTTGGAGTCTAAAATTACTTGCTTATACCGCTCTGCAGTTTCCGGTCCGATATCCAGTCCCATCCAGCCTTCTGAAATCTCTCCGACTGAGACGATTTTTGTCTCTGCAACCACTGAAAAGGCATTCGCCACAACTGCATCCGTAGGCAAATATAAGTTGACATCTTTCTCCTTTGCTTTTTGGATGAACGACTTCGCCAGCTCTACTTTATCCTCTTCCACTAACGAATCTCCTGTTTGGTGACCTTGCGCACGTGTAAACGTATACGAAAGACCGCCGCCAATAAGTAAATTATCCACTTTGTCCAATAAATTATCGATGACACCGATTTTATCTTTTACCTTCGCCCCTCCAATTATAGCAGTGAAAGGCCGTTCAGGATCAGACAACGCTTTGCCGAGGACATCTAGTTCTTTTTCCAGCAAGAAGCCAAGAACTCCGGGTATGTATTGAGCAATCCCGGCAGTGGAAGCGTGTGCACGGTGCGCGGTTCCAAATGCATCGTTAACAAACACATCTGCAAGTTCAGCAAACTGTTTTGCTAGTTCTGCATCATTCTTCTCTTCACCCGGATTAAAACGGACGTTTTCGAGCAGAAGGATATCGCCATCTTTCATTGAAGCGATCGCTTGTTCAACTTCTTCACCTACAGAAGCATCCAATTTCCGTACAGGTTTGCCAAGAAGTTCAGACAATTGCTCTCCAGCAGCCGTCAAGCGCATATCTTCCTTAACTTCGCCTTTTGGACGTCCCAAGTGACTCGCTAAAATGACTTTCGCACCTTTGCCTGTCATATACTCAATTGTTGGTAGTGCGGCCCGAATCCGTGTGTCATCGGTCACTTTTCCTTCTTCCATCGGTACATTGAAATCTACGCGGCAAAAGACGCGTTTTCCATTCAACTCGACATCTCTAACCGTTTTCTTTAACTTCATAGATCTTGTCCTCCTTGCCATAATAAAAAAGGGAAGAACGGGTTTATCCGTTCCTCCCACCCATATTCATTCATTATAATCAATCAACAATAAATTGGCTATGATTTATAAAAGAATCACTCGATTTCTTGGCTTAAAGTCCTTGTTTTTCCATATAGCGAGCCAAATCAATACAGCGCGCAGAGTAGCCGGATTCATTATCGTACCAAGAAATAACTTTTACCATATTTCGGTCAAGCACCATAGTGGACAATGCATCCACTGTAGAAGAAGCTGTGTTGCCATTGTAATCAATAGAAACAAGTGGCAGTTCATTGAAGTATAGAAGCCCTTTTAATTCATTTTCTGAAGCTTGCTTCAACGCAGCGTTCACTTGCTCAGTCGTGACGTCTTGACCGACTTCCGCAACAAAGTCCACAAGGGAAACGTTCGGTGTTGGTACACGTACTGCCATTCCATCTAGTTTACCCTTTAGTTCTGGAATTACTTTTGTTACAGCTGAAGCTGCGCCAGTTGATGTCGGAATCATGGATTCTGCTGCTGCACGTGCGCGACGGTAGTCCTCATGCGGCAAGTCCAAGATGCGCTGATCATTTGTATAAGAGTGGACCGTTGTCATCATTCCGCGTTTGATACCAAATGTATCATTCAACACTTTCACGACAGGAGCCAGACAGTTTGTTGTACAAGAGGCATTCGAGACGATATGGTCCGTTGCCGGATTGTATGTTTCTTCGTTTACACCCATTACAAGTGTTGTCATTTCACCTTTTGCCGGTGCGGAGAGGATGACTTTTTTAGCACCAGCATCGATGTGTTTTTGCAATTTTTCTTTATCGCGGAACACCCCAGTTGAGTCTATGACAATATCTACGCCAAGGTCTCCCCATGGTAAATTAGCTGGATCTTTTTCTGCAAATACTTTAACCTTTTTGCCATCGATCACTAATGATGATTCATCGGATTGTACGTCTGAATCTAATACGCCATGGACGGAATCATATTTCAATAAATGTGCAAGCATCGCTGCATCCGTAAGGTCGTTGATTGCCACTACTTCTACGTCTTCTGTTTTCAACGTCTCGCGCAATACCACTCGTCCAATTCGTCCAAACCCATTAATCGCTAATTTCACTGTCATACTAAATCCCTCCATTTAAGTAGTTGTTTTATAGTTGCCCTTTTACAGGCATTAAATAGCCATAGTTTACATAAGCGACAGCATTTTTTGTGCTGCCCCTTCATCTGTTACTAAAATCGTTTGCGGCGGAGCGCTTGCTAGGTAAGACAATAACGCATCTGCCTTACTCTCTCCCCCAGCTACCGCAAATATTAGTGGTACATTTTGTAAATGTTCCACTTGAATACCGACCGTACGGATCCGATGAACAATTTCACCGTCCCGATTGAAGTAAAAGCCAAAAGCTTCTCCGACAGCCTGTTTATCCATAAGTATTTGCTGTTCATTCTCTGAGGAATTGCGCAGCAACGCCATCTTGGAAGCATTACCGACGCCGTGTATAACACACTCCGTCTTGCTATATAAATCCAACATTTCTTTTGCGGCAGGCTCATGTTGGAATACTGCATGTGCCTCTTCGCTAAGTGTGTCTGGATAATAAAACGCTTTGTATGAAGCATCGCAAGCTTCTGCAAAAGATGCTGCAATCATATTCGCTTGCAAACCAATTTCTTCTCCGACTCCGCCCCGTGCCGCAATGAATTGTAAATCAGACAACTCATCGTTTTGCATGAAAGGAGGTATCGCCGCCACTGAACTGCCACCTGTCACGGCTACTACTTTAAAGTCATTGATTTGAGTACGAAATTGCTTGGCTGCATGCATACCGAGTAGTTTTTTTGTCAACTCGGAGCGATCCGAGTCACCTTCCACTATATGGACTTCTTTAATGGAAAGTCGCTGCGAAAGTTCATTTGCAAGTTGTCGCCTGCCCGATCGTTCTTCTATCGTTTCATGCAAGAGGAAAAGTACTTCTACACCTTTTGGGGTAATGGTTACACCTTCTTTAGCCACATCCACTACACCTTGTTCTTTCAATAATTCAAGCATCGTTCTAGTTTCACGTTCGGAATAGCCGGACATCGAACTCAATGGTCGTCTGCCAATCGGTCCTGCAAGCTTGATGAGTTTCAGCAAGTGATACCTTTGTTCAATTAACGATGGAAGTTCAGGTACAAGTGCTAGTTGCGCATCGATAAATGATAAGCTCAATCACATCACTCTTTTCAGTGGTGGGTTTTTATTGATCCCAACTAAAATATATTGTCCCACCTGGATTAAAAAAATATTATACATAGAGTATAACATCTTTTAATAATCAATTCAACAAAGAAAGCGTTTTCATTAGTCAATTATTTCTAAAATATCGATATAGCCGATATTTCCGTATTTTAAGACGCTTCCATTTTGTTCGAGGACCGGAATCATGAGCATGTATTTTTCATGGGCTTGTTCGTCTTCTTCAATATTGATCGTCTGCCATTCAATCGGATGATCTTCCGCTACCAGCCGAAGCATCCGTTCAGCATCTTCGCATAACCCGCAGTTCGGTCTTGTGTAAAATGAGAATTTCATGTGCTTCACCCCGTAAGTTTTTCTCCTTTTATCGTATAGAATGGATCGTGTCTACGCAAGGGCATTGTTTACGTAAATAAAATTGTCTTATGAGCGCTGGGAGTGTCTTTATGATAGTGTTCAGTGATGTTATGAGCGCTTGAAGGTTGCGTATGAGCGGCTAGAGATGCAATATGAGCGGCAACTGATGTTTATGAGCGCTGGAGGATGGTTTATGATCGACCAGCAAATATTTCATCTACATATAATGAAAGAGGGCTGTCGGAAAAATCATTTTCCCGACAGCCCTATTGTTTTTCGCTCACCAACTTCTTCCTGCACCGCCACCTCCGCCGGAACCACCTCCGCCGAAGCCGCCAAAGCCGCCGCCTCCAAATCCACCACCGGAACCCCCGCCTCCCATTGGGCCTGGGAAGAATATCGGACCTCCGCGAGATCGGCCGCGCGGACCGCCACCGCCTTTTCCTCCACCGCCTCTAAACATACGATAGAGAATATATAAAATAATGAAGATGACAATGATAGGTGGAAGACCAGGTTCCTCCGAAGATTCAGGGTAATCAACCGGAAGCTCTTCTCCATCCAATCCATATTCCGCAGCGATTTCATTGTAGAATGCTTTATACGCTTCCATTATTGCCAAATCAGGTTGTGGTGGGTTTGCTTTTAAATAAGGCATCGCCACTTCATCGATGATGCGTCCCACTTTACCGTCCGGTAGCGCACCTTCCAACCCATAGCCCGTCGTTAGATAAAACTCTCTTTTAATACCTGCCGCTTCATCCTTTTCGGTGGAAACGATCAGCAATGCTCCGTTGTCCATACTTTTATCGCCAAGTTGCAATTCTCTGAGCTTTTTTACGGCATACTCTTCCACCGGTACCCCATCAAGCGAATAAACTGTACGCACCGCAAATTCTGCTTTCGTAGCACCCTGTAAACGAATGCCATACTCCCGTAATTCCGCTTCTTGTTGAGGTGACAAAACATCCGCGTCATCCACTATCACTTCCGTAATCGCATGAGCAGGTGCTGCAGTGCCAATCAGGGCGAGTAGCAGCACGGCAACAAACATGCAAAAACGGTTTCTCACTTCGTATCATCCCCAAAATCGACTGCTGGCGGTTGTTGCGCCCCTTCAACCGCTTTGAAATATTCTTTTTCGTCAAAGCCAAAAGTGGATGCAATGACTTTACCAGGGAAACGTTTTACTTTTCGATTAAAGACAGACACTACATCATTGTAATCTTTTCGTGCGACCGCAATTCGGTTCTCTGTACCCGCCAATTCATCCATTAGTTGTTGAAAGTTTTGATTGGCTTTTAAATCCGGATAATTTTCCACGACTACCAGTAGCCGGCTCAGTGCACTTGAGAGCTCTGAATCCGCTGCTGCCTGCTCTTCCGGTCCTTGCGCTCCCGCCATTTTACTGCGGGCGTTCGCGATGTTCTCCAAAACCTCTTTCTCATGAGACGCGTAACCTTTTACTGTACTGACTAAGTTTGGAATTAAGTCCACTCTGCGCTGTAATTGAGTTTCAATTTGTGCATACGACTGATCGACATCTTCTTCTAAATTCACTAATTTATTATAGCTCGGGACAATCATAACAGCTGCTATGACAACTAAAATGATGACGACTATAAGTGGTCCTGTAATTTTCTTCATTCACAATTGCTCCTTTCTTGTCTGGTTAGTATTTACTTACCCTTATTCTTTATCCCGCCAAACGTCCAGTTGATTTCACCTTTTGGAAATTACACAACTTTCCTTGGGTATTCGTCCAATATCCCATTTCAATCCGTGAATATATTAACTACTATATGACGGAGATATTGTGTAAAATACTAAACCTTTTTGAGAACATTTTTCATTTATACCTTTACAGATTATTTTGAGTAAGCTATACTGTAAAAAGTTGTACGAGGGAAAGAATCTAGTACAAATCATGCACTAGAGTTGCATGAGGGAAACTAATGTTTTATAGTATTTTATAACTTTCAAAATTGAACGATTGCCTGAATAAAATTTTCATTAGTTTTTTATTTAACTAAAAGTTGCCCGAGGGAAAGATAATTGAAGGAGGAAACAAGATGGTTGATCCGATAACAGTCGAACACATCAGTGTATCGTATGACGGAAATGAAGTTGTAAAGGATATATCCTTTTCATTTAAAGCCTCAAGTTTAATTGGGGTCCTCGGTCCAAACGGTGCCGGGAAATCAACATTAATGAAAGCCATGCTGGGATTAATCCATAAAGATTGCGGTTCCGTCAAACTTGGCAGCAAGTCTATAGATGAAATGCGCAAACAAATTGCGTATGTTCCACAACGTTCGAATATCGACTGGAGCTTTCCAATTGTTGTAAAAGATACAGTTCTTCTCGGAACTTACCCTAAAGTCGGCTTATTGCGGCGTCCGAAAAAAGCTGATAAAGAATGGGCGATGGAATGTCTGAAGCAAGTTGGCATGGAGGAATTTGCGAACCGACAGATCAGCGAACTTTCTGGCGGGCAACAACAACGCGTGTTTTTAGCACGGGCATTGGCTCAAAAAGCGGATTATTTCTTCTTAGATGAGCCGTTTGTCGGTATTGATGTGTCTAGCGAAGAAGTCATCATTGATATATTACGAAAATTGAAGGAAGCCGGCAAAATTGTCTTCGTTGTTCACCACGACCTTTCAAAAGTAAAAAATTATTTTGATGACCTGGTATTAATCAATAAGGAATTAATCGATGCCGGGCCTGTGAACAAAGTGTTCCAGGCGGAAAATATGACGAAAGCATACAACCGACAATTCATGTTCGATGGCTTGGAGGTTTCGATGTAATGGAGTTTATTCAAGATTTAATGACATATGGATTTTTGCAGAAAGCGTTTATCACTTCCATTATGGTCGGGGTTATCTGCGGTGTGATCGGAAGCTTTATCGTACTTCGCGGCATGGCATTAATGGGGGATGCGATCTCTCACGCCATTCTGCCAGGCGTTGCTATTTCGTATATGCTTGGCATCAACTATTTCTATGGAGCTGTCGCAACGGGAGTATTAACCGCTTTTGGAATCGGGGCAATCTCTCAAAACAGCCGAATTAAAAATGATTCATCTATCGGGATCGTATTTTCAGCGTTTTTTGCCCTTGGTATCATTTTGATCACACAAGCAAAAAGTGCGACGGACCTGACACAAATTTTATTCGGTAATGTGTTATCTGTCCGAACTTCTGATATGTGGCTGACATTGGTAATCGGAGCCATCGTGATTCTAGTTGTTATTCTGTTCTTCAAAGAATTGCTCGTTTCCAGTTTTGATGAAACGATGGCTGCAGCCTATGGTTTAAAAACTCGGCTGATTCACTACGGCATCATGTTCTTACTGACTTTGGTGACAGTTGCTTCGTTACAGACGGTTGGAGTGATTTTGGTAGTATCTTTATTGATTACACCTGCTTCCACAGCCTATCTCTTAACGAACCGCCTATCGATCATGGTCGTGCTCGCTTCATTCTTCGGTGCGATGTCTTCCATTATCGGTCTCTATTTCAGCTTTTTATACAACATGCCGTCCGGTCCCGTCATCGCTTTGGCAGCGACTGCCCTATTCGTAGTGGCACTTTTATTCTCACCTAAGCAAGGGATTGTAGTCAGTAAGTTTCGCTCCAAGTCTAAACGCAAGCCGATGGTAAATTAAAGGATCAACCGCCGATGCGGAAAAATAAATATAATTATTCACAAAGGAGTAGAATGAATCAAATGAAAAGTTTTGTAAAATGGTTAGGTTTGTCTTTACTTGCTGTGATCATGTTAGCAGCATGCGGTAAAGACGACAACGGCCCTAAGGAAGGAAACTCGGATGAAGGTAAAAAACCAACTGAGTCCAATGAAAAATTGAAAGTTGTGACGTCTTTTACAATCATCGCGGATATGGCACGTGAAATCGGCGGGGACTTGGTAGAAGTGTATAACTTAGTGCCAACTGGAACGGACCCTCACGAATACGAGCCGTTACCCGATGATATTAAAGCCGCAACAGACGCCGATGTTCTATTTTATAATGGCTTAAACCTTGAAGGCGGGAAAAACGGCTGGTTCTTTAAAATGATGGATTCTGTGAATCAAAAAGAAGAGAACATCTATAGTTTAACGGAGCGTGTGGAACCTAAGTATTTGGGTGGAGAAGATGGCCGCGATGAAGAAATCAACCCGCATGCGTTCATCGATCCAGCTGTAGGAGTGAAGATGGCTGAAGATTTGCGTGATGCATTGATTGAACAGCATCCGTCAGACAGCGATAAGATTAAAGAGCAAGGTGACGAATATGTACAACGTCTGAAAGACTTGGATGCAGAATTCCAAGAGCGTATTGAAACCATACCTGAAGAAAATCGCGTGCTGGTAACGAGTGAACGTGCTTTCCAATACTTGAATGATCACTATGGTTTGAAAGAAGCCTTCATATGGGAAATCGATACAGAGGAAAACGGTTCCCCTAAGCAAATTAAAGACTTGATCCACTATATAGAAGAACATAAAGTACCTGTTCTTTTTGTAGAATCTAATGTCGATACACGTCCAATGGAAACCGTATCTAAAGAAACCGACGTTCCAATCGCGGAAAAGCCAATCTACTCTGATGAAATCGGAAACCCTGGTGATGAAGTGGATACGTACATCAAATACTTGGAATACAATATGAATCTCATACATGATGAGTTAAGCAAAGAACGTTAAATGTAGGTCAACCAACTATAGAATGGAAAGAAGTCACTTTATTGAGTGGCTTCTTTTTATTTTGATAATCTTTTTCGATAATAGCATTGTACATATAAGCAACTACTTATATAATAGTTTTAACAAACATTAAAGGAGCCTTTTATGGATATTGAAACATTGGAACGCTATATGAAAACGCTAGGCGATAAATCAAGATTACGGTTGCTGAAAGCGTTAGAAGAAGGACCTTTGTGTATTTGCGACCTGACTGTTTTGCTGGACGTATCGCAGCCTGCCGTCAGCCAACATATGCACAGATTGAAGAAAGAAGGAATCGTGCTGGATGAAAGACGCGGCAGATGGATTTATTGGTCGATTAACGCTCATCATCCTCAATACTCTTTATTACTTGATCTACTCAAATTATTACCAAGACAGACGACCACCTGCAGAGAGGAGAATAATCGATGCAAATAATTCTGGCTTTCCTAATCTTTTTACTGACACTTGTATTTGTTATCTGGCAGCCGAAAGGGTTATCCATTGGTTGGTCTGCGGTGGCAGGTGCAATTCTGGCATTGCTCGTTGGAGTTGTCAGCTTCTCAGATGTTCTGGATGTAACATCCATCGTTTGGAATGCTACGCTGACCTTCGTAGCACTGATCATCATTTCATTGATTTTGGATGAAATCGGATTTTTCGAATGGGCGGCATTGCATATGGCGAGGTTTGCCAGAGGCAGCGGCTTGCGGATGTTTTTGCTCATCATTCTTCTCGGTGCTGCCGTGTCGGCTCTTTTCGCGAATGATGGGGCTGCTCTGATTTTGACTCCGATTGTTTTGGCAATGGTGAGAGCTCTCGATTTTAAAGAAAAGATGATTTTGCCTTTCGTTATGGCATCCGGCTTCATCGCGGATACGACATCTCTTCCCTTCGTCGTAAGCAATCTGGTGAATATTGTATCCGCTGATTTCTTCGGCATAGGTTTCGCGGAATATGCGAGCCGAATGATCATCCCGAACTTCTTCAGTTTGATCGCGAGCATCCTGGTACTCTATCTTTATTTTGCTAAATCCATTCCGAAGCATTTCGATGAATCGCGGCTGCGTCAACCTGCCGCTGCCATTCAGGATCAGAGAATGTTTCGGATTTCATGGATTGTACTCGGCATTTTGTTGATCGGCTACTTTGCCAGCGAATCCCTCACTCTGCCTGTTTCATTTGTTGCAGGGGCGGTAGCACTTCTCTTCTTGCTGACAGCCAAACGCAGTCCCGCTGTAGAAATAAATAAAGTGATAAAAGGTGCGCCTTGGGCAATCGTCTTCTTTTCAATCGGCATGTATGTTGTTGTATACGGCTTACGAAACGCAGGCATGACCGCTACGCTGACTAGTTTGATCGAATGGACGTCCAGCCACGGATTGTATGCCGCCACGATCAGTATGGGCTTCATTGCTGCTATTCTTTCCTCTTTCATGAATAATTTGCCTACCGTCATGATCGATGCATTGGCCATCCAAGATGCAGCTGTATCACCTGAAATTCGCGAAGCTCTTATATACGCTAATGTCATTGGGTCTGATCTTGGACCGAAAATGACACCGATCGGATCATTGGCTACTTTGCTTTGGTTGCATGTTCTTTCATTAAAAGGCGTCCGAATTTCTTGGGGGTATTATTTCAAAGTAGGTATCGTATTAACTGTTCCTACTTTATTTATTACGTTAACCGGATTATGGTGGTGGCTGACCATCGTATGAAGATAAAAGGCTGTCCTGGAAGTTTTCAGTGACAGTCTTTTTTTCCGTGTTCCAGCAAGCGTAGAGGCGAAACGCACGAAAGTGTCATTGCACCGAGCCAAAATGCCAACGAACCAAGCGAAAAATTTTCCGGACCGCACCAAAGTCGGGGCATCCCGAACCAAATCACTTAACAAGCGAGCCAAACAGCCAACGAAACGAACATTTTCGTCTACCCTTCCCGACAACTTCTTCCCGCGTTAAAAAGGAGCCGGCCGAAATTTCCCGGTCAGCTCCTTTTTCATCTACTGCTTGTAAAACGTCCTAAGAAATCTTGCAGACGCTCACTTTCCGGATTCATCAGAATTTCTGAAGGCGCACCCTGTTCTTCGATGACGCCTTCATTCAGGAAGACGACACGATCAGCGATGTCGAGGGCGAAATCCATTTCATGTGTAACGAGGATCATTGCCATCTCCCCTTCTTTCGCCAAATCACGGATGACTTCCAGCACTTCTCCGACTAACTCTGGGTCAAGGGCGGACGTCACTTCATCGAACAGCATGACTTTCGGACGCATCATCAAGGCGCGAGCCATGGCGACACGTTGTTTTTGTCCGCCTGACAATTGTGCAGGATAAAGTTCGATTTTGTCACCCAGCCCCACCTTTTCAAGCATCTCAACGGCCGTCGCTTTCACTTCCGACTTGCTTTCATTTTTCACGAGAACTGGTGCCAACATGCAGTTCTCCAAAATCGTCATATGCGGGAAAAGGTTAAAATGTTGGAATACCATACCGATATCTCCACGAATGGAACGCAGATGGTTTTCATCTGCTGTCACCCACTCGCCTTTCTTCTCCATCTGCCATAAGTTCTCGCCGTTCACTTCAATGATGCCAGCTGTCGGTTCTTCCAGTGTCATCAACATCCGGATGATCGTCGTTTTACCAGAACCACTCGGACCGATCAGCGCCACTTTTTCAGATGGTTTGATATCCAGGTCAATCCCCTTTAATACTTCGGTTTGTCCAAATGATTTATGAACGTCTTTATATTGCACTATCGGTTCCATTCTCTTCCCCTCTCCTTCATTCAGTTGCGTTTTTATTCAGGATGCATTATGCCAGCGTCTTCTTGTCGAACCGGCGATTGTATTTTTTCTCTAATTTATTTATCAACAACGCCGAAGGATAACTCAATAATAAGAAGAACAGCGCCACCACAGTAAGAGGCTCCACGTATTTATAATATTGAGCTCCATAGTCATTCGCGATATGAAGCATCGCCACCACACCGATTGTAGACGCAAGTGGAACTTCCTTAAACATGATGATCAAGTAATTCCCGAGCATTGGGATCGTCGGCGGAATTGCTTGAGGCAAAATGATTTTCATCCATTTTTGACGTGTGGATAAATTCAGTGCAGTCGATGCTTCCCACTGACCTTTATCCACTGATTCAATGCCTGAACGATATACTTCAGACATGTACGTGCTAAAATGTATGCCAAGACCGAGAATTGCAGCTACAAAAGGATTTAGCGACACCCCTACAACCGGCATCATAGGCCATGCATAATAAATAAAAAACAATTGCACGAGCGGAGGCGTAGAACGAATGAATTCCGCAAGCCATCCAAACAGCCATCGCACAGGCCGCCAAGGAAGTCTGCTGATAAACACCCAGAAGAATCCGAAGACAGCGGCAAATAAATAGCATGCCAGCGTCAGTCCTAGGGTGATCCATAAGCCCTTAAAAATCATAGGAATTACTGAAAAAAACACTTCCCAACTCCAAGTCATCAGCTAGCCACCCCTTTCTTCGATACACTCTCCATCTTTCTTGTGAAAGCAATCAACGGCAGCGCAATCACAAAGTACATCACGAGGAGAAGTACATAAACCGTCGGGGATTCCGCCAAGTGCGTGCTTCGGTAAATATTTCCGTAATACAATAAGTCCGTCAGTCCAATCAATGACACCAACGACGTTGCTTTCAAAATTTGAATCAAGTAGTTGCCGTATTCAGGAAGCATCATACGCAGCGCCTGAGGTAGAATAATATGCCGCATCCGTTGAAATTTCGATAAATTCAGCGCGACGGATGCTTCAGTCTGTCCGACCGCCACTGCTTGAATCGATCCGCGCACAATCTCAGACATATAGGCCCCATAATTTAGCGAAATCGCCAGTACAGCCACCCATATATCGCTCCCCAGATGGATATTGAATAGGCCGGGCAGTGCATAGGAAAACCAGAACAATTGTACAATCAGCGATGTCCCACGAAAAATTTCTACATAGAAACCAGTGAACCCTCTCAGCAAAGGATTCGTGTTGACACGCGACAGACCTGCGACGAAAGCGATAATACTCGCACAAATAATCGACAGGACCAGCACCTGTAACGTTACGCCTAACCCTTGTACGACGGTGGAAAATATATCGGGTAAGGAACTCACAAAAACCACTCCATTATTTACGTTTTCATTTCATCCTTCTTAATCTAGTGCCATGAGCAGCTTACGGAAGGTAAGAAAAAGGCCATGCCGCTGTTGGGCATGACCCGGCCACTCTTTTAATAGTTCTCTCCGCTGCAGACACTTTCCGTTGTTATTTCATTTTCAACAATATTCATCTCTTCTGTGAAACCGAATGGTTCGATCAACTCTGCAATTTTCCCGCTGTCTTTCAGCTTTTGCAATTCTTCATTGTACGCTTCACGCAGTTCATCATCACTGTCTAGGAAAGCAGCTGCGCCATAGCTTGGTACGCCTTCGATATCAGGTTGTTCGAAATCCGTGACAAACTCGAGCTTGTCATTATTTGCTGATTCCAGCGCCATTTTAATGGTCATTTCAGTACCCGTTGTGACAGCAGCACGCCCCGATTCAACAGCTGAGAATGAAGCCGGAATATCGGGAACCATCATAATTTGACTTTCTGCAATGCCTTCACGAAGCATGAAATCTTTTTCTGTAGCTCCACTCATCACCGCCACTTTGATATCTGGATTCGCGGCAATATCTTTATAGCTCTTCAAATTCATCGGGTTGCCTTTTTCTACGATCAAGCCTTCCCCATATTTGATTTCAGGCTCACCAAACGAAACAGTTGCACAACGGTCCGGCGTAATTGCCATACCCGCTGTCACTACATCAAACTTCCCTGCGCCTAAGCCTGGGATCAATTGACCGAATTCGGATAGTTTGCCATCCACTTCCTCAACGCCCAAGTTTTCAAAGACCGCTTTGGCAATAGCGACCGCAGCACCTTGCAATTCCCCATCTTCCTCATATGCATACGGTTTCTCATTGGCAAAGCCGACTCTGACAACGCCTTTCTCTTTCAAATCATCCAACTTACTTCCACTACTGCTGCTACCGGAATCTGAATCACCATTACCGCATGCTGCCAGTAGTAAAAGCATCATCATCGCCAAAACACCTATCGCCGACTTCTTCATAATTCTCCCCCTTGACTTTTTCATCAAACATTTTTTACTTAGTTGCTAGATTACCATAGTTAAAATTCGAGTTCAAATCGTTTTCGTTATTTTCTAAATATCCAATTAAGTGGATACCATCTACAAACATGATTATGACAGCGTTTTCAAGAGACAAGATTCGCTATTAATATATTTAAATTTTATTTTTTAATAGGTGAAAAGGCGCTAATTTAATTTCGCTTCATACAAACTTTCTTTTTCGATTTAAAGGCCTAATCTCATACTTATTTTCCCATTATTTAATTCATAAAGAAAATGAATAATATCTTTCAATTATAGCTACTTTTTGTGTGACCAAGCATAAAAAAGAACCATCTGATAAGTCATGTAGAAATGACTTTTCGGACGGTTTAACAAGTCTCTTTTGCAACTAAACCTTTAATACTCCAAGCAACAAAGTTATTGTACCAATTGAGAAATTTCTTAGCTTCCTTGCTGCTAACATATGTTATAAAAGAACCGTGTGTTGTCGATACTCAAGAAAGTGGACATGAGAACAGAAATAGCACACGTGAAACACAAATTCGTTTCACTGTATTGGACAAAAATGAAAAACCCTGTAAATGATGATAAATCAACATTTACAGGATCTTTATTCAGTACATATCGTATAACGATTTAACCTAGTAACGCCCTCGGCAGGAATCGAACCCACATTTTAAGAACCGGAATCTTACGTGCTATCCGTTGCACCACGAGGGCAAAATAAAAACATTACCTATACTCAGTGATCTCGTCTGCTGCAAAAATTATAAAAGCTTCTCTAACAGACATCTTCCATTATACCGTGGAATAGAATGAAAAGCAATCTAATTTTTTAAGGCAAATGATTTGACCTTTGTTGACCATCATAGGTAAAATACAATTATAGTTGAAATACCAACTAATTTCAACCGAACGATTATTATGAAGCATTAAAAGGAGGAAGTACCATTGAATCTTATTCCTACAGTTATTGAACAAACCAACCGTGGTGAACGGGCGTATGACATCTATTCCCGCTTGTTGAAAGACCGGATTATCATGCTCGGCAGCGGCATCGATGACAATGTTGCGAATTCGATCGTTGCGCAGCTCTTATTCCTGGAAGCAGAAGATCCGGAAAAAGACATCTCCATTTATATTAACAGCCCGGGTGGAAGTATTACAGCGGGTATGGCGATCTACGACACGATGCAATTTATTAAACCGGACATCCAGACAATCTGTATCGGTATGGCTGCATCCATGGGTGCCTTCTTACTGACAGCGGGAGCACCAGGCAAACGTTACGCATTGCCTAACGCAGAAGTAATGATTCACCAACCACTTGGTGGTGCACAAGGTCAAGCGACTGAAATTGAAATCGCAGCGAAGCGCATCTTGCACTTACGTGAGAAGTTGAATCAAATTTTGGCCGATCGTACAGGTCAGCCGATTGAAGTCATCGCACAAGATACGGATCGTGATAATTTCATGACAGCGGAACGTGCAAAAGAATATGGCTTAATCGATCATATCGTTCAACGCAGCGACATGAAAAAATAAGACAAAAAAGAACCGATTCTTCCCAAAAAGGAGAATCGGTTCTTTTTATTGCTGTTCAGCTTCTACAAAATCCGTAAGATTCTGAAGTGCCAAGTCTTCATCAATGCCGTCTGCCATCAAGATGATCTCAGTGCCTTTGGCAATCGCCAGACTCATAATCCCCATGATGCTTTTCGCATTCACCTGGCGTCTTTCTTTCTTCAAATAAATATCTGCAGTGTATTTATTTGCTTCCTGGACAAATAGTGCGGCTTGTCTCGCCTGTAATCCAGGTTTGATTCCCACTTTCACAGTTTTTTCTACCATATCGTATGCTCCTTTTCTTCCTTTTTTAAGAAGGATCTACTCGTTCTTTCGTTAATTTCCGCGCAATCTTTCAGCGATCTCTTCAATCTTCCGCAAGCGATGATTGACACCCGATTTACTGACAGGCGTCCCTGTCACCAGTTCGCCCAATTCTTTTAACGTAACATCTTGATGAGCTACGCGTAATTGAGCAATTTCTTGCAGACGTTCCGGCAATTGATCGAGCCCGATCGTCTGTTCAATCAACTTAATATTCTCTACTTGCCGCTGGGCCGCACCAATCGTTTTATTCAGATTGGCGGTTTCGCAATTCACTAGCCGATTTACGCTATTCCTCATATCCCGCATAATTCGGACATCCTCAAATTTCATGAGAGATACATGCGCACCGATTATACCTAGGAAATCGGATATCTTTTCAGCTTCCTTCAAATACGCGATAAATCCTTTTTTTCGCTCTATAGATTTCGCATTTAATTGGAATCGATTCATTAACTCGACTAGTGATTCGCTATGTTCTTGATAACTTGAGAACACCTCCAAGTGATAGGAAGACGTCTCAGGGTTATTGACGGAACCTCCTGCCAGGAAAGCTCCGCGTAAGTATGCACGCGCGCAGCAGTCGTCTTCAATGAGCTGCGGGTCGATTCGGTTCACCATTTGAAAATCATACGTCATAATGGACAGTGTTTCCAATAAATCCTTAGCGCCTTCCCGAATACGGCAAATATAAATATTATTTTTCTTCAAACGCATTTTCTTCCGTACAAGCATCTCTACTTTATAAGGATACAACTTTTTCAAGTTAGAATAAAGTCGTCTTGCTATCGCTGCATTTTCTGTTTGAACATCAAGACTTAATTGTTTATTGGAAAAAGACATCACGCCATTCATTCGAATAAAAGCTGCAATTTCTGCTTTCGTACAGCAGTCCTCCGCTTCAATTTGCGTCAATTCCTTTTTCGTTTTGGATGCAAAAGACATGATATTCCCCCTTTTTCGGCGATCTTCATATCTATCCGCCTTCTACGTTCTCTCTATATAGCGCATCAACACATCCGCCACGTCTGCCGATTTATGCATTATCGTTCCATTATATACAGTAGCAATTTCTTGTACAAATACTTCAGGCACGAGCGCTTGAAGCTTATCTAGATCGTTTTCGACCAACCACGGCTCCGTTTCTTCTCCAACACTTTTGTAAGCGCGTCTGAAGGCTTCTACATTATTAACGAGGACAGCATCCAGGAAAGGCTCTCCCGCGTGGTCATACAGAGCCTGAACGTGCTCAGAAGCAGTATAGCGGAAAGTCTCTCCTCTTTGTGTCGTCAAATTACCGACATAGACCTTCTTCGCGGTACTTTGGAGAACTGCGTCCCGAATATCTTGCACAAGTATGGTCGGCAAAATACTAGTATACAAGCTGCCAGGCCCAAACACGATCAAATCCGCCTTTTTGATCGTCGCCGCGGTCTCCGGCAACGGCTTGACATCTTCCGGTGAAATAAATACGTTTCGGATTTTTCTACCATAGAGAGGTATTTTGGATTCACCTGTAATTATTGAACCATCTTCAAGCTCAGCATGCAAGGTTATACGTTGATTTGCTGCCGGCAAGACTTTTCCTTTTATATTCAGGACGAGCCCCATCTGCTCCACCGCCCGCGCAAAATCTCCAGTGATCGTTGTTAACGCCGTCAGCATGAGATTTCCGAGTGAGTGGCCTTTCAGATCATCGGACCCTTCAAAACGGTATTGGAACATCTTTTCGATCAACGGTTCTACGTCTGAAAGCGCTGCCATAACCTGTCGGATATCTCCTGGCGGCGGGATGTCATACTGATCGAACAATCGGCCCGAACTACCTCCGTCATCTGCTACTGTGACAATCGCTGTCAAATCAATAGGATAGCGTTTCAATCCACGCAAAATGTTTGAAAGGCCTGTTCCACCGCCGAACACAACAACTCTTTTTATAGTAGTGGATGGCATAGCAATGTCACACCTTTCTTTTTTCGACATCCCGGTGAGAAACAAACGTTGGGTAATCCTCTTTGAATTCTTTCATGAAGTATTCGGCAAGTGTGACGGAGCGATGTTGACCACCTGTACAGCCAAATGCGATGACTGCCTGCCCTTTTCCTTCTTGCTTATACTGCGGGATCAGGAATCTGAAAAGATCCGTCAATTTATCAATCAATACTTTTGTGTCATTCCACTTTAAAACGTATTCAGAGACTTCCGTATCTAATCCAGTCATTGGACGTAATTCTTCCAAATAATATGGATTCGGTAAGAATCGGACGTCAAATACGACATCTGCATCGATCGGCATTCCATGCTTAAATCCGAATGAAACAAAATTCAACGTAAACGTCGGCTCGCCTGCCTTGGAAAATTCCCGCATAATCTTTTCACGTAATTGTTTCGGCTTTAACTGGGACGTGTCATAAATCGATCGCGACAAGCCTTTTAATTCCGTCAGTAAAATACGTTCTTTCCGTATGCCTTCGAGCAACACGCCACCTTCGGATAAAGGATGAGAGCGACGCGTTTCCTTATAGCGTTTAACAAGCGTTTCATCATTCGCATCAAGAAATAACAAACTCGCCTTAACGCCATCCATTTTGAACAACTCATCCAAAGCAGTGACCAATGAATCAAACAGGCTGCCACCGCGTGTATCCATCACCGCGGCAATGCGTCTCATCTGATTATCGGATTTCATCATCAATTCCAAGAATGTCACAAATAATTCGGGTGGCAGATTGTCGATACAATAGAAGCCCATATCCTCAAAACATTGCATAGCAACCGTTTTTCCAGCACCTGACATTCCGCTAATAATTACAACTTCATATTCATTTGAAACATGTGGTTGATCCATACTATTCTATTCACCTTCCATCGATTGTTGTAGCGACTCACGCAATAAACGAAATTGCTCTGTATAATAAAACGTTCCATATTGCGTACCTTCATGATGAATCGCAAACAATAAATTGGAACGATCTCCTTCCGCCATCGGTAATGTATGCAGACTCTCTATAGGATGCCATTCCAGCTCTCCTTCTACTGTTGTTTCCAACAGTTCACCCGAATAATCATGTGAAATGAATGTGAAAAGGAGCCATTCATTCAATAATGCCTCGCCCTCATCATCCATGATCATCATTGTATAGACACCTTTAAGATGCGGATTGATGGGACGCGCTCCAGTTTCCTCTACGAATTCGCGTATAGCGGCTTCATAGATGGATTCCCCCTCATCAATTTTCCCTCCCGGAGCCACATACCATCCGCGTCTCGGTTTCTTCAGCAAAAGGACTTGCCCATCTTTGACTACGAGTAAATTAGCAATTTTTTGCATATGTAGTTCCCCACTTTTCAAGTATGTAGTACTAGTATACAATGCTTTCCGGAAAAACGACAAAAAAAGGAGGCTATTCACGGAAGTTTGTTACCGCAAATAGCCACAAAGTTGCTATATTGTAAAAAGGGGGTCTTGACTACCTATACAATAACCTTTCTACATTGCAAACCTGTTACATTGAAGTTACGAATCGATTAAGCTTTTGCTTCTTGTTCTTCCATCAATTCTTCAATATACTTCTGAGCCGCTTGTGCAGCGATACTTCCGTCCCCCGTTGCTGTAACTACTTGACGCAACAGTTTTTCACGAACATCGCCTGCAGCGTAGATTCCAGGAATTTTCGTTTCCATGATGTCATTCGTTTCGATGTATCCATTCTCGTCCAAGATACCAAGTTCCTTGAATGGCCCCGTAAGAGGATCCAATCCAATATAGACGAACATCCCTTCCGTTTCCATCTCGCGCTCTGATCCATCTTCAGTTGACACTAATGTCACAGATCCGATCTTGCCATCTTTCTCGTTCACTTGCTTCACTGTCGTATTCCAAATGAAATCAATCTTTTCATTCGCAAATGCACGTTCTTGCAAAATCTTTTGTGCCCGCAGTTCATCACGGCGATGAATGATCGTTACCTTGTTCGCGAAACGCGTCAAATATGAACCTTCTTCAACCGCAGAATCTCCGCCGCCAATTACGACGATATCTTTGCCACGGAAAAATGCTCCATCACATACCGCACAATAACTGACACCGCGACCCGTCAACTCCGCTTCGCCCGGGATGCCCATTTTACGGTATTCCGCGCCTGTCGTAATAATAATAGCACGTGCCTTATAGCTCTTGTCGCCCACATGAATCGTTTTAAATTCGCGGCCGTCTTTAATCTCCGTAACGTCCCCGTAAGCATATTCTGCTCCAAAACGTTTCGCATGGTCAAACATCTTCGTAGAGAGATCAGGACCTAAAATGCTCTCGAAGCCAGGATAGTTTTCAATTTCCTCGGTATTCGCCATTTGACCTCCCGGCACGCCTCTCTCCAGCATGAGCGTAGACATATTCCCGCGAGCTGTATAAACAGCTGCTGTCATACCCGCTGGACCTGCGCCGATAATAATCACATCATATACTTTATCTATTGACATCGTAGTTGTCCTCCTTAAATATATAAGCTCTACATAAAATCGTAGTGGAATTGCCGCATGAATTCAACTTAAATGCAACATCCAATTTGCTGTCAATCCGTCGTGTAAGGCAAAAATTGGATCAATTCCTGAACATACTTTGTTAAGGTGGCAACAGCTACGTCATATTTCTCTGCCAGCGACTTCTTCGTCACTTGATCATAGCGCGATGATTGGAACATATAGTCTACAGCTGCGGCAATTGCTTTAGGATTTGCAAAAGCATACTCTCCGACCAAAGCATTCTCACATAATGTGAACCACATCTGAAACAAATGTGTCCCTTGCTGATCCAGTGGCATGTACTGTTCATACAGTAAATCACACGTCGTTAACGCTTTTTTCAATGATTTTTCAAAATCGTTCTCTGCTACAAATTCGTAATCTAAGCTATGTGCCAAAAACAACTGTTCCGACGCACTTAACTCTTCCACATTAATATAGCCGGGATGCGACAAAATTTCTTGCAAATGTGAGGACTTGCCTAATAAATACAAGCCAAACATCCGCTCACTGCGATAAGGATTGGAAATCTTCTCGATTAAAAACGAGACATCTTCCTCATACGAATCCGGATCCAACTCATCTTCTAACGATTTCCAAGGCTCAAATCCAGCTTTTGACGGATCCATTTGCAATAGTTTCTCATAAGCCTGCTCTGCTACTTGGCGGTGTCCGGTAAAATAGGCTGCATTCGAAAGCCAGAAGTAATAACCGACATCACCCTGGAAGCCACGCTTCTGCAAACTGCGCAGCCAATAATACGCTTCTTCATAGCGACCTGTCAGCGCAAATGTCGCTCCCAGTTTGTATCGATGTTCGACTTGATATGGTTTGATCTTAGACAATAATTCCATCATGCTGCCAAGTCGCTCTTCATCTCGTCCGTAATAGAAAAACACGGCTAAATTACAGAGTGCATGAATATTGCCTTTCTCCTCACGAAGTACATCATATAAAATCTCTTCCGCATGTTTTTCTTTGCCTATATAAAAGTACGCCAGCGCCAAGTTATTGTGGACAGCCCAAGTTTTTGGGTAGTCTGCCAAAAGATCTTCCAGTACATCAATCGCTTGCTCGAAGTTGCCTTCTTCCATCATCCTTCGGGCCTTTTCTTGCATGAACAAGACTTCTCCGTCCGGGACTTCCCCATCTTCGAGATATGTTTCTTCTTGATCGGCAAACTCAACGATTTCGTGCGCTTCCTCGACAAATATTCCATCTGGAGACAATCCGATATACTTGTTCGCATACTGTTTCGCCTCACGCAACAACCCAAGATGCGCATGAACTTCAGCCAAATAAAATGTTGTCTCTTCGTTGTTCGGCTCTAACTCATCCGCTGCTCTCAGCAATTCATAAGCATCCTCAAAACGGCCGACCTCCATGATGAAAACACCATACTCCATCTGGGTCAGTGCATCCTCAGGATTCAGCTCCAATGCGCGTTTATAATATTTTTCAGCGTCTGAAAACTGCTCACGCTGCATAGCCTGCATCGCACGCTTACGATAGAAATCTCCATCCGGCAGAAATGACACAATTTTATCCTTTTTGAACCTTTGTTTTTTATCCAATCGAACTCCTCCGAAAAAGTAAGAGGAACGTTCAAAACGTCCCTCTCTGCAATCTACCTTCTATTATAGCACAACTTATTCACTCGTCATTCATTTGTCTTCCCGGGCAGCCCGTGCCTTCATTTCCTCAGCTGAATAAATGACTTTGACTGGATTTCCGCCCGCAAAAACACCGGCAGGAATATCACGGTTGACTAATGATGCCGCTGAAACGATGGCACCATCGCCAATTTTGACTCCAGGTAAAATCGTCGTATTGGCACCAATTAAGACGTTGCTGCCAATTTCCACATCTCCTATACGATACTCATCGATCAAATATTCATGCGCCAAAATGGTCGTATTGAAACCAATGATTGAGTTATCGCCGACCGAAATGCGTTCAGGAAACATGACATCTGGTACGACCATTAACGCAAATGCCGTCTGTTTCCCTACCTTCATCCGAAGAAATAGACGATACAAAACATTTTTCCAGGATACGAACGGAGTATATCGAGCGATTTGGATGATAATGAAATTCTTTGCTACTTTAAAGATCGAAACAGTCCGATAAATATGCCAAAGTGAATTCGCTTCTCCTTTGGAAGGATAGCGTTCGGTGCGTCTCACGGCCGCTCTCCCTTTAGCACGTCGTATAGATCCGACATATGATGCAACATGAAATCCGGTTTAAATGTCTGCAAATAGTCTTCCCCTTTTAACGCCCAGGCAACAGCGGCAGTGCGTACACCCGCATTTTGCCCTCCTAATATATCATGGAAATTATCCCCTATCATCAGGGCTTCTTCAGGCGTACGGTCTAAGCGCTCTAATGCCAGAATAAGGGGCTCAGGGTCTGGCTTGGCATTCGTCACATCATCCAGACCGATAACTGTCTCAAAATAAGAATCTATTCCAATCAGACGCAAGCCTCTTTCCACCATGTCACGCTTTTTCGTTGAAACAACAGCCATTTTCATGCCCATTTCATACAATCTGCGGAGCGTATCCTCCACTCCATCAAAGGCACTGACCAGTTCATCATGATTCGCTAAATTCCAAACTCTATATTCATCGATTAATTGGTCTGTCATTTCGGGTGCAATTGAAGAAAAGGTGTCATGCAATGAAGGACCGATGAAGGGCAATATTTCCTCTCTTTGAAAACGGCCTGGAAAATGGTCATTCAGTACATGTTGAAAGGTAGCGATAATTAATTCGTTCGTATCTCCCAAAGTCCCATCAAAATCAAACAATAAGGTAGTGATCGGTTTAACAGTCAACAACAGACTCCTCCTTCTCTCTCGGCTGTTTCCACAGCACGCTGACCGTAACAGTCAGCAATATGGCAGTCACAAGCCGTATTAAGAATAATGGCCAAATCGGAATGCCTAACGGTAAGAAGAGCAATGTGTCTTCAATCACCGCATGGCACGCCATTAAGAAAATAAATGCCAAAGTAATATCACGTTTGGAAACTCCATCTTCCTGAACAGCTTGAATCATGACACCTGCCCCATACGCTAGGCCAATTAACAGACCCGCGACAAGTGTCATGGAAGCATTTGGTTTCACGCCAATCAACTTTGTAAATGGGGCGACTCCATTTGAAAAACGTTCCAAATAATTTCGGTCTTTCACGAACTGAACAAATAGCATCAGCGGGATAACGATCAGAGCAAGCTGTAACACTCCGAACGTTGCTTTTTCTGTACCCAAAAGGATAATCTGCCAAATGCCGTCAGGAATAACTTCCGCTTTCGGAGTCAAACCGTATTGTGCGGTTTCCGAACCGCCTGTCCAGAAAAGGTTCAATAGTATGCCAGCAAGCGCTGCCAGTCCAAGACGGACCACAAGGACAAGCCAAAGCTTCACACCAACTTTCAGGGCCACGGCTGTTTCGATAAAAAGATTATGTGCGAAACTGATCATAACGGCTATGATGAATACTTCCTTCACCGTCAACTCCAGGGAGATGATCCCTGCAATCCCCGCATACAAATTCAATGCATTCCCAAGCACAAGTGGAACGGCTGCTTCACCGCGCAAGCCAAAGATATGCATGAGCGGAGAAATGAGTTCCACTAACCAAGGCAGGATAGGCGTAAATTGCAAGATGGTGACGAACAATGTAATAGGAAAAATGATTTTCCCCAGTGACCAAGTGGTTTTCAGCCCAGCCTGCAAACCGCTTTGCAACGTACTGGACAATGAGATATTATTTTTGTTTGTCTTCATAATTTTCATTCACCTTCATCACAAATCTTCGGTATAACAAGATCGCGATCCCAATAATAACGCCGGCAACAGATACCATCTGTGCCGCTCTCAAGCTGCCGATTACATACAGACTGTCCGTCCGCATTCCTTCAATGAAGAAACGACCGATCGAATACCAGATGACATAAAATAAAAAGATTTCTCCGCGCTTCATCTTCAATACTCTTCGAATGACTAGAATTAAAATTAGCCCTACAACATTCCACATCGACTCATACAGAAATGTCGGATGGTAGGTCACTCCTTCGATGGTCATCTGGTTCATAATCCAGTCTGGAATGATCGTGTTTTCTTTAAACGCATCTGAAACAGGACCACCATGCGCTTCCTGGTTCATGAAATTCCCCCACCGGCCGATAATCTGACCGATCAATAAGCCGGGCGCTGTAATATCCGCGACTTTCCAAAACGACACGCCGCGCTTTCTCGTAAAAATAATGGCCGTAATCACGGCACCGATCAGCGCACCATGAATGGCAATTCCGCCGTTCCAGATCTGGATAATCTGGCCGGGATGGTCACGATAATAATCCCAAGTGAAAATGACGTAATAAATACGCGCACTGATGATTGAAATCGGAATCGCCCAAATGAGCATATCCGTCAAAAAGTCAGGGTGCATGCCCCTTCTCAACATTTCACGTTGCACGATGATGAATCCTAATACAATCCCTAATGCAATGAGAATACCATACCAGCGTACTTCTAAAGCTGTATCCGAAGTGCCGATTCTAATCGCGACAGGATTAATCGCAAGTAAAAATAAATTCACTTAGTCGCTCTCCTCTGCTTTCAAAATTTCCGCATTCTCTGCGATTGCTTGGTCCAAACGCTTTGTAAATTCATCCGCTGCATTGAATCCTAGACGCTTCATACGGTAATCCATAGCAGCGACTTCAATGATGACCGCGATATTCCGACCTGGTCTGACCGGAACGGACAAGCGTGTAATTTGTGAATCAAGGATTTCAATCTTTTCCTCATCGATTCCCAAACGATCATAATGCTTATCCTCATCCCAAATTTCCAAGTCGACCGCCAACAGCACCCGCTTATCATCCTTCACTGCACTCGCACCGAATAACGTCATCATATCAATAATGCCAATGCCACGGATTTCCAACATATGCTTAAGCAACTTCGGTGACGTACCGATCAAAACGTTTTCCGATACTTGGCGAATTTCCACCGAGTCATCCGCGACAAGTCGGTGACCTTTTTTAATTAGTTCCAACGCGGTCTCACTCTTTCCAACGCCGCTTCCTCCAGTGATCAAGACACCGACACCATAGACGTCCACTAATACACCGTGGACTGTAGTCATAGGGGCAAGCTGACCGACTAAGTAATTCGTCAGCATGCCGGAAAATTGCGTCGTTTTGTAATCAGTGCGCAAAACCGGAACATTTTTTTCATCCGCCAGCTGACTTAGTTCTCTCGGTCCTTCTTCACCATGTGCAATAATGAATGCAGGCGTATCCTCCGAGCAAAGACGTTCCAAACGTTTTCTTCTCGTAATCGACGGCAATGTTTCCAAGAACGACATTTCCTTGCGGCCGATCAATTGCACGCGCTCCGATGGATAATAATCAAAATAACCAGCCATCTCAAGACCTGGCCGTGAAATATCGCTCATATTGATATGCCGATGAATACCTTCGTGTCCTGCAATCAATTCAAGGCCGAATCGATTCATAATATCTTCTACTGTTAGTTCCCCCATAAAGCTCCCCGCTTTCCAACTCGTGTCATAGCTATCCAAATCTTATTTTAACATGAAGAAAAAGAAATGAAATGGATTTATCCTTGTGATACTTCATATGGGCTGTCTCCTTTTTCAACAAGACAACTATCTACAGAGTAAAGGAGAGTGGATGAAAATGACACTAATCATTCTTGACGCTGGACATGGGCCAAACACGCCAGGAAAGAGGTCCCCTGATGGAAAGCTGCGTGAGTTCCAGTTTAATTCGGCGGTTGCTGCACTTGTTGGAGATCGTTTAAGCCGGGAAGGTATCAAAGTTCGATACGTGCATGAGGCTTCACGTGATGTGCCCTTAAACGAACGGACGGCGCTTGCCAATCGATTACGGGCAGATGCGTATGTATCAATCCACGCAAATGCGCATGGTAATGGATGGAGCGAAGCACACGGGATTGAGACGTATATTTATCCACAGGCAAGCAAAAGTTCCTCCGTACTGGCGTCGCTAGTCCAAAAGAACATAATCACCGCCTGTCAACGAACCGATCGCGGTGTAAAGAAGGCGAACTTCGCTGTCTTACGAGATACTCAGATGCCAGCCATCCTGGTAGAATGCGGCTTCATGTCGAATCGCACAGAGGCTCTGTTGCTGCAGAGCAAAGCGTATCAACTGCAATGCGCAAGAGCGATTACGTTTGGGATTCTTTGTTGGGTTTATACCAAATAAAAAAGCCCCTGTCCAATCACTTATTTTGTGATTGGGCAGGGGTTAAAGCTAAAATTAGAGAATTGGTGATTAATAATGGCATCGTTGCTCTACGTTCTAGTCGGACGCTTTCTTACCTCTAGTCAAAGGTTTTGTTAGAATAAAAGATAAGTATTATGATTTACTATCCGAATAGGCGTGTGAAACCACAGCTAGTGAGCACTCCGGGATTTCCGCTCCAGACGGTACGCTTTCCGGGGGGCGTGGCCTTGAGCCTCCTCGTTCGCTTCGCTTCCTGCGGGGTCTCAAGACGCACGCTGATCCCCCAGGAGTCGACCGTCTTCCGCTCCAATCGCTAATTAGAGTGTAAAGTCATATGGCAAATTCCTTGTAATTTTTATAAATCTAGAAAGTGCTCCCACAGTCAGAGTACAAAACCGGCACTTTTCATTGACTTTGTTAAAGGGCAGAAGTGATTTTAACATCAACAAGCTCACAGGCAATGCTCCATGCCATTTAGCATTTGAACTATTATCACTATTGTTGGAGAACAAAACATTGCCACTTGAAAATTACGATGAACTACACTTTAAAGTTACCGTCACAAAGTAGGGATTCGAGCGAAAGACGGTCGAAATGCAAAAATGTGCTGCCAACGCTTCGCTTATGCTCGCAAAAGCCTTACTTCGTGACGGCTTTTCCTGTGGGATTTAGCGCGAATGATGAGACCCTGGACTGAGCGTAGCGAAGGAAGCGGCTCATCCGCGCCCCGCGGAAAGCGTCCGCCTGGAACGTAGATCAACGTTGCCCTTCCCCCCCCTATTCTTGTTTCTTCAGCTCAAACACCCGCCCTATCACAAGATAAGTGACAGGGCGGGTGTTTTCATTTTCAAATATGTTTACAGTTCGATGGAGTTATAGTGAACTAAGACAGATCCAGTTCTGGATTCGCCGTTAACTTGTAAAGAGGCTTTCGTTTCATCGTCGCCGGCTTTGCTGAAACGAATCGTGCGGTGCAGGAATTGCTCTTGCTCTTCCACTCGCGAAACGTCTTTTAGCTGCAAATCCAGTTTTCCCATATTCGACGTAATTTCTCCCCTTAGACCTAGAGTAGAAGGAATATAAAGCTCCACTGTTCCGCTGATGGACTTCGCATCGAGACGTGTAGCTTCCGTTGAAGTCGTTGTCAGACTTACGTTGCCGTTCAATGACTTAGCATCTATGTCTATCAATTCTCCATCCACATACACACGGCCGTTCAATGTTTCGGCTTCGAGTTTATTGCCTCGCACCTTCAACAGACGGACCATTCCATTAGCGGTTTCCAATTCCGCTTCGTCAAATCGAATATGCGCACATTCGATTTTGCCATTGGCAGTTTTGATGCGCAGATTATCAAAATCTACTTTCTCCACTGTACAACCGCCATTCAAAAGACGGACGGAAAGTTTACGGTAAGGCTGCTGGCTAGGCACGTATAATTGGACATTCACTTGCACCATCTTCAAATCACTGCCGATTCGGAGTTTATTGCCGTCTTTCACAAACAACAGTTTATCAAGGAACTGTGCGCGCGCTTCCGTCTCTGAGTCGTGGTTGAAATGCTTAACAGAGAACTTCGCAGTGATTTCATCACCATCAGACGGAAGGACTTCCACTTTTCCGTGATCTATATGGATAATGATTTCCTCTACATCTTCTGCTGTTTTGTTTTCAGTATGGGTAAAAGAGACGGACTTGCCAAATGGCGCTTCAAAATCGAATGTTTTCACTCTTTGGACAGCCGTATCCATAAATTGCATGAAACGATCTCCCGCCGTCATGAATTCTTTGCGAATATCTTCAAAAAAGTCATCCGCTGAAGATTCATCTGTCGTGTCTTGCGGATTCGTCGATTCTTTCTTTTTCTGTTGCTCATCAAACCAACGGTGATCCTGTTCAGTATGGAGATCGGAATGTTGCGCAGTGGACGGCTTTTCGTCTTGCACGGTGGATTCCGTTTGTTTCCCAAGTGCTTCCAACAATTTCAACGCTTCGTCTGCTGTGATTTTGCCTTCTTCCAGCAAAGTTAATATTCGTCTGCGTTCGTTTTGCATCTCTAGACTCCTCCTTGTTTTGAACATGCTTTTCATTTCCTATCTATTTATACGGCTGCGCTTCATAAAAGTTTCATTAGGAAGTTATTTCCCTGTTTTTCCGATTAGCTCTTTCATACGATTTCGGTCACGTTCCAAGATTGAACGCAAATACTTTCCAGTGTATGATGCCTCAACTTCTGCTACTTCTTCCGGTGTTCCTGTTGCGACAATTTCTCCACCTTTGTCTCCGCCTTCCGGGCCGATATCGATAATATAATCGACGGTTTTGATAACGTCCAGATTATGTTCAATAACGAGTACCGTATTACCGCTCTCAACCAAGCGCTGAAGAACGTCTAGCAATTTCGCAATGTCATGAACGTGCAAGCCAGTCGTTGGTTCATCTAAAATATAAAAAGATTTTCCATTCGATCGCTTGTGCAGTTCGGAAGCTAATTTAACACGTTGAGCTTCCCCACCCGACAATGTGGTTGCGGGCTGACCCAGCTGAATATAGCCGAGACCAACGTCTACAATCGTCTGCAGCTTCCGGTGGATTTTCGGTATATTCTCAAAAAACATCATTCCATCTTCAACTGTCATCGCCAATACATCTGCGATATTCTTTCCTTTGTATGTCACTTCCAACGTCTCTCTATTATACCGTTTGCCGTGACACACTTCACACGGTACATAGACATCCGGCAAAAAGTGCATTTCGATTTTAATAATTCCATCTCCGCGACAAGCTTCACAACGACCGCCTTTGACATTGAAGCTGAATCGCCCTTTTTTATATCCGCGCACTTTCGCTTCATTGGTCATTGCAAAGACATCTCGTATATCATCGAATACTCCTGTATATGTTGCCGGATTGGACCGCGGAGTACGTCCGATCGGTGACTGATCAATATCAATGACCTTCTCGAGATGTTCAATTCCGCTGATTTCGTCAAATTTTCCCGGCTTTTGTTTTGAACGGTTCAATTTCTGAGCCAATGTCTTATGCAGGATTTCATTTACGAGCGTACTTTTACCTGAACCCGAGACACCCGTAACAGCGATGAACTGGCCTAAAGGGAACTCAACATCCAAATGTTTTAGATTGTTTTCAGCCGCTCCTTTAATGACAATACTGCGTTCATCCCTAGGTCTGCGCTTTATAGGCAGCGGAATAAATAATTCACCGCTTAGATATTTTCCAGTCAGTGATTTTTTGTTTTTCATGACTTTAGCAGGTGTCCCGGCTGCCACAATTTCTCCGCCTGCTACACCGGCTCCAGGACCGATATCGATTAAGTAATCGGCAGCCATCATCGTGTCCTCATCATGCTCGACAACGATTAATGTATTGCCGATATCTCGCATATTTTGCAAGGTGGAGATAAGCCGGTCATTATCCCTCTGATGCAAACCGATGGATGGCTCGTCCAAGATATAGAGGACACCTGTCAGACGGGAACCAATTTGAGTTGCGAGGCGAATCCGCTGTGCTTCACCACCGGATAATGTGCCTGCAGAGCGTGATAAGTTCAAATAATCCAAGCCAACGTTAATTAGAAAACCTAATCGCTCTTGGATCTCACGCAGAATCATATCGGCAATTTGTGCGTCTTTTTCTGATAGCTGAAGCTGGTTGAAAAAACTCACGGTATCTACAATAGAACGTTCCGTGATTAGACCGATATGCTGACCGTCAATCAATACAGCAAGCGATTCAGGCTTCAAGCGATAGCCGAGACAAGCAGGACATGGCCGCTCCGTCATATATTTTCCCATCTGCTCACGAATGTAATCGGACGACGTCTCATGATAACGCCGCTCAACATTGCGTAAGACTCCTTCAAAATAAATATTGCTGTCGCGGGTACTGCCGAATTCATTTGTATAACGGAAGTGGATTTTCTCTTTGTTAGAACCTTTCAAGAGTTTTTCCAGGTCTTCATCCGCCAGCTCACCGACCGGCACATCCATGGCAATACCATGATGCTTCGCAACGGTTTTCAGCAATTCCGGATAGTATTGTGAACTTGTCGGTTCCCAAGGAGCAATCGCATGCTCTTTCAACGTCAGTTCCTTATTGGGAATGATCAAGTCGGGGTCCACTTCCAGTTTCATGCCTAATCCATCACATTCTGGACAAGCACCAAATGGACTGTTGAATGAAAACATACGCGGCTCCAGCTCACCAATGGAAAAACCGCAAATCGGACACGCGTGATGCTCACTAAAAAACAACTCTTCTTCGCCAATTACATCTACGATGACATTTCCGTCAGCAAGACGTAATGCCGATTCCAGCGAGTCACTAAGACGTGTTTCAATGCCCTCTTTTATGACAATTCGGTCAATGACAATTTCAATCGTATGTTTTTTGTTTTTATTTAATTCGATATTATCATCTAGATCCATGGTTTCTCCGTTGACCCGCACTCGGACATACCCTTGTTTTTTAATGTCTTCAATTAATTTCGCATGCGTTCCTTTTCGCTCCGAAACGATTGGAGCAAGGACTTGAATGCGCGTTCGTTCCGGCAGTACCATTATCCGATCGACCATTTGCTCAACGGTTTGCGTGGAAATTTCCGTGCCGTGCAATGGACAGACAGGCTTTCCTACCCTTGCATAGAGCAAACGTAAATAGTCGTAAATTTCAGTAACTGTACCGACCGTCGAACGAGGATTTCGGCTAGTCGTCTTTTGATCGATCGAAATAGCAGGAGACAGTCCCTCTATAGAATCGACGTCAGGTTTGTCCATTTGCCCTAGGAATTGCCGGGCGTATGCAGACAAGGATTCCACATAACGCCGCTGCCCTTCTGCGTAGATAGTATCAAAAGCAAGCGAAGACTTACCGGAACCCGATAATCCAGTAATGACTACTAACTGATCACGAGGGATTTTAACGGTAATATCTTTTAAATTATGCGCTCTTGCACCTTGGATCACTAATTCTTTATTTTTCATCCAGCCTCTACCTTTCTGCCTTCAGTTCTATAATACTGTCCCGTAACTCGGCTGCTCTTTCGAAGTCCAAAGCCTTTGCTGCGTCCTTCATCTCTTTTTCCAATTTTACGAGCAGCAAGCCTCTTTCTTCCTTCGACAGTTTCTTGCCTTCTATTCTGCGCTGTAAGTAAGATTCCGTTTCTTCCGCCACTTGGGTCGCACGGATTACTTCGCGTATCGGCTTTATAATTGTTTGCGGTGTAATGCCATGTTCTTTATTGTACGCAAGCTGTATTTCCCGGCGTCGTTCTGTTTCCCCAATCGCTTTTTCCATTGAGTCTGTCATTTTGTCTGCATACATAATTACGCGTCCTTCAGAGTTCCGCGCCGCTCGCCCAATCGTCTGGATTAGAGCACGTTCAGAGCGCAGGAATCCTTCTTTGTCAGCATCCAAAATAGCCACTAACGAAACTTCCGGTATGTCGATCCCTTCCCGCAGCAAGTTGATACCAATCAGTACATCGTATGTGCCAAGACGCAATTCCCGTATGATTTCAGTACGTTCAAGCGTCTTCACTTCCGAATGAAGGTACTGCACCTTTATACCGATATCCTTCAAGTAATCCGTCAGATCCTCCGACATTTTCTTCGTCAGTGTCGTAATCAATACGCGTTCATCACGTTCAATACGCAACTGAATTTCATCCAATAAATCATCGATCTGCCCCTCAATCGGACGTACTTCGATGATCGGATCAAGCAGACCCGTCGGACGGATGATCTGCTCGATCATCTTATCCGTATGCTCAATTTCATAAGGACCCGGCGTAGCGGAAATATACATCGCCTGACTGATATGCTTCTCAAATTCCTCGAACATCAATGGACGATTATCAAGAGCGGATGGTAAACGGAAACCGTGTTCTACCAATACCTTCTTACGAGCTTGGTCGCCATTGTACATGCCTCGAATTTGCGGCAGCGACACGTGGCTTTCATCGACTACTATCAAGAAATCATCAGGAAAATAATCGAGAAGCGTATACGGTGTCGCTCCCGCTTCTCGTAACGTCAGATGTCTTGAGTAGTTTTCGATACCCGAACAAAAACCCATTTCACGCATCATTTCCAAATCATAGCGTGTCCGTTGCTCCAGTCGCTGCGCTTCCAGCAATTTATCGTTCTCACGTAAATATTTGAGTTGTTGCTCCAATTCAATTTCTATATTTTCGATCGCCTTCAACAATTTCGCTTCCCGCGTTACGAAGTGGGAACCTGGGAAGATCGCTACATGATCCCGATCGCCAATCACTTCACCTGTCAAGGCATCTACTTCCCGAATGCGTTCAATTTCGTCCCCGAAGAATTCAAGACGAATACAGCGTTCGTCGCGTGAAACCGGAAATACTTCCACTACATCTCCTCTGACTCGGAATGTTCCGCGGGTAAAGTTGATGTCATTGCGCTCATATTGAATGTCTACCAGTTTGCGCAATAATTCATTGCGCGGAATTTCCATGTCTCTTCGCAGTGACAGAACCATCTCGTTATACTCTTCAGGAGAACCGAGACCGTAGATACAAGATACGGATGCGACAATCAGCACATCATTACGTTCAAATAAGGAACTGGTCGCAGAGTGCCGCAGTTTATCAATTTCATCATTGATAGAGGAATCTTTCTCAATATACGTATCCGTCTGCGGTACGTACGCTTCCGGCTGATAAAAGTCATAGAAGCTGACAAAATACTCGACAGCATTGTCAGGAAAAAACTCTTTAAATTCACTATATAATTGGCCAGCCAATGTTTTATTATGGGCAATGACCAGTGTTGGTTTATTGATTTCGGTTAGGACGTTGGATACGGTGAAAGTTTTCCCGGTCCCCGTTGCACCTAACAGCGTTTGATGCTTTTTGCCTTCTTTTATACCACCAACAAGGCTCGCGATCGCTGACGGCTGATCTCCTTGAGGTGTATATGGGGCTTGCAATTGAAATGTTTCGTTCAAAAGGTTCCACTCCTATTCTAAAACACCTAGTCCTTCTATTTTACCACAGCTACAGCTTTTTCTAAAGAAATAACGAACGTACGTTTTAAACTAACTATGTATGTATTTTATTGTACCCTTTAAGTCGTTAAAGAAACTCTTGTCGAGAAGGAATAACGAAGCAAATAAAACAGACGGACGCATCAAGGCGCCGCCTGATCGTTTCATTTTTTTGTGAATGCATGTTAGTTAAGCTGCACCTCTTCAGACTAGCCATATACTGCACATGAAATATACCTAAGAGGATGATTAATTATCTTCATACAAAAAGAGCTGTTCGAAAGGTCAGATGAAGATGACTTTCCGGACAGCTCTGTCTTATGTTATTTAGGCTGATATTCATATCCTTGTTCTTGAGTGAACTCTTGGAGTTGTTGTGTATACATTTCAAATGCTTCTTCATCGCGACGATCCAACGCGTCATCGATCAGGTTCATAATGCGGGCTTGCGTTTGTTCCCAGTGAATGTGTTGCAGAAACAGATCCCAATAAATTTCATTCAGCAGCTTTTCCGCCTGGAGAGAAGTGCTGTTGTTCCCTACGGCTTTTAAAAATTCAGCATATGAGTTGTTATTGTTCATCTCTCTCACCCCTGATACCTTTTAGTAATTATATATGCAAATAAACCAGAATTGCAACCACATTATGAACTATTCGAACTTTTGAATGATTTCTATATAGTCAGTTAACAATTTACTAGGTATATATATTCAGATAATTCAACTCTATGAAGGTGACTTATAACGAAGCTACTAGACCGACAATTCGACTGCACCATTTTTGAATGGCGAATTCACAGCTGACATTTATTTTTTTCTCGTCGCTCGACTGACAATGGGTTCGGGACAGAGTATGTGTTATGCGTTGTGCTTTGGCACCGCTTCGCCGCTGGGGGATTGCCTCCCGCCAAGAGCCAACTAGCAAAGAACGCTAGCTGTCTCATGGCTACGGCCGACCCCGCAGTTGCGGCTTCGCTAGAATCGTCAAAATAATGAGTGTAGTGTTTAAAATTGAGATAGCCTCAGAATCCGGCTTCTTAGTCGGAGGACAATATACAATCAGATACCCAGTGCTTTCGCTTACTAAACGCAGGCGCCTTACAAGCGGTAGGCGGAGCGATGAGACAGACAGGCGATCTTCCTGACTGGCTCATTGCGGGAGCCATCCGCAAGCGCCGAAGTGTTTTCAGTGACCATACTCCCGCCACACACACTGTGCCTTGCACCTTTTCTAACCCAGCAGCATAAACTAAATTTCTACTTCCTGCTCTTTCGTCAAACGAATAGTAGCCTCACCGATTATAACTGCAACTACTGCAATAAGGACCGGAATCAGACTTAATCCGTACAATGGCAACGCTGCCAACAGGAGAAGGATGGCTTGCAGCATGATTAACTTTCTTACAAGCGCGCGAACAGCCTTACTCTGGGACCTTTCCTCTTCTTCCGGGAAAAGCTGATCCATCGTAAACTCAACTCCGCCTTCAAGCGCCAAGATTAGTTGTACCGCTGTCGCGAATGCTAATGCACCGACGAAGATGAAAGAGACGATAGGTATAGGAATCAGAAATGCACCAAGCGCCGACAATACAGTCAGCCTGAGCCATAGCCAGAATGTGTCGTCGGTCCGGATGAACGTGCGCCCGACAAGATAAGCTTGTACATCTCGGCGCTCGAATGTCGCACTTTTCATTGCGAACTTTAGCCAGTTCCGTTTACTAACGGAACCGACTAGATGCGGTACTTCCGTGAAGTAATTGGCAAATCGATAAAAACGCATCATTCGATTTTGTTCCAACTCTATGAACTGCTCATAGGGAAAAGGCTTTTGAACAGCTTGTTTTTCCCACCACTTCGTATAGAGGATCGCTACTAAGATGCCTGCGATGAACGCAATGGGACTCCAAGTCAATCCGAAATAAATCGCCAAAAACGCCAACACGAAACGAATCATACGATCTGGCCAGACAAATTCATTGTTGGCAATTCGAACATTGTATTCTGTACCAACAAATAGCCCTTTCAATGCAATAATCAATAACACAGCTAGTATATAGTCAATGCCTGTCCCTACTTCCGTAGCTTTTAATAAAGGAAGAGACACGACCACAGCAATGAGCGGCAAGGGTAACTGCGAAAATGTAGACCATGACAGTGAGCGTTTCATGTAACCTGGCAATTGATGTTCTAACGGCAAGAAATAGACGATATCAGCAGGCTTCAGCAATGTCGTGGGTGCAGATTTCATTAAGATCAATGCGATAATGAAGGATACGATCAATGCAGATGGAAAACTGACCGGCACTTCTTTCAACCATTCGCTGTAGGCATATCCGCCCGCTCCGATTGCAAACATGAAGACGATTGCAAGGTGTCCGGTGAATACATAGCGCATATATTTCTGCAATTCATTGACATAATGAAAGAATCGCTGTCCCCAAATATCATGCATGCTGTTCATAATCAGATTCCTCGGTCATCGCAATATATAAATCATCCAACGTTGCATTGGGGCGCCCGAACGCTTTACGCAAATCGTCCATTGTACCGTTCGCCCGGACTCGGCCTTCATGGAGCAAGATGATTCGGTCGCAATATTTTTCCGCTGTCGCAAGGACATGTGTGGACATCAAAATGGATGCACCCGCTTTTTTGCGCTCAATAATTTGATCCAGCAACGCTCGAATCGCCAGCGGGTCTAAACCGACAAATGGCTCATCGATGATATATAGTTTTGGCTCCACTAAGAAGGCACACATGATCATGACCTTTTGCCGCATACCTTTAGAAAAGTGGGCAGGAAACCATTTCAAACGTTTCTCCATTCGAAATTCCCTCAATAACTGTTCCGTACGTATTTCAAATTGTTGCTTGTCCAATCCATACGCCATCGCAGTCAGCTCAAGATGCTCCTGTAAAGTGAGCTCTTCGTATAGAACCGGCGTTTCGGGAATATAGCTGAATGACTGCCGATAATGTGCTTTATCGCTAAATGTTGCTCCGTCAATTTTGATTTGACCTTGTAGAGGATTCATCACACCGATAATATGTTTGATTGTTGTACTTTTGCCCGCGCCGTTCAGACCGATCAAACCAACCAATTCCCCTTCTTCTATCTGGAATGAAAGGTCGTGCAAAACCGGCTTGCGCGTGTAACCGCCTGTTACGTGTTCTAGTTCTAGAATTGCCATTATAGTTCCTCCAATCTTCATTTTCATTTTAGCAAAGAAAATATAAAATTGCTCTGTCTGCCTTCGTTAACTATCAGAAAATATGCTACAATACATCCAAACATGAAAGGAAGTGTAGAAATGACCTCATGTATTTTCTGCAAAATTGTTGAAGGCTCCATCCCGGGTGAAAAAGTTTATGAAGATGAGCATGTCATCGCGTTTATGGATATCATGCCCGTCACTAAAGGTCATGTGCTTCTCATACCTAAAACACACCGTGAAAACTTGTATGAATTGACAGAAGAAGAGGCTTCCAACCTATTTAAAGTCGCTCCTAAAATCGCAAACGCATTGAAAGAAGAATTTCAGCCTGTCGGGTTGAATCTGTTACAGAATAACGGTTCTTTTGCCGGGCAATCTGTATTTCATTTTCATATGCATTTTATTCCTCGCTATGATAAATCGGATGGTTTCCAACCTGAATTCAATTCGAAAGTGGAACAATTCCCAATGGAAGTCGTTTCTGAGTTAGCAAATAATATTAAATTGAGATTACAAGCATAAGATGTTTTGATGAAAGCTTTTCCTTAGGAAAGCTTTCTCCTGCATAATAAATGTACGATCTTTTCTTGCCCATCCGTGGCTTGCATGCTTTAATAAAATAATAACCTTCAAAAGGAGTGTTTTCTACATGAAAGCGTCTACATTCTTTATCGGCTTAGCGGCAGGTGCTGTCACTTCCGCCATTACAGTACTATACTCAACTCCAAAACCTGGCAGCGAGTTGCGATCCAGTGTAAAAACAGCTTCGCTAGAGATGAAAGATAAGTTGAAAGATGTCAGAGGTAAAGTAGCGGATCTAAAGGATTCTGTCACAGATTTGACAAAGGAAACAAAAGAACTGGTTCCAGAAACTGTAGAGGAAATGAAAGACTCCGTAGCCGACTGGAAGCGTTCAACTGAACACAATAAAAAGCGTTTGGAAAAAGAGATCTCTGCAATCCAAATTGCTTTAGAGGACCTTGAAAAGTCCATTAGCAATCGTTAATTTGGCTGGATAAATCGCCTCTGTGTATCAGTTCAACCACCTGGCTGATCAAAGTGTAAGGAGAGGCTGCAGAATATCGTCGTGAATGTCGACCATATTCTGTAGGCACTTACACCTAGCATTAGTTATTTTATTATTCCGTCTTTTTTATTTGTTGCTTTTTTGCTATAATAAATAAAAAGACTGACAAGAAAGCAGGTGCCCCGATGGCAGAGCAGAATATTACACGTAAAGATGCCATGATCTTCAATCAGCGCGTCGCCCAAATGTCCAAAGCATTATGGAAGGCTGTTGAAAAAGACTGGCAGCAATGGATCAAACCTTATGATCTAAATATTAATGAGCACCATATTTTATGGATTGCCTATCATCTAGAAGGCGCCACAATTTCCGATATCGCTAAATTTGGTGTGATGCATGTTTCTACCGCGTTCAACTTCTCTAAAAAACTAGAACAGCGAGAACTCCTCTACTTCTCCAAAAAAAATGACGATCGACGCAATACATATGTGACTGTAACGGAAGAAGGAAAGGACCTGCTGATTAAAATGAACGCCAATTACCATAATGAAGATTACAGTATCCTCCAAGGTTCCTTGCCGATAAGAGATATTTATGGAAAATTCCCAGAGTTCTTAGAGGTAATGTCCGTTCTTCGCAATATTTACGGGGATGATTTCATGGATATTTTCGAACGCGGTTTTCAGAATATCGAGAAGACTTATGAAGATCAAGAAGATTATCTTCAGAAAACAGAAGTGGAAACATAAGAACCACCGTTAATCAATTCGGTTTTTTTCTTTTACTCGCATACTCTGATATGATAATATAGACGCATAATGAGGAGGTTTAAAATGGTTCTCACAATTACCATTCTATTTTCACTGTTCTACTTATTTCAAATTAATAAAATGACATTTGCTCTTTGCCAATCTAGAGAGATTCCAGAAGAGAAGCAGCCGAAAATCTATCGGACTGTTAATATTCTCATCACAATCCTTATCTTGTCTTTATATGTGGAAGTTTTCTTTCACGCTTAAAATGATTATGTATGCCCGCCCCGCTCACGGGGCAGGGCTTTTTTTAATACAAGTACGCTGCACCAACAATAATCAACAAGATGAACAAAACAACAATTAAAGCAAAGCCGGATGTACCTGCCCCGCCGTGATTATAACCGCTCATGAAGGCACCCCCTTTCACACTGTATCTTATGCGAAAGTGGAAAAAAGCGGTTGGGCGTTGTAAAAAGAAGGAACCTTTTTGTTTTTCAAACGTTTTATGCTATAGTGATATCTTGAAATGACATTTAGATTAGGGGAGTTATTTGATGAAAAAGAAAATTTTAGCTTTTACACTTGCAGCATCCGTTGCAGCATTGTCTGCATGTTCAGGCAATGGGGATAGCGAAGTCGTCATGACATCTAAAGCAGGAGATGTGACGAAAGAAGAATTCTATAAAGAGATGAAAGATTCCGTTGGTGAACAAGCATTGCAGATGATTGTTCTCGAAAAAGTTCTTGAAGATAAGTATAAAGTCGATGAGAAAAAAGTTGACGAAGAGTTCGACAAGAATAAAGAACAGCTTGGCGATAACTTCGAAGCCTTCTTGGCACAACAAGGACAAACACCTGATAGCTTCAAGAAAATGATTCGCCTGAATATGTTACAAGAGGCTGCATTGACTGATGGAATTGAAGTATCTGATGAAGAACTGAATAAGCGCATCGAGGAGTCTCAATCCGAGATCAACGCTCGCCATATTCTTGTGGAAGACGAAGAAACAGCTAAAGAAGTAAAAGAAAAACTGGACAAAGGTGAGGACTTTGCGAAAGTCGCAAAAGAATACTCTACAGATCCAGGTTCTAAAGAAGAAGGCGGAAATCTAGACTGGTTCGGTTACGGAGTTATGGTTCCTGAATTCTGGAATGCAGCTTACGACCTTGAACCAGGTACAATCAGTGAACCTGTTCAATCTGAACACGGCTTCCACATTATCGAAGTAAAAGAAAAGCGTAAAAAAGAAGATGAGAAGATCACTGATGAAAAGAAAGATGAAATTCGTCAGGAACTTTTGATGGAAAAAGCAGATGAGAATGAATTGTTAACAAAAGTATCCGATTTGGTGAAAGCGGCTGACGTTAAAATTAAAGACAGCGATCTAAAATCTGCACTCGATTTGTTCAAGATGGAAGAACAACCAGCAGATTCTGAAGAAACTCCTGACGTCGAAGAAGAACAAAAAGATTCAAAAGACGCAGAAGCTGAAGGAAAAGAAGAAAGTAAATAAGATGATAAAAACTCCCATGATATTATTATCACGGGAGTTTTCTTTAATCTATTTACCGGATTACTCAAATGTCGGCTTATAAAACGATCGATTGTCGAGCGGGAATACACGCTCAGAAAATTCACCTGGGTTTGTTTTGGACATGACGCGATTCAACATATTCATCTTCGCATCAATATTATCAATATAATGCAGGATTTCAGCTTCCTTCAGCATAGGCCGCTTCGGGCTGCCCCATTCTTCTTTGCCGTGATGAGACAATACCATATGCTGCAGCAGCATGATCTCTTCACCATCGATCTCGAGTTCCTCAGCCGCCTTCGAAATTTCATTCACCATGATGGTAATATGGCCGAGAAGATTTCCTTCGATCGTATATTGTGTACCGATTGGGCCGGAAAGCTCAATAACTTTTCCGATATCGTGCAAAATAATTCCCGCATACAATAAATCTTTATTCAGTGTTGGATACAGCTCTGCAATCGCCTTACCGAGCTTTAGCATGGACACAACGTGATCCAACAGACCAGTTACATAGTCATGATGGTTTCTTGTCGCAGCAGGATACAACATAAAATCCGCTTGGTGTTTTTTCAATAAATGACGAGTGACGCGCTGGATATCTGGATTTTTCATCTCAAAGAAATATTGCATTAACTCTTCAAAGAGCACTTCTTTGCTTTTTTCAGCAGATGGGACCAGATCCGCGATCGTAACGCCTTCTTCTTCCTTCATCGGACGAATCGCTTTAATACGTAATTGGTTTTTGCCACGATATTCATGGATTTCGCCGCCTACTTTGACGATGGTCGCTGCCTGATACAACTGTGCCTGTTCTTCACCAGTATCCCATAGTTTTGCTTCGAGATCTCCGCTTTTATCTTGCAGAATCAGTGTCATGAATGGGCTTCCTTGTTGGGTGATGCCTTTTGTAGCCTGTTTAATCAAGAGAAATAGATCAACAGGCTCTCCTACTTGATGTTCCAATAATTTTTTCATAACTGGATCTCTCCTTTTACCCTTGTTCCAATCTCGACTTTATGTACGTCACTCGTCCATTTCAATTTCATTTCTTCATGGCAGGTGAAATATAAAAATTGATGAGATGGTTGCAACTCTTTAATAATTTCTATCATACGCGAAAGTCTCTCATTATCAAAGTGAACAAATGGATCATCCATAATAATAGGAAATGGTGCACGATCCGACAGAGCGGAAGCTAATGCGAGCCGCAATGAAAGATAAGCCTGCTCTTTTGTCGCTTGACTCAGTTCATTGATCATAAATTTCTGACCGTTCTGCGCCGCAGCTTGGAAATATCCTTCTGAAGTTAAACCAAGTGTGCGATATCGATATGCAGTTAAACGGCTAAACCATTCATTTGCCAGTTCCAAAACAGCCGGCAATTGATGTTCTTTCCACTCACTCATCGTTTGCCTGATGGCTTCCGTTACTGCTTTTCGAACCGTCCATTGTTTTGCCAATTCCTCGAGTTCCGCTTTTCTTACTTCGAACACTTGCTGGAGCTCGCTGAAAGTCTTACTCGTTCCCATCTGTGCAAGCTCATGATCTACTTTCACTTGCTCATCCACCAGCTCGGTCACTTCTTTACGGATAACTTGCAGACGGTGCGCTGTCTGTTCACGGCTTCGTTCGAGCTCAGGTAACGTCCAGTCGACTTTCAGAGGTTCTTTTGTATACATCGAGAGTTGTGAATTAATCTCCGCTAGTTGGCGCTTCAGTAATTGCGCATTTTGATCATTTTGATAAGCAGTATAAAATTGCTCTTTCTCTGACACAGCCGTCCGGTCGAACAACTCCTGGATTTCTTGTTGTACTGCCTTCAAAAGTGCATTCGTTTCCTGCAACTGACCATCAAGATCTTCAAGGGTTTGCTGTTGGTTGTAGTACTTTCCAAGCAGTTCCTTCTGATCCATCAGTTCTTGGCGCAAATGTTCATACAATGCACTTTCCGCTACAGGTCCAATCAAAGATTCGACCTCGTCCATTTGGTTTTGCAGTTGTTGTTTTCCTGCCTCCAAACGTTGCTGCCATGTGTGTTGCTCTGCTAACGTGTCCTGCAGCTCACGCAACAAACGGAAGCTCTCTTGGATGTTGAATGTCAGATCGATCGGATCATCTTGTACGGCTTTTTTCAACGCACCGATTGCTTGCTGCTTTTGCCGATGTGATTGCTCCATCTCAGTAGCTAGTTTCTGTAATTTACGGTCCAGCCTTTCAATCTCTGTATATACTTGCTGTTGGGTTCGCTGCTGTGTTTCAAAGCGCTCCTCCAGGCTCTCCATCTCAGCGGCCAATGATTCATGTTCTTGAATAAAAGTTCGTTGTTCTTCCAATGTAGCTGGTTGCTTTTTCCTTAGAAACATTCCGACAGCCAAACTGATCACGCCTAAAATCGCGATGAACCACTGCTGTTGCCATATACCATATACTCCAATAATGAGACCAATGACGAGTAAGAATAATGGAACCAGGCGCTCCGATGATTGCTGATGATTTGCAACAGACAGCATAAGTTTCGCTTCTGAAAGTTGCCGTTTCAACTCAGGCCATTTCGCCAGCTTCTTCATTTCCTGTTCTGTGACAGCTTGTCTTTCAAGCTGTTCTTTCCGCTGCTCTGCTTCCTGGCGCTCACTTTCCGCTTCTGCAAGCATACGATTCAGTGTTGTCAATTGTTGCTCCGCCTCAGCCTGTTCCTGCACTAGCGGTTCTAATTGACGCTCTCTCTGAATTGAAATATTCATCTGTTCGATAGCTGATAACTGAGTCTCTGTCAGAGCAAGACGATGTGTCAGCTGATTTTTTTTCGTCGCGAGCAATCGGATTTCCTGTTCAGCAGAGAGCGTGTCCGTTCGCAAGCGATGCCATTCTGCTTCTTGAGCTACCCAACGTTCCAACTGCTGTCGTTCACTTTCTGGTCGCAACCCGACTAGTTCAGTTTGCCATTGTTGCTGTTCTTTTTCTAAACGAGCCTTTTTTATTTCCAATTCCGCCTGTTTGCTGGCCAGCTCTTCGTACCTTCGAATGCCGTCGGCCGGGAAGTCCCGGCTTGAATACTCGGCCAATTGCTCTAAAAGTTGTTGCTGTCGTTGTTGCAGCGGGACGATCTGCATCGCGATCATCTGTTCATCCGCTTGTACATGCAGCTGCTGTTCTTCCAGTCGCAAGGCTTTCACTTGCTCTGTCAATTGGTGTTGCCGTTGCGTTAACGGTTCGTAGGCTGCAAGTTTCTGCTGTTCGTTTTGGATTGCGTGTACAAGTTCTTTTATTTCCGCTAGTTTTTGATTCATTAGCGGCAGTTTTCCGGACTTCTTAAATAAGCCGGCTGTTTCTTTTTCTAATTTCTTTTCCAATTTCCACAGCGTGTCGAGACCTGTAGTGCCAGATGCCAGCAAGGTGCGGCTCAGTTCATCTTCGTCCATCTTGTCTAGACCTTGCAGCTGAAACAGCGAGAAAGAAAAGATCGCTTCAAACGCCTGGCGGTCATAGCCTCTCAATAAATGTTTCAGCTCTTCTTCCCCTGCCGTCCGTCCATCTTCAAACTGTATTCTGACGTCACCCGAGGACTTACCTCGCACTCGTTCAATCATCCAATTGCCAAATTCTGCGTCCGTTACATAAAGACAACCGCCATACCTTCCGCCTGTTTTCGGTTCATAGCGAAGTTCTTGCTGATTCTTTTGCGGGAATCCGAATAAAATATGAAGAATCGCTTGCTGAATCGTCGTCTTGCCCGCTTCATTCGGACCATATAGAAGATTCATGCCATTAGAAAATTTGATTTCTACATTCTCATGCTGACCAAACCCATATAGGACGATCTTTCGAATATTCATTTGATCATCCTTCCTTCAGCAATTCATTTGCCAATAAAGCAGCCGCTTGCTGTTTCAATTGTTCTATATCATGTGGTTCCAAACGTTCCAAATAACGCCCTGCCCGATGACTGTATACATCTTTCACAAGATTGTTCCAGTCGTCCTGCTCCCATTTTTCTATTGTTTGTTCTATAGGTTCCAGCAAAGCTTTCGGCAACTCCCTATTCGTAACCAAGGGCCATTCAATTGATGAAATCCACACAAACGGCTCCATACCGCTATATTGTTCCCTTAATACATCCAGCCATTCCGATTCAGTAGATGCCCCCTGCAGATCATCAGCCAGTCCCTCGACGTGCTCCATCACCAGTTCCACTACCACACTTCCTGACTCGGCAACCAGCCCGTCGATCGCTTCCTGACACTTCGTCAACCAAGCATCCGCAAATTCAATCCCTTCACACGAAATAGTCAATTCAGTAAAGACAATATCCGAAGTCTCAACAAACTTCAAAGATGCTTTTTCACTGGATAACGAAATATCGTAAAATCCTTTTATTCCTTGTTCTTTCCGATGCCGTCCCTGCAAATTTCCGGGATAAACGATGGGAGGATATTCCACTAACTGCTGACGCTTATGGATATGTCCCAGCGCCCAATAGTGATAGTTCTTTTCCTGCAATTCACGGATAGTGAACGGTGCATACACAGCATGCGCGGAATCACCCGCCACACTGCCATGCAGCAAACCAATATGAATACCTTCACCGTGCGCACTAGGATATTTCTCGATCATCGGTTCTCTCACATGCCGCTGAGGATAACTAAAGCCGTGCAAGAACACATCTTTCCCCTTTACAGTCATCTGCTTCTGTTCTACTTCTTCTGAAAATACCTGCACATTAGCCGGCAATGAGACTCTTGTCCAATTACCTGCCAAATGATCATGGTTTCCATACGTTACGAATACAGGAATCCCAACATCAAAAAGCCGTTGCATTCCTTGCTGAAAACGAATTTGCGCACGTAAGCCTCGGTCTTCTCCATCATATACATCGCCGACGATTAAGATAAAGTCTGGCTGTTCTTTCACTGCATAATCTATAAAGCGATCAAATGCCGTGAACGTCGATTGTTGCAATCTAAGCAATTCATCCGGCCCGGCGGCAGCCATGCCTTTAAAGGGGCTGTCCAAGTGCAGATCAGCTGTATGTAAAAATCGGATCGTCTCCATAAATGCACCTCTCCCACGAATACTCGTTCTCTATTTTACCATAAGCCATCTCCAACTGAAAAGAGCATGAAAAACAAGGACTGCCCCGAAAGTCATTTAAAAATGATTTCTTCTTCGGAACAGCCCTTGTTCTTTTTATTGTATCATGCGTTTGCCTGTGATCATTAACTGCCTGTACTCGATCATAACAGTATCACTAGCGCTCATAACGCAGTTTCTCTCTCTTAGATGACAAAGCCTTTATCAAAACCGTATCTCTTTCGGCAAAAACCATTGACATCTAAGAGTATATTATTCTTTCCCTAATTGAATTGCTTTTTTCAAGTCTTTCAATGAGCGCGATGGACCGTACATCAACACCCCGCCACGATAGACCTTCGCTCCAAACCAGCCGAGCATGATAATCGTCGCAACCATAATGGCAATCGAAAGCAAGGGTTCCCATAACGGCAAATCCAACATACCGACACGCAAGAACATAACGAGCGGTGTGAAGAATGGAATGAACGAAGCAATCTTCAAATAGCCTAGCTCAGGATTCCCAAGACCTGTTGCCGCAATGATGAATGCCGCTACCACGAGCAATGACATTGGCATGATCATTTGCTGGACATCCTCTGTACGGCTGACAAGCGAACCAAGCAACGCTGCCAGTGTGGCATATAAAAAGTACCCCAACAAGAAGAAAATCACCGCATAGACTAACGTGCTGACTTGTAAATTTTCTAGACTGAAGAATGCGGAAAGTTCATTTTCTTCTCCCATCGAAGAAAGTTTGTACGCAATGAATCCCGCCAATCCATAAACCACAATCTGAACAATCCCTAATGATCCGATACCCAGCACTTTCGCAAACATATGCTTAACCGGCGATACACTCGATATCAAGATTTCCATTACACGCGAAGACTTCTCCGTCGCCACTTCTGTAGCAATCATGGAAGAGTAAATAATGACCGCAAAATAAATGACGAACATCAGCACATAAACTAGCACTCGCGCCTGATTCAGTTCGTCCTCTGACTTAGCTGAATCAGAAATATTTTGTTTTTCAAATTGGATCGGCGCAAACAAAGTAGCTACTTGTTCACCGGACAGCGATAATTGCTCTGCTTTTACTTCTGTCTGAATCGATTGCAATGCATCTTGTAAGGCAGAAGGCAAATAGTTATCCACCAAGCTTGCTGTCGTATACGTTGCTTGAATGGTCTGCGTTGCGTCCAAATCCAATTCAATGAATGCTTCGATGTCCTCCTCTTTCACTTGTTTTAACAACTGTTCTTTCGGTTCATCCGCAAGCTCGACTTTAATCTCCTCATCACTTTGCTTGAGCTGTTGTTGCAAACGCTCAGCCAACATACCGCTTTGATCTAAAACAAGTACTTTATCTTCTTTGCTGTCTCCTATCAATTTACCCGCCTTATCAATAATACTCGGCAAATTCGCAAAAAGGAAAATTCCTGCAACCATGATAAGCGTCGTAATAAAAAATGATTTAGTTTTTGCTTTCGTCATAAAACTCTGTTTGAAAATAATCCAAAACTCACGCATGCTCTTCCCCCACTTTCGCAATGAAAATGTCTTGCAAAGAAGGTTCTTCTATTTCAAAATGACGAATTGGTCCTTTTAGTAAGGCCGCCTGTAATAAGTCATTCGCAACTTTTTCATCCTCCACCTGAAACACTGCACCTTCTAATGAGTGATGGGAAGTGATGACGCCATCCATTGACTCCATTCCTTCCAATGGAAAATCCGAACGAATTCGAACATTTTGTTTACCAAATGAACGCTTAACATCACGCAGTTTTCCGCTGACGAGTTGCTGGCCATGATGAATGATGCTAAGTTGCTCGCATAACTCTTCTACGTGGTCCATTCGGTGACTGGAAAATAAAATCGTCGCTCCATTGTTGCGGAAATCAACAATCGCCTTCTTCAACATTTCCACATTCACTGGGTCAAGTCCTGAAAATGGTTCATCGAGAATAAGCAACTTCGGGTTATGCATTAATGACGCAATCACTTGGATTTTCTGCTGATTCCCTTTTGATAATTCTTCCACTTTCTTATTCGTATAGTGAGGGACTTCAAAACGTTCCAACCATTGGAATGATGCACTTTTTGCACTGACTTTATCCATACCGCGTAATTGACCAAGAAACATTAATTGCTCCAGCACCTTCATCTTCGGATACAAACCTCGCTCTTCAGGCAAATATCCAATTTGAGGGCTCGTTTCATATGAGATCGTCCGCCCATTCCATGCAATGGACCCTTCTGTCGTGTTCAGCAATCCAAGAATCATCCGGAATGTCGTCGTCTTACCTGCTCCATTCGCCCCTAAAAAACCATACATTGTCCCTTCTTCTACCATCAGCGATAATTGATCAACCGCAGTAAAGTCTCCAAATCTTTTGGTCACCTGTTCCAGCTGCAAAGCCATACTCACAGTCTCCTTTCATTCTCTCTTTCTAGTTCTACGGATTCTACCAACAAATTGTTTCACTATTCTCTTTTATCTATCACTAAGCTTGCGATTCCATAAGATATCAACATGATTCCATATGCCACGGAAAGTAAAATAAAGGCAAGCTGAATTCCCTCATATAACAAAGCTCCAAGCCACATCGCAGCCAATACAATTATCGTTATCCCCCAAGAAATCGTTCTAGCTTTAGCATGGACTTTTTCATAGCGTTCATCAAAGAGACGTTGTTTTTTCCTTTCCGGCGCAGATACACTGCAATTGCTAACACAGTGCCAAACCCCATTAAAAAACCTAAGAGTCCAGAGCTAGATGGTAACATATAAAATCCCCCTCTAAATTAATTTTTACTATTCGCTATGGCCGCTCCAACTCCATAGGACGTCATATGAATAACCCAAATAGCAGTTAAAATGAAGAAAGCTAAACCTGGTCCCTCCAACAGCATGGCAACCATCCAACCAATCAAAATTGCCCCAGTGGTAGCAAGCCATGAATAAGATCGTGCTTGCCTATGGATATTCCGGTATCGTTCATCATAACGACGTTGTTTTTTTCCTATTCTCCAATTGATGAACCATACAATTCCGGCAATGACCAAGCCAAGCGGCAATCCCAGCAAAAAAGACCAAGTATTAAATCCATCGTACATACTTATTCCTCCTCATAAATAAAAATGTCCTCAATACGACAATCAAATAATGCAGCGATTTTGAAAGCTAATATCAGAGACGGATTATACTTCCCTTTTTCTAATGAAATGATCGTCTGCCTAGAGACGTCCAATTTTTCTGCCAGCACATCTTGCGTCCACCTCATTTCCAACCTTCTAGCTTTGATATAGTTATTCACTGACATCCTCCTTTTATCTGCCATTCCGCACAAGAAGTAAAGCAACCTTTACGTAAAGTTTACTTTACCTCTAATATAATGTCAAATACACTTTACATAAAAATTAAAATGAATCGCTATTCATTTCAATAAATTCATAGTATACTGAATAAAAGCATATGGAGGAGATTAAATGAAAACCTACAAATTGACTGCATACGAGAAAAACGGCACTTTGATTACAGAAGAATCATTCACAGCGGAAAATGATGAGGTCGCAAAGGAGCAAGGACGCCAACTGCTCACTGAAAAAGATTTATCGGAACGCACACACCGCCTTGCATCACCGCGCGGCAAACTATTACTATTCCACGTATAAAAAAGAGGTTGTCCGAAAAGACGGGATGTCTTTCCGGGACAACCTTTTCTTTCGGATTCAGATAGTGGAGACTACTAAACACGTCAAGTTCTTCGTCAGGAACGTTAGTTCTATACAGAGACTCAAAACCCTTTCAGTTCGCGTTTTCTTCTTAACAGTACTATGTCAAAACAGTAGCGCAGAAAAAATTATTAGCGCTAGAAGAGGGACATAAAACTTCCCTCAAGACAAACAAAAGCTGTCCAAGAAATCAGTTGAAATGACTTCTTAAACAGCTAGTTTCTATTGATTAAAATCGATATTATTTCCCGGGAAACAATAATTAAAAAACTATAATTCACATTTAATGTAAATCGATTCATTTAATATTAATTGTTTTCTACCCACTAAATCTATCTTCCAATTTTTCTTTTTTCTTCGCTCTCAGAAAAGCGAGATTTTTCGCGCTGTTTATGATACGCTATCTTCGTCAATAATTCGTAGAAGGAAGTGACTGGTTTGAACATCGCGTTAATTGCCCATGATGAAAAAAAGTCTGAATTGGTAAACTTCGCAATTGCTTATGAACAAATATTTGCTAAACATGATCTCTATGCTACTGGTACAACAGGTACACGTATCATGGAGGAAACAGAGCTTTCAATAAGTCGACTCATGTCTGGACCGCTTGGCGGAGATCAGCAAATTGGGGCGATGATTGCTACAGGGCAGCTAGATCTGATCTTATTCTTTCGCGACCCGCTCACAGCTCAGCCACATGAACCGGACGTCAGTGCCTTGCTGCGACTGTGTGATGTCTACGGTATTCCGTTAGCCACAAACTTAGCTTCAGCCGAACTATTATTACGAGCGATTGAAAAAGGCTATTTCTCTTGGCGAGAAACAGCAGCTAAATATAAATAATCTATTTCTGAAATCCACCAAGGATACATTATATTTCAGACGCGCAGCTAATTGCGCGTCTATTTTTTGTTCACTTCTTTATTGCCCAGTAAAACTTGGTTTTCTTTTCTCAACGAATGCTTGTATTCCTTCACGGTGATCGGAAGTCTTTCGCATTGCTGCTTGTGCTTTACTTTCTAATTCCACGATTCTTTCAAGCTCCGCCACACCGGCCGCATGTAAAATTTGTTTAGATACCGCCATTGAAGCTGTCGGTGAATTCAAGATTTGTTGGGCACGCTGCCCTGCTGTATTCCACGCTTCCCCATCTGGAACGACTTGATCAATGAGTCCGATTTGCATCGCCCGTTTACCATCTAACACTTCACCCGACCAAATCAGCTGCTTCGCTCTCGCTGTGCCGACTCGTTCCTTCAGGAAGAAATGACCTCCGCCATCCGGTACCAAACCGATTCCAATGAAATTCATCGCGATTTTGCTCGATTCTTCCGCAATCACTACATCACAGGCAATCGCTATACTGCAACCAAGTCCCGCTGCTGCACCATGGACCGATGCAATCGTGATTTGGGGCATGCTGTACATCGACAGAGCCAATCTCGACAAGTCGACCATAATATCCTCCATTTTCATCGGTCCACTTGGGTCGAGCATCGCTTTAACATTTCCACCTGCTGAAAACGCACGTCCTGCTCCTCGGAATAATACAACATGCACAGAAGATTTCCCTTTCAGTTCATCGACGATATCCGCCAATTCCCTCATCATCTGGCCATCCATCGCATTCATGACATCCGGCTGATTAAATGTCACAGTTGCTAATCTACCTTCGATTTCCACTTCGATCTGTTTTACCAAAATCAATTCCCCCTTTTGTGTGAATGGTCATTCATTCACTCCATTATACACAAACCTCTGACCGTTTGCATAATTTTCTCACAAAAATTCCCCAGCCAACTTTATGACTGGGGATTGAAACTTATTTTATGGATTCAGCAGAAGGAAACAATCCATCTAAATACGCTATTTTGCGATCGATGGCGTCTTCAAATCCTAGTATATAGGCTGCAGGTTCTTTCGGATTATGAAATTGCGTCAGTTTACCGGTGGCAGGGTCCATGAATTTACTCGATGCTCCACAACCTAGACCGATAATCGTCTGTGCTTCTTCCATAATTAAAATATTATAGAGACTCTCTTCTCCCGGCTTGGAGTAGCCGACATTTTCAAGATTGCCTAAAATGTTTTTCTGGCGATACAAATAATACGGTATATAGCCGTTGTCTTTCGCCCACTCTTCGCCACGCTTCATCATCTGACCAACCGTCTTGCGATCAGCCACTTGATACTTATCTTTATTACGTGTCATTTCCGAAGCTCTTTTAAAAGACAGCGTATGAATCGTCAATGATTCCGGCTGCATCTTCTCCGTTTCCGCCAATGAATGCTCAAACTCGGCGAGACCTTCATTCGGCAGACCGATGATTAAGTCCATATTGATATTGCGCATGCCTTGCTCGCGAGATAGCCAATACTTATCGATGGTTTCCTGCACACTATGGTGACGTCCGATTGCTTTCAACGTTTCATCTGTATAGGATTGTGGGTTGACACTGATTCGGTCGATCCCCCACTTCTTCAGTACTTCGAGTTTCGGAATGGTGATCGTATCAGGCCGTCCCGCTTCCACGGTCACTTCCCGCACTTGCTCCATATGGGGAAAGGAGTCAACCATCGTTTGATAGAGTGCATCCATTTCATCTGCCTCGATCGATGTCGGCGTACCGCCACCAAAATAAATCGTTGTGATCCGGATATCATGTTCCTTCAGCCAGTCTCCGATGACCCGCATCTCTTCATGTAAACCGTCCAAGAAGTTTTCTACGCGCCCATTCTTCCGGTGAATGGCATAAGCGGGAAAGGTGCAATAGGCACATTTTGTTGGACAGAATGGAATGCCGATGTAAATACTGACTTCCTGCTTCAACGAATACAAATCAGGCAGCGCATTCAGCTGGACATCTGCAATTTGTGCAATCAGATCACTCTTTCGTGCCGAAACTCGGTGACGATTCCTCAATAATGCCAGCGCTTCTTCGACTGATTTTCCTTCCTGTCGGTACATATGATAGAGTTTGGTGGGACGGATACCGGTTAAAATACCCCATTCCTGTACCATACCTGTCGCTTGTTCTAATACCTCCAATAAGACATGAGAATACATTCTCTTCTTTTGGCGCAGTAGCTCTTTTTCGTCAGTCTCTAAAGCATCTTCTGCAAATTGCGCGGTATGTCGTTGGCCATTCCATTGCAATTGCGCTGATATGCTCGGAGATTTCTCTTCAAATTGCTCAAAAAATCGTATGTTGATGGTTGCCTCGTCTACAGTTTCTGTCCCGATCTTCGATTGCTCAAAAAATAAATTGGCCAAATGGGTGAACATTCGGATCCAATCTTGCGGGAACTGTTCGTTTACATTTAGTTGCTGCATGTTTCTCTCCTACTCTCCATCTGTTGAAAAAAACCGGCAGAGGCCGGTTTCCAATCAATCACACCTTGGCATGATTGCATCTGAATTTTGAATCGTGCGTGCACGATTAACTCCCTACAAAATCCATGACATCCGCCAGAGGCATTATCTTAGTTCAGCGGGCGTTTGAACACCCGCTGTACAGGTAATAGAATCGCATTCATCTCATCACTTATAGAGGTGGGAGTCTTCTGCTGAATAAAGATAAAGTATTAATTGAAGCTTTCATACAAGTCTTGCACTGGTTTCAGTACAACACGATTTACTTCCTCAATCAATTCGCTTAGCTTCATCTCTGCTGTTAGCATCGTCATGATTTTCGGATTTTCCTGAGCCAGCTGGGCAGTCTTCTGGGCATGTTCCAGCTCTTCGCCTGCGATTTCCTCGCCTGCCATTTGTTTTTGCTGCAAATTCATTTGGATCTCGCGGAAGCTTTCAAATAAAACACGAGCTTCCTCATCGCTCTTGACGTCCTCCATCGCAGATTTCACCGCTAAATACTCATCCGTCTTGCGCAATGTAGATTCCAATTTGTTCATATCATCATAAATATTAATCGACATTTAAATCTCCTCCTAAAATCCATTCAATGTAAGAGCTATAATTCCTTGCACGATTCCGATCACGCCGCCAAGTAAGGCGCCAAGAACCGTAATCATCTTAAATTCCCTACGTGAAATACCGAGCACTAGATCTTCCAGCACAGCGACAGGGAATGTGTCGACCTGTTCCTTCACCATTTCATCCAGTTTCAGCTTCTTCAAAGACTGCTCCAATTGCAACTCCGCCTGATCGAATAAAAATCCGACAATTTTCGGCGTGACGTTTTCGGCTGTCCATGCAGTTCCATTCGGCCAGTAATGAGCTAGACTGTGATCCAATCGATCACTCAGTGCCAATTGGTCAAGTGCATAGCGCTTCACCGAGCTGAACACACTATCAAAATCAAAATCTGCAGTCAATTGCTCCATCGGCTGTTGCTGGATATTCCGCCATTCTTTCCAGATCAGCTTATCCAATAACTCTTTCGTTCCTGGCGCTCCAACAAAACGCAACGCTTCTCGTTGCATCTTGCCGACTAGAGATTCCGATTCACCGAAAAACATATTCAGCATTCCGCCAAACGTCCCTTTTGAATTGAGAAAGTCGTCAATCATTTTTTGGAACGTCTGTCTTCCTTCCGCCGAATCAATGAATCTTTCTGCGCGCTGCAACAAAAAATCCGACGCGAGCGGAATTCTATCTTCTACTTGCTGCTGCCAACGCAACGGCACGACTTCTTCCACTGTACCTGTCGTCACCCTTAATCTCATGTCATCCAATTGACGATCGATCAACGCAAGCAGTTTATCCTCCACTTGATTCGGAAGTTCAGAAGCTCCTGCAAGCTCGAGCCAGTCATTCAACGTCTTGTCCGATTGCAAGACATATTGGTTCATTTTACCCTGAACAAATAGTTCGGCGCGTTCTTTCATTGCAGGTGTCAACATTTTTTTCCGGAACAGATCTGGTGTCAGCAAATAATTCGTCACCGTTTTTCCAAGCTGCGTTGCCAACTCATTGCGTCGTTTCGGAATTAAGCCTGGCGTAAACGGCAAACGGGTTTTTCCAATAAATTTTGGTTCATGCGGCCTGAAAAGCATCTTGATCGCTAAGTGATTTGTTACTCCGCCAATCAATGCCCCGATAAACGCCATGAACAAAATAGTTAGCACTATAGTCAATCGTTTCACCTTATTCCACTTGGTCTTCGTTCCAATTATAACAAAAACCAGCTGAATGAAAAGGAATTCGAGGCGAGGATTTTTGACTTTACAATCGACTACCTTTCAGGTACGTTGCAAGTAGGACGATTCTATAGAGAAGTTTGTTACTTAAACTATTATGTCGAGGAGGTCATCCACTAATTGAAGAAAGAAATCATCGATCATTTAGGACGCACAGTTGAGTATGAGTTTCCGCCGAAGCGTATCATTTCTTTATGCCCCGGCATTACCGAAACTTTATTCGCGATTGGTCTTGAAAACGAGGTCATCGGACGAACACGTTATTGTATTTATCCCGAGAAAGCAAAAGAAGTTCAGGCGGTAGCAGGAACAAAAGATCTACAGCTTGAGAAGGTTCATGCTGCAAAACCTGATTTGATCATCATGGAGAAAGAAGAAAATACGAAAGAGATGGTCGAGACACTGTCGGCCTTTTATCCAGTGTATGTAGCCGAGGTCCAAACGATTGACGATGCGTATCGGATGATGACAGATATGGGTGATTTGACAGATCGCCAGAAGGAAGCCGCATCACTTGTTTCTGATATCCAACAAGCATTCACTGCGCTGCCCGAACTCCCTGCCGCTCGTGTTGCCTATGTCATCTGGAAAAAGCCGTATATGGTAGCTGGAAAAGATACATACATCTATACACTGCTTCAGCGAATCGGCTTCGTGACACCTTTTGCTGATTCGAATGACCGCTATCCTGTCGTGACAGAAGAGCAGTTTAAAGAAGCTCAGCTTGATCTCGTTTTATTGGCATCAGAGCCTTACCCATTTAAAGAAAAACAACAAATCCAGTTCCAAGAATTACTGCCGGATTCCGCAATTCAGCTAATTGACGGAGAAATGTTCTGGTATGGTGTTCGAATGCTTGAAAGCGCACGATACTTCAAAACATACGACTTCGGCGTTTGATTCATTTCGTTCCATTAAAGATCGTAGACATCCGAATAGCATGCTCCATCTCATCATGCATTGCGATGAATACAGGGTCATAGGCTTGATCAAACGGAACTGTCAGAAGCATTTCTTTATACTGTTCGACGGCATCAAGTTCATCAACCAGCGCATTTTTTGCGCATTCCTTCAAGTTCGTGCACGGTGCCAGCTTTTTCGGATTTGGTACGAATTTTCCCGTCATCATATAATAGAGCTGTTGAAACATTTCGTAGTGACTTTTCTCGTCTTCATACGCATGTCGAATGAACTCCTGCCATAATGGATCGTTCGTCAGCTGGTACATGGACTTATAATAAAAGTAGGACTTGTATTCGTCTTCGATGGCGCTTTTTAGTTGGTTAACAAACACGCACTCATCCTTTCCTTCCCTTTTGGCCAGTTTATGAAAGGAACGGCAAGGATATCACTAATTTAGAAAGAGTTGATCAATATGCTGCAGCATTTTAGTTATAAAAAAATGTTTGAAGGATCGGATTTGCCAGGTTGGACAATTTCTTTTTATTATCAAAACAAACAATATGCGGGTGATTACCATAAAGACGGATCGGTTAATTGGAAGAATGACACGCCGCCGAACGAGACAGAAGTTTTGAAAATGGTGCATGATCTCATGACTTTTCACGTCTATGAATGATTTTTCCTGTAACTGACCATCCTTCTCTTAGAGGAGGTGCTGTTATGGGGAAAGATAAGTCAAAAGGTAAACAACAGTTTGAAAAAGAGCGTCTGCACGTACAGGACCAGAAAACAGAAAATGTTTTTGAAGATCAAAGTCGTGTTCCGAATGAGCAGAATGCCTTTAAAGAAACTCAGCCGAAATACGGCGAATAATGATGTGGAACCTTCCTACTTAGGAGGTTCCTTTTTTCTACAGCCGTCCCCATTCAGCACACCATACTCTATCTTTTCACGATATGTAAGTGGCAGGAATTGTGTTTTCTCTATAAATAAATTATTATAAAAGATAACTAACTTTACATTACAGGAGGTGTACGCTTTGTTCTTTTCCCTCATTTGGGTTAAGCACAAAGCCATTATTTGGACATTGCCATACGATTGGCAGCATTTGCTGCCTTGATCGCACTCACCGCTTTCTTCGTCGCGTGTGAATTTGCAATCGTGAAGGTCCGGTCATCGCGTCTCGATCAGCTGATCGTGGAAGGAAACAAACGCGCGGTCCTTGCGAAAAAAATTGCCGATAACTTAGATGAATATTTATCCGCTTGTCAGCTAGGGATTACGATCACTGCGCTTGGCCTGGGTATGCTTGGGGAACCAACAGTTAAGTTAATGCTGGCTCCTGTCTTTGATTACCTTGCTCTAGACACAAAAGTTGAAACGATTCTTTCTTTCGCCACGGCCTTAGCCATCGTGACCTATCTCCATGTGGTTATTGGTGAGCTTGCTCCTAAGACGATCGCTTTGCATAAAGCTGAAGAGTTGTCTATGAGTCTATCCGGACCTTTGAATTTATTTTACAAATTGATGTACCCTATTATTAAAGGGATGAACGGATCGGCGCGGCTAGTCACAAGATTGCTTGGCTTCAAATCCATTTCCGAATTGGATGTGGCGCATACAGAAGAAGAACTGCGGATCATCTTATCGGATAGTTTACGAAGCGGGGAAATTAATCAAGCTGAATATAAATACGTCAATCGTATTTTCGAGTTTGATGATCGGATTGCCAAAGAAATCATGCTGCCTCGTACCGAAATGATGACAGTGGAAAAAGAGATGACGTTATCCGAAGTCTTCGAATTGATGGACGTGGAGCAGTACACACGCTATCCAATTACGGATGGGGACAAAGACCACGTCATCGGATTAATTAATATGAAGCATCTATTGACAGCGTACATTAAGGATCCGAGCAATGGGGACAAATCTGTCGTTAATTATATGCAGCCCATTATCCGGGTGATCGAAACGATGCCGATTGGTGACTTATTGTTAAAAATTCAACGTGAGCGAATTCATATGGCTGTTCTGTTGGATGAATATGGCGGGACGTCCGGCCTTGTAACCATCGAGGATATTTTAGAAGAAATTGTTGGGGAAATTCGTGATGAATTCGACTTGGACGAACTGCCCGAATTGCAGAAAATTGGTCCAGATCATTACATCTTGGATGCTAAAATGCTAATCGAAAATGTCAATGATGCACTCAATATCGAGATCTTGGAAGAAGATATCGATACGATCGGCGGTTGGTTCATGGACCAGCGCTTTGAAGCGGTACAAGGTGAAAAAATCATAGAACAGGGTTATGAATTCACCGTAAAGGAAGTGGATGGGCACCATATCATCTACTTAGAAGCAAAAAAGCAACCAGCGGAAGTGAATAATGTAACCAATGAAAGTATGAGCCCGTAATTTCAAAGCTTTCCCACTCATTGGGAAGGCTTTTGTCATGAAGGAATGTCTGCATTCATTAGAACTGGAGAGATTACATATGCAAAAAAAACAAGAAAACCTGCTCCTTTTCATCTGGGCTGTAGCCCTATCTGCTACACTAGGTTCCCTGTACTATTCAGAGATAAAAGGATATATTCCTTGTACACTTTGTTGGGTTCAGCGTATTTTCATGTATCCGATCGTCCTGATCGGTTTGGTGGCATTGATTCAGAAAAATGGTAAGATTGCTTGGACGACTGCTTCTTTTTCATTCATCGGAGGCTGTATCTCTCTTTACCATTATGGTATTCAAAAACTTGCCTTTCTGCAGGAAAGTGCACCTTCGTGCGGCGCTGTTTCGTGTACGGGCCAATACGTTAATTACTTCGGCTTTGTAACCATTCCATTGATGGCGCTCGTAGCCTTCGCTATCATTTTCATCGCAAGTCTCGTATTGTTAAAACAAATAAAGGAGTGACACACATGAAAAAACTATTAGCTATTGGCGGCATTATTGTTGTAATCTTCGTTCTGATCGTTGTGCTCAATAACCAATCCAATAAAAAGAAATTAGCGGATAATCCGTATGGAACAAATGACTTGAAGCAATCGACCATCGATCTATTGTCAGATAAGAACTACCAAAACATCGCCCTACCAGATGACGTTGCCAAAAAGATCGAAAGCGGAGATCCAACAACGGTCTATTTTTTCAGTCCGGAATGCTCGTTTTGTCAGGAGATGACACCGCGTCTGATGCCGATCGCGGATGAATATGACGCGCATGTTTATCAGTACAATATGTTGGAATTTGAAGATCAGGCAAAAAGTCGTTATAGCGTTGAAAGTTGGCCGACACTCGTTCACTACAAAGACGGTAAAGAGCAAGGCAGAATGTCCGGAGCACAACCAGATGAAAACATTAAGGCATTTTTCGACGAATTCGAAAGCAACTAAGGAGATTAGATAGATGACAAGTTTTCATTACACGACGAACAAGCCCGGTGAAACTGTTGAACAGTTGCTTAGAGAACAATGGCAAGGCGGCAAAAAGACGGTTCACCAAATGCGTATGGATAAAAGTGTAACATATGCGGATGGTCAGCCTGTGGAGTGGAAAGAACCTTTGCCTGAAGGCACTCGACTGATTTTCGGCTTTTCCGATGCCCATTCATCGTATAAACCGGAGCCTTTTGATTCGCTGAATGTAATTTGGGAAGACGAGCATCTGCTTGCAGTCCATAAACCAGCCGGAGTCGCAGTTCATCCCGAACACGCACCTGGCACAGGCACGCTGATTAATGAAGTAATGGGTTATATCGATGCAAAAGGCGGCAGCTATGCAGAACATATCCATCGTCTCGATCAGCACACAGCAGGACTTTTGCTAATCGCCAAGCATCCAATTGCCAAAACAATGCTGGATCGAATGTTGGAACAGAATCGAATCGACCGCTTCTATACGGCAGAACTGGAAGGTCAGCTAAGAAAGCCGCGCGGTACGATCAATATGCCGATTGGTAAAGATCGTTACCATGCTACGAGACGCAGAGTATCTCCTTCAGGACAATCTGCGGTAACTCATTTCAAAGTGCTGGAACGCAGACCTGACAGCACGCTTGTTGAAGCTCAGCTAGAAACCGGACGCACACACCAGATTCGTGTCCACTTTGCCCACTTAGGTCACCCGGTCATCGGTGATCAATTATACGGCAGTGAAACGATTGCGAGAGGTCCCTATAAATTGACCGCGTCAAAAATTGCTTTTGAACATCCGATTACGATGGAATCTATCGTATTGGAAACAGAATAAAACAAAAAACCGCGAGAAAGCATTCATGCTTTCTCGCGGTTTTCCTATTTCACTAATAATTGATGTATGCCGTTCTCCAGGCGCTTATCGACTTCTTTCGCGTCTTCAATATGTTCCACAATGAGTTCATGTGCAGAAGTAAATAGCAAATTGGCCTTTTGGAGCTCTGCTTGCATTTGGGCTGATAATTTATTTTGCTCGGCAATCATTTTTTCAATTGAGGAGATATCGATTTGACTTCCTTGAACCGTCTCCAAGATGTGATCGATTTTTGAGGCAGTCTGCAAACTCACCGCCACCCCTTGCTCAATCAATACTGAGCTTTTCTTGGTAGCTTCCAATGCTTGCTGAATTTCATCTTTCAAGGAGTTTGTTAATGACTGAATATCCTTTGTGCTGTTGGATGTACTTTCCGCAAGTTTTCTCACTTCCTGCGCAACAACAGAGAACCCTTTTCCATATTCCCCCGCACGCGCCGCTTCAATCGATGCATTAAGCGCCAATAAATTCGTTTGGGCTGCAATATTCTCAATGACGCCGACAATCGACTGAATTTCCACAGAACGATCACTCAATTGTGTCATACTTTCTTCCGACATCTCCATATGCTTTCCTAAATCATTCATTACTTGCGCCGTTAAACGAACGTCCTCGGCTCCGTTCTCTGCCTCTTTTACCATGTAAATCGATTTCTCTTCCAATGAACGTCCATTGTCATATAATTGCTTGGAAGCATCTGTCGTTTGTTCGCTAAGATCTTGAATTACATGAAAGCTGCTTTCTATTTCTGAAACCGCTTCGCCTAATACGTTATGCTGGGCATTTACTTTTTCATGTTGCTCTACTGCAGCAGTCAATTCCGTCTCTACTTGTTTATAGCGCTCGTGTTGTTCGGTTTGCAAATCATCTGTAACAGATACAGGATTCAAATTATCTTCCTGAATGACCACGCGTTGTTCTGGTTTTCGTCGAAATAGCGCCATCTTATTTCCCCCATTTTCTATATATAAACTGAAATAAATAACATACACTCAAAGCAAAACGTAGAACCCGTTGATTTCTGCACGAACTCATGTAAAACTTTAATTCAACATATACAGTTCAATTAATATGTGGCCGGATCCGTTCCCGTTCTTTCATCGCGGTTCATTGCATCGATTATCGCCATTTCTTCGCTAGTCAGTTCAAAATCGGCTACTTCACTATTTTCTTTAATACGTTCTACAGTCACCGATTTAGGGATTACGATCAAGCCATGCTGAATATGCCACCGGATGATCACTTGTGCGACAGTTTTGCCATGTTGCGCAGCAATCGCCGATAATGTTGGGTCCTGCAGCAATCTGCCTCTAGCAAGCGGACTCCAAGAAGTGACAGCGATTTGATGTTCATTGCAAAATTGACGAAGTGGTTCTTGTGTTAATATCGGATGCAATTCCACTTGGTTAACCATAGGCCGAATGTTTGCGACCGCAAAAATTTCTTTCAAATGATGTTCATGATGATTCGAAACCCCTGTTGCACGGATTAATTTCTCATCATATAAACGCTCAATGGCACGGTAGGTATCTACATAGCTGTCGCTAACCGGCCAATGTGTCAAATATAAGTCCAAGTAATTCATATCCAGTGCAGTCAAAGAACGCTCAAATGCGCGCAACGTTTCATCATACCCTTGTTCATCGTTCCACACTTTCGATGTAACGAACAAGTCTTCACGCGGCACAGCGGAATTCCGAATCGCTTCGCCCACTTCCTTCTCGTTCTGATAAATAGAAGCCGTATCAATCGCACGATAACCTAATGAAACCGCTTCCTCAACTGCCTGCATTGTTTCCTCTGAATCTGTCATTTTATACGTACCTAAACCAAATTGCGGCATTTGTACGCCGTTACTCAATAAAACCATATGTTCAAAAATAGTCGACATGAAAATTCCTCCCTCGGTTACTCTTGGTTCAATTGTACAGTTTTTTTTACTGATTTACGAATAACTTTTTCAATATAGTGGGTTGATTTCTGTCGCTAAAACGAATAATATGGTCTATGGTCTTTACTTTTGTTCGTCATTTAAGGGGAGAATGTATAGTGTTTCAATTAAAAAAGAATAATACAACCGTTAAAACTGAATTATTGGCAGGAATGACTACATTTTTGACCATGGTTTATATTGTCATCGTCAACCCGATCATCCTTGCAGATGCGGGTGTTCCTTTCGATCAAGTATTTCTGGCAACCATCATCGCTACTGTGATCGGTACAGTATGGATGGCTTTGTTCGCCAATTATCCGATAGCGATTGCTCCGGGGATGGGATTGAACGCCTATTTTGCTTCTGTGGTCATCGGCTCTGATGGTCAACTCGATTATCTGACTGCTTTTTCCGCCGTCTTTATCGCGGGTCTCATCTTCTTTTTACTATCGATGACTTCGTTCCGGGAAAAGCTGATCGAATCTATTCCTGAGAATTTAAAACATGGAATTACGGCGGGCATCGGCCTGTTCATCGCATTTTTAGGACTGCGTTTATCCGGGTTGGTCGCGCCGCATGAATCCAATATTGTACAACTTGGAAACCTGACTTCTCCAGGTGTACTTCTGACACTCTTTGGATTGATCGTTACAATTATCTTAATGAACTTAAATGTCTACGGAGCGATTTTCATTGGAATGTTTACAACTGGCATCGTCGCCGTCTTTACTAAACAATTAAAGTTCGAAGGTTTCATGAAAATGCCACATCTGCCTGAAGGCATTCTCGTCTGGAACCCAATACAAGCGATGGGTGATGTCATCTCACACGGACTATACGGTGTCGTCTTCGCTTTCCTGCTCGTTACGTTGTTCGATACAACGGGAACGATGATTGGTGTTGCCAAGCAGGCAGGTTTGATGAAAGGTAAATCTTTACCGCGTGCACGTCATGCGCTTCTTGCCGATTCACTGGCCGCCTCAGTCGGCGCAATGGTTGGAACGAGTCCAACGTCAGCTTACGTAGAATCGTCCTCCGGCGTCGCCGTAGGAGGCCGTACAGGGTTGACGACGTTGACCGTAGCCTTCCTATTTATATTGGCAGCGTTCTTCAGTCCTGTCGTCAGTGCTGTATCTGGCGTCGCGGCCATCACTGCCCCTGCCCTGATTATTGTAGGTAGCTTGATGATCAGCGCCGTCAAACACATCGACTGGGATTCATTTGATGAAGCATTTCCTGCGTTCCTTGTAATCTTGACGATGCCTCTGACATCCAGCATCGCTACAGGGATTGCGTTAGGTTTTATTACGTATCCATTATTGAAATTGACAAAAGGCCAAGGTAGACAAGTTCCCTTGTTGCTTTATATTTTCGCTGTTTTGTTCGCCTATCAGCTAATATTTCTGCCGCATTAATAATTGTTGAGAACCTGTCACAAAGTATAACGAAGAACATTTCATTTTTTCTGCTTTTACGGTATACTGTTTGAAGGACTACTGATTTTACAGGAGGTACAAACCATGAGACTATTATTAATTGCAGCTGTCTGTTTCGCGTTTTTATCTGCCATCTTTACAGGTGGATACGAAGACAAGCCAGGTCAACCAAAACGATAAGTATATAAAAAGGGACGGGCAATATGCCCGTCCCCTTTTTTTACGTTAAATGAGCAAACTTCTGTTGTCTCAAGGCTTCATAGATTAAAATTGCTGCCGTGTTGGATAGGTTCAATGAACGGATATGTTCGTCGTTCATCGGGATGCGTAAACAAGTTTCTTTATGTTTCGCAATAATCTCTTTCGGCAACCCTGTCGTTTCCTTACCAAAGACAAAGAATACATCCTTCTCCGAATCCGAGTAATCGAATGAATCATAGCTCGTCTCTCCGAATTTCGTAATGAAATAAAATTCTCCTTCTGGATATGCATCCAAAAATTCTTGAATTCCATCATGATACGTAATGTCCACATGCTCCCAATAATCCAAGCCCGCTCGCTTCAGCATTTTATCTTCCGTCGAAAAACCTAAAGGGCGAATTAAATGGAGGGCTGTATCTGTCCCGGCGCAAGTACGTGCGATATTTCCCGTGTTTGCTGGAATTTGTGGTTCGAATAAAGCTACGTGAATTGTCATTTCTTACACTTCTTTCTTTTGGTTACTAGATAACTGTTTCATCGCTTTGTTAATTTCTGCTATAACTGCTTCGTCTTGTTCAATTTGTGATACTTTTTGCAATATCTCTTCAGCCGGCTCGGTACCAATTCGTCCGAGTGCCCAAACAGCTGTCCCCCTGATCATTGGACGAGCATCTTCTCTCACTAATCTCCCCAGTTCGGGAATAGCCGACTCATCTTTAAAGTGGGCTAATGCGATAAGCGCATTGCGTTGAATTGGATTTTTGCCTCGCCATGACCCCGACATATGTCCATACTGCTCTTTAAACTGCCGATTAGACAATGACAAGAGCGACAATAACAGAGGTTTTACACGTTCAGGCTCGGGTGTAAAGGCTGGTTGATGCGTATGATTCATCCCTTTATTCTTCGGACAAACCGTTTGGCACGTATCACAGCCATATAAACGATTTCCTATCTTCTGTCTGAACTCTTCAGGCACTGGCTGCTTCGTCTGTGTCAAAAAAGCAATACAACGCTGAGCATTTAATTGACCCGGCTGAATAAGCGCGCCTGTAGGACATGCATCCAAACATAATGTGCAATCCAGACACTGATCTTCCATAGCCCTGTCAGGCGCAAACGGCAAGTTCGTAATCATCTCACCTAGATAGACATACGACCCAAACTCCGGCGTAATGATGGAACAATTTTTCGCCGACCAGCCAATGCCTGCTCGTTCCGCTACTGCGCGATCCACTAACTCTCCCGTATCGACCATCGAACGGAGTCTGGCATCCGGTACCTTCGTAAGGATGAATAGCTCCAACTGCGCAAGTTTATCCCGCAACACCGTATGGTAATCCTCGCCCCAAGAAGCCCTGCAAAACATCCCCCGTCGCTCGCCTTTCTTACCACGAGGACTGTCAGCCATTTTCGAAGGATAGGCGACAGCTATCGAGATAATACTCTCCGCACCCTCCAGCAATAAAAATGGCTTCGTACGTTTCTCCACATCCGGCTCTTCAAAGCCCGACTGATAGTTTAGCTCTTGTTGCTGTTTCAGACGATCTTTTAATTTCACAAACGGGGCAGCTGTCGTAAAACCTATTTTGTCTATTCCAATGGACGCCGCAAACTCACGTATCTCTTGCTGCAACTGAGCGACATTCACCATTCCCCGCCTCCCTTATGATAAGATGGAGTAAAATTACATGTGGGTGATTCTGATGCAACTTACTATCCATCCTTCTATATTCACTAAAATTCCTGATTTTAAATTAGGCATAATTCATTATACCAAAACAATTGTCTCCGCATCACCTCAGATGCTAAAAGGTCGTTTGCAATTATTTCAAGAACAACTCTATTTTGAACTGCTCGATAAAGAGTTAATCGAATTTCCGGGCTTGGCAGAATGGCAATCTATTTGGAGAACACTTGGTTCTGATCCATTGACCAATCCTTCGGCAATGGAAGTGCTTATGAGAAAAATTAGGGCAAGAAAATATACTCCCTCATTTCATAGCGCGGAAGATTTGAATACATTCTTTTCATTGCAATATGAAATACCTACTGTCATTTACGACTCAGACAAGATAGCTGGAAACATTCAGTTGGCACTTGGAACTGCCGAGGATGGCTATGAAGGCTTGAACAACCATTTCAACACCTTTGACAAACTTCTTCTTTTAACCGACGACTACAGCCCTTTTGGCAGCCCTCACGTCGATTCTATTCGCACTGCCGTCACAGAAGAAACGATAAATATACTGCAGCTGCTTTTTATTCGTCCTTCATTAGATAGCACAGAAGCTATACAACTTACTGAAGCATGCGCAAAAATGTTTACCAGTATAAATGGAGGGAATCACTTTAGTACAGTGTTAAATGCGCAGAATTCCTCCTGCGACATAGATAACGGGGTGAAATAATGAGCATCACATTAGCAGAAGGTATAAAACTAAAGAGCATTCTATCCAAACAACTGCGTGAACTGGAAACAGAAGCGCGCCGGGTAGCTTTTATTACTGTGGAAAAAGGCACTGCGCCACCACCTGTTCCTCGAACCTTAAATGACGTTGAAAACGAAATGGAGCAAGTAAGAAAAGATCAGCGTACGCTCGACTTCCTTATCTACAAGGCAAACAGTACACATTCCGTAGACTTCGAGGGACAGCAGATCACCTTGGTAGAAGCAATTGAATTAGCAATCCAACTACGAGCAAAAGCAACCTTTTATAAAGAATTATCATTGGCAAATAAAGAGGAGCTCCAATATGGGTATGCAGAAACTACTACCGTCTATCGTGTAGCTTTATTTGACCCAGAAGTTTATCGGCAAAAAGCACAGCTGGCAGAAAAGACAGCACACCAGCTCTCTAACCGAATCAACACAAAAAATTATACGATTAACCTAGAATTTGATGGTTCTAATTATTTCTGACCTTCGGAAAGGTGAGACTCTTTTCCGGAGCATGGAGCGAGAAACAGAAACACAACTTTACTAGTCTAAACCGATGACCCATTTCCTTTCACACTTTGACCTATAACCCATAACCATCCATGGCAACGGCAATGAACCCTTACAAATAGCATCTAAACAAATTCATGTTTCTCCTCTATGGAGGCTGTCTGAGAAGTCATTTTCATTTGACTTTTTGGGCGCCTCTTTTTTGTGCGGAAAATTCCTATGTTTATTCTTGCCAGTCAAGTTGCTGTCTCTGGCTGTATTGGTGCGTTCTAGAATGGAATTGTTTGTTGTTTATGTTTGATTCAGTTTGAAAACACTTTGATGCATCCCTTTGCTAGTCTTACATCTTTTAGCTAATTTTAATTTTTAAAAACAAAAAAAGAACACAGCAAAGGCTGTGTTCTTTTGGTGATACCCGAGGCCGGACTTGAACCGGCACGCCTCGCGGCATCGCATTTTGAGTGCGACGTGTCTGCCATTCCACCACTCGGGCATGATAAGTAATATTATAAAATTTGGAGGCGGCAACCGGAATCGAACCGGTGGTAAGGGTGTTGCAGACCCGTGCCTTACCGCTTGGCTATGCCGCCAACATAGTGGAGCGGAAGACGGGATTCGAACCCGCGACCCCGACCTTGGCAAGGTCGTATTCTACCACTGAACTACTTCCGCGAAACCAACTGGGGTAGCTGGATTCGAACCAACGAATGACGGAGTCAAAGTCCGTTGCCTTACCGCTTGGCTATACCCCACTAATGGGGCGGACGAGGGGAATCGAACCCCCGAATGTCGGAACCACAATCCGATGCGTTAACCACTTCGCCACGACCGCCATGATAGTATTTATTATAGTACAACAATGATGGAATTATGCATGGGGCGGACGAGGGGAATCGAACCCCCGAGTGTCGGAACCACAATCCGATGCGTTAACCACTTCGCCACGACCGCCATAAAATAATTTCAAAAATACAGGGGCAGTAGGAATCGAACCCACACCAAAGGTTTTGGAGACCTCTATTCTACCGTTGAACTATGCCCCTAAATGGTGGTGGGGGACGGATTCGAACCGCCGAACCCGGAGGGAGCGGATTTACAGTCCGCCGCGTTTAGCCACTTCGCTACCCCACCAGTAAGGATGCCGGCGAAAGGACTTGAACCCTCAACCTACTGATTACAAGTCAGTTGCTCTACCAATTGAGCTACACCGGCATATTAATAATAAATGGTGGCTCAGGACGGAATCGAACCGCCGACACAAGGATTTTCAGTCCTTTGCTCTACCGACTGAGCTACTGAGCCACATTTGCTATGTTTAAGATCACAACTTAAGACAAAGCTATGTAAAAGATAATGGCGGTCCCGACGGGAATCGAACCCGCGATCTCCTGCGTGACAGGCAGGCATGTTAACCGCTACACCACGGGACCTTGGTTGCGGGGGCAGGATTTGAACCTGCGACCTTTGGGTTATGAGCCCAACGAGCTACCACTGCTCCACCCCGCGATAATACTATAAATTAAATGGTGGAGGATGACGGGCTCGAACCGCCGACCCCCTGCTTGTAAGGCAGGTGCTCTCCCAGCTGAGCTAATCCTCCTGGGTAAATCAGTCACGTACTATTGTACGCTCCTTCTTTCTCTCAATTGCTTCCTAGTTCTGCTCGCTTCTCCCAATTTCATCGGAGATACAATGTTTGAAATGGTGACCCCTACGGGATTCGAACCCGTGTTACCGCCGTGAAAGGGCGGTGTCTTAACCGCTTGACCAAGGGGCCATATAAAGTATAAGTATGAAAACTGGCGGAGAGCAAGGGATTTGAACCCTTGAGGCAGCGCAAACCGCCTACACGATTTCCAATCGTGCTCCTTCGGCCACTCGGACAGCTCTCCAATTTTGGCTCCGCAGGTAAGATTCGAACTTACGACCGATCGGTTAACAGCCGATTGCTCTACCACTGAGCTACTGCGGAATAATTATAATTGGTATGTGGCACAAGGTTTACAGCGTTTTTCACAGACCAGCGACGTCTTACTCTCACAGGGGGAAGCCCCCTACTACCATCAGCGCTGAAGAGCTTAACTTCCGTGTTCGGTATGGGAACGGGTGTGACCTCTTCGCAATCGTCACTGAACTGTTTTCAAAGCCATCATTATTATACCAAACTGAGCGGATTTGTCAAACGTTTTTTGAAAAACTTTTGAATTGTTCACTCAAAACTGAATAAAAGACATTGTGTACATCAAGTAGTACTTCTTAAAATAGGTTAAGTCCTCGATCGATTAGTATCTGTCAGCTGCACACGTCGCCGTGCTTCCACCCCAGACCTATCCACCTCATCATCTTTGAGGGATCTTACTTACTTGCGTAATGGGAAATCTCATCTTGAAGGGGGCTTCATGCTTAGATGCTTTCAGCATTTATCCCGTCCATACATAGCTACCCAGCGATGCCTTTGGCAAGACAACTGGTACACCAGCGGTATGTCCATCCCGGTCCTCTCGTACTAAGGACAGCTCTTCTCAAATTTCCTGCGCCCGCGACGGATAGGGACC
>NZ_FUYJ01000013.1:0-52444 GCF_900167515.1 Sporosarcina newyorkensis | reverse complement strand
AAGTAAGATCCCTCAAAGATGATGAGGTGGATAGGTCTGGGGTGGAAGCACGGCGACGTGTGCAGCTGACAGATACTAATCGATCGAGGACTTAACCTATTTTAAGAAGCACTACTTGATGTACACAATGTCTTTTATTCAGTTTTGAGTGAACAAGCTTTACTCATCTGTCTAGTAACGATGGCGAAGAGGTCACACCCGTTCCCATACCGAACACGGAAGTTAAGCTCTTCAGCGCCGATGGTAGTCGGGGGCTTCCCCCTGTGAGAGTAGGACGTTGCTAGGCATGCGAAGCCATTCACTATGGTCATCATAGTGAGTGGCTTTTTTGTGTTCTCGAAAGATGAAGAGGAAAGTAGAAAGTTTTGATATACTAAGTAGAAGAAAAGGAGTGCGTGATAGATGAATTATGAAGATCGACCGCTTATTCAGGCGCTAGAAAACTTTCGTAAACAGCAGCCTATTTCATTCCACGTGCCTGGACATAAACATGGAGCATTGTCTGGTTTACCGCAGAATTTGCGACAGGCATTAGCCTATGACGTTACCGAACTTGCTGGTTTGGATGATCTGCATAGCCCAACAGGCGTAATTCAGCGAGCGGAAGAGAAACTGACACGTTTACATGGAAGTACTCGTAGCTTTCTCTTAGTCAACGGCTCTACTGTTGGTAATTTGGCTATGCTGTATGCAACAGTGGGGAAAGGCGATGCAGTATTGGTTCAACGAAATGCGCATAAGTCCGTGTTTCATGCGCTCGAGTTAACAGGGGCGCGGGCAGTTTTTTTATCCCCCCAGTGGGATGAAGATACGCGGACTGCAGGAGGTGTGTCGGTTGCAAATGTTAAGGAAGCGTTTAAGCAATTTTCCAACGTAAAAGCTGCCGTTTTTACAAATCCTACTTACTATGGAGTAGCAAACAGAGAGCTAGGTAAAATAATTAAAGAGTGTCATGCGTATAGAGTGCCTGTTTTAGTAGATGAAGCGCATGGTGCTCACTTCAAAGCTCATCAATCATTTCCGGAAAGTGCGCTTAGCCTAGGTGCGGATGTAGTGGTTCAATCTGCACATAAGACATTGCCGGCAATGACAATGGCTTCATTTTTACATGTACGTTCAAATTTCGTTAAAACAGAACGAGTAGCGCATTTTTTACATATGTTGCAGTCGAGTAGTCCATCCTACTTGTTGATGGCTTCATTGGATGATGCTAGGCATTATGTAGAGTCTTATAATGAAACGGATTATGCAAGCTTACAATCATACAGGCGAGAGTTACTACGAGAGCTTCAATGCATTTCCGATGTGAAAGTGGTTGAAGTAGATGATCCATTAAAGCTGCTAGTACGCGTAGAGGGTAATACAGGCTTCGCTTTGCAAGACGCACTAGAAAAACAAGGCGTTTATTCGGAACTCGCAGATCTTTATCAAGTCCTTTTAGTGTTGCCTTTAGTGAAAGCCGATCATGCAGGTATTGTGAACGATGTGGTAAAGAAATTTAGAGATGCAGTAGAGTTGCTACGTGCAACGGAAAGTGATAAGCCATCGGTTAAGCTTAAAATGCCGCACTTGCCAATAACGACAGCGGTCTATACAACAGATCGGCTACGAGAAATGAAAGCCGAGTGGATGCATATTGAGGAGGCAAAGGGTAAAATTGCTTTTGAATCAATTGTCCCTTATCCGCCTGGTATCCCATTGTTATGCGCTGGCGAGAGAGTTGCAGAAGCGCATATACGGCAACTGCTTGTGTTAGCGGAAGCAGGCTCTCGTTTTCAAGGAGCTTTTGATGTAGAGTCGAATCAAATTAAAGTGGTCAGTGAATAGATAGGAGACGTTTTTTTTGAGAGGTTTATTTATTAGTTTTGAAGGACCGGAAGGCGCAGGAAAGACGACAGTATTGCATAAGATTGCTGCAAGATTGAAGGAACAAGGGCGCGCGGTTACAATGACACGTGAACCAGGCGGAATTCCTATTGCCGAGAAAATACGTGAAGTGATTTTAGACGCAAATCATCAAGAGATGGATGGAAAGACAGAGGCCTTATTGTATGCAGCTGCACGCCGGCAGCACTTAGTTGAAAAAGTTTTGCCGGCTCTTGAAGAAGGCAGCATCGTACTCTGTGACCGCTTTATTGATAGTTCACTGGCATATCAAGGCTTTGCACGAGGTCTAGGGATGGACGATGTGTTAGCAATCAATTTATTTGCGATAGAAGACCATATGCCTGACTGTACGATCTTTTTCGATGTACCGCCGGAAGTGGGATTGGAGCGAATCTGGAAAGATACAGAACGGGAGCAAAACCGTTTAGACTTGGAAGAACTGGAATTTCATAAGCGGGTCTATAAAGGGTATCAAGAAGTGATAACGCGAGCCGAAGGACGGATACAAGTAGTGGATGCACAGAAGTCAGAGTTGCAAGTAGTCGAAAATGTATGGGAAATTGTAAATTCAGAAGTCAACTTAAAATGGAATTCGTGATATAATAGAAAGGAACCTTCTTTAGAAGTAGACACGGACCGGATGAGAGAGCCGTGTAGATATAAGAAATCGGAAAAGGGGAGAGTACATTGAAACTGATTGTAGCAGTGGTACAGGACCAAGATAGTAACCGATTATCTTCCGCGTTAACTAAAAGTGATTTTCGGAATACGAAGTTAGCTAGTACAGGCGGATTTCTTCGTGCAGGAAACACTACATTCTTAATGGGTGTGGAGGACGAGTTAGTTTCAAAAGCTTTGGATTTAATTCGTGATAATTGTCGTTCCCGGGATCAGATGGTTGCACCTGTTTCACCTATGGGAGGCAATGCGGATTCCTATATTCCGTACCCAATCGAGGTAGAAGTAGGCGGAGCCACCGTATTTGTCTTGCCAATTGAACAGTTCCACCATTTTTAATATTGAGGTGAACTCTGATGAAAGTCAATGGTGACTATCGTACAGGGATGGATAAATTACCGAAAGACCCGCTTCGTCAGTTGCAAGGAAATGCTCGTTTTGGACAAATGGTGGAGAAGCAGGAAGCACGCCTGCAAAGTGAACAGATCACCCGCCTATTTGGAGATATTACAAGTGCAGGTGATCGGCTCGCGCGGTCACGGAATTTGCGTGATATGGCAAAGTATAAAATGCTGATTAAACGCTTTCTGAAGGAGTCAGTAGAGTCCGGTATTGAATTAAAGCAATCCCATACTTGGAATCAATTTGGTGAAGGACGCCGTTTAAAGATTGTCCGAACGATTGATGAGAAACTAATTGCACTGACAGAAGCCCTATTGGATGAAGAAGAATCGTCCATTGATTTGCTAGCGAAAATCGGCGAAATCAAAGGACTTTTGATTAACTTATATACGTAATCCCGTGCTGCATTTTACTGGTAGCACGGGGTTTTTTGCAACAACTATGAAGAACTACCAAGGAGGAGATTGCATGTTGGAAAACGACAATAATCATGCATTGCAGTCTCAACAACAGGTAATCAAGCGCTTACAAACAATTCACCAACGTCAGCGTGTTGGACATGCCTATATATTCGACGGTTCTAATGGGTCAGGCAAGGAACTTATTGCAAGTTATTTTACAAAGTTACTGCTATGTATGGATCCAAAAGAAAATGTTCCATGTGAAACATGTCATTCCTGCAAAAGGATACAATCAGGCAATCATCCAAATGTTGTGACCATCAGACCGGACGGACAGGATATTAAAAAAGATCAAATGGCAGAATTAATTATGAAAATGACGAAGAAGGGTTATGAGGAAGGGCGTAAGGTATATATCATTGCCAACGCTGAGCGAATGAATAGTTCAGCCTCCAATACCCTATTAAAGTTTCTTGAAGAACCTGAAGGCAATGTGACAGCAATCTTGCTGACTGACTCTTACACATCTGTTTTACCGACCATTCAATCACGTTGTCAGCGAATACCTTTACAGCCCATGAATCGAGAGGCCATCATAGAGGCCCTTATACAGCAAGGAGTAACGACATCGTTGGCCGCAACCGTTACCATGATGACCGCCAATGCCAATGAAGCGTATGAAATGACGCAGGAAGATTCCTTTGTACAGAAACGGAAATTAGTGTTAAAATTAGTAGAGGCAATTGAACAGCGATCGCCGGGTGAGGCTTTGTTGTTCATTCAGACAGATTGGATGCCTTTAATGAAGGAAAAAAGTGATTGTGAACAAGGGATAGACTTGCTTCTCTTTGCATACCGTGATATTGTAGCGGTGAAAGCGGGACTGCAATCGACTATTGCGTATCCCGATCAACTGGAAACCTTCACTAAACATTCTGTTAAAAATGCGTATAGCAGTTTAACTGTAAAAATAGATGCCATCTTGCAGGCAAAAAAACGATTGCATCAAAATATGAATCGTACGCTTTTACTAGAACAATTGGTGCTTACTATGCAGGAGGGGTTATTGTTTGTATAAAGTCGTAGGCGTCCGTTTTAAAAAAGCGGGTAAATTATATTATTTCGATCCATTGGATATGCCGGTTGAAGTCGGTAACTATGTCATTGTAGAAACCGCAAGAGGCATAGAATACGGCAAAGTTGCTAGTCGAAGTAATGAAATAGATGATGAAGACGTAGTCTTGCCATTGAAGAAGATCATTCGCCTTGCCGATGAGAATGATCGAGAGCTTGTTAGAGAAAATCAGCAGGAAGCAGAGCAGGCATTTGATGTTTGTGCTGAAAAGATTATAGAGCATCGGTTGGATATGCGTTTAGTCGATGTTGAGTATACATTTGACCGCAATAAAATTGTCTTCTATTTTACTGCTGAAGGTCGAGTTGACTTTCGCAGCTTGGTAAAGGATCTTGCATCGATTTTTCGAACAAGAATTGAGTTGCGCCAAATTGGCGTACGCGATGAAGCCAAGATGCTAGGTGGAATCGGACCGTGTGGAAGGATGCTGTGCTGTTCCACATTTTTAGGAGATTTTGAGCCTGTATCCATTAAGATGGCTAAGGATCAAAACCTTTCGTTGAATCCATCTAAGATTTCAGGGCTTTGTGGGCGCCTTATGTGTTGTCTAAAGTATGAAAATGATGAATACGAGGAAGCAAAAGCACAAATGCCTGATATTGGCACTCAAGTGGCAACGCCAGACGGGATTGGAAAAGTGGTTGGCTTAAATTTATTGGAACGCGTGCTGCAAGTGAATATGCCAGCTTTTGAAAGGGTACTCGAATATGCGTGGAGTGAGATTGAGGATTTACAGAAGGAAATGGCTCAATTGACGAAATGACGAGGTGGAACAGTTGAAAGAAGTGAACTTTCTTGACAGGGTGATGGAGTTTGAACAACAGTTGGACTCTATGCAAAAACATTTCAGGGAACTTATTGGGTTTGTCGCAGAGATGACTGAAGAAAACCACTCGCTTCGTCTGGAAAACCATCATCTGCGAACGCGACTGGATGAAATCGATAAGATTACACAAAATATAGAAGAGACCGCGCGAGATGAACGTCCGAAGAAGCTAGATGTTGGCGAGGGTGTAGACAATTTAGCTCGGCTGTACAATGAAGGGTTTCATGTGTGCAATGTACATTATGGCAGCAGCCGTAAAGGCGAAGATTGTTTGTTTTGTCTGTCATTTTTAAATAAACAGAACGGTTGAAAGGGTCAATTCCTATTTTTAGGTATTGGCTTTTTCTTTTGATTAAGGAGTGTACGGCATGAATTTACAAGACGATGAAAGACTTGATTACTTATTAGCAGAGGATTTACGCATTATTCAAAGTCCTTCTGTTTTTTCATTTTCATTGGATGCGGTATTGTTGGCAAGGTTCGCTTATGTACCGATTCGAAGTGGGAAGGTAGTGGACTTGTGTACTGGAAATGGGGCCATTCCTTTATTTTTGAGTGCACGAACGAAAGCGAGAATTGTTGGGGTTGAGTTGCAAGAGCGGCTGGCAGATATGGCGAAAAGAAGTGTGGCTCATAACGGACTTGATGAACAGTTGTCGATTTTACAGGATAATGTGATTGGGATTGCCAAGAAGATTGGATACGATACCTATGATACTGTTACGTGCAATCCCCCTTATTTTCCCGCAAATGAGGCTAGTGCAAGAAACAAAAGCGAGCATTATACGATCGCAAGACATGAAGTTGAATTGAAGCTGGATCAAGCAGTACAATCTGCCAGTGAATTATTAAAACAAGGTGGCAAGGCAGCATTTGTTCATCGACCGGGTCGCCTGTTGGATATGATCACTTCTATGAGACAGCATCGACTAGAGCCAAAGCGCATTCGCTTTGTCTATCCAAAAGAAGGAAAAGAAGCGAATACGTTATTGATCGAAGCCATAAAGGATGGGAAACCAGATTTAAAAATCCTGCCTCCTTTATATGTATATCAGGCCAATGGAAATTATACAGAGGAAGTGAGGCACCTACTGTATGGCGACGAGTGAGCACTTTTTTTATGTGTTGGAATGTATAGATGGCTCGTATTACGCAGGATATACGAATGATTTAGAACGGCGCTTGCGTGTACATAATGAAGGAAAAGGGGCTAAGTATACGAGAGGTCGCTTGCCAGTCAGGTATGTTTACCGTGAAATGTATGAGACGAAACGAGAGGCGATGCAAGCAGAGTATCAATTCAAGACATTGAATCGTTCGCAAAAAGAGCAGTATATTCGAAAGGAGCGGACAGAATGATTGTTTCTCAAAAAAGTGCCGAAACGACAGAGGCAGGGAAGTTGTTTATTGTCGGAACCCCAATTGGAAATTTAGAAGATATGACATACCGTGCTATACGTATTTTGCAGGAAGTCGATTTTATAGCAGCAGAAGATACGCGAAACACGATCAAACTGTGTAATCATTTCGATATTCACACGCCGTTAATCAGTTATCATGAACATAATACGCGAGTTGCCGGAGAAAAAATTATAGAATACCTCAAAACTGGGAAGGATATAGCTATTGTAAGTGATGCGGGTATGCCGTGTATTTCAGATCCAGGAACGGATCTCGTCAAACTTGCGATTGAACAAGAAATTGCAGTCGTTCCAGTTCCCGGACCTAACGCGGCCGTGACAGCCCTCGTAGCTTCAGGGATTACGCCGCAACCCTTTCTATTTTGGGGATTCTTGGCCAGGCAGAAAAAAGAACAAAAGGAACAGCTGAAAAAATTGCAACGTTATGAGGAGACGTTGTTATTCTACGAAGCACCTCATCGTTTAAAGCAGACCTTGCGAAATCTGACGGAGCAATTTGGTGAGGAACGCAAAATTGTCATGGCACGAGAGCTGACGAAACGCTTTGAAGAATTATTGAGGGGTACTCTAGCAGAAGCTGTGGAATGGGCGGACACTCATGAAATCAGAGGAGAGTTTTGCTTAGTGGTAGAGGGCAATTGCAATGTGCAAGAAGAGGTAATTGAAGAATGGTGGACGGAACTGTCTATAAAAGATCATGTTGAACAGGTGATAGAGCAAAAAGAAATACGTTCAAAAGATGCAATTCGGGAAGTGGCGGAAGCAAGAGGTCTTGGGAAGCGGGATGTCTACCAGGCGTATCATGTGGATTAATTAAGTTAAGGAAAATCTTTCTGAAATAAAAAAGAATCCAGAACGAGTGAATGTCCGGGATTCTTTTTCATTAATTAATTTTACCTTCGATTTCTTGAATTAGTTGTTTAGCGCCTTCAGGACTTAAAATCAACTTACCATCAATTAGACGAAGATTGTCGTCTGAGACTTCTCCGGTGATAGAGCATGTCATATTTGGCATGTACTTCTTCAAGATAATCTTGTCATCGTCCACGTATATTTCTAACGCATCTTTTTGCTCAATACCGAGCGTGCGACGTAATTCGATTGGGATAACAACACGGCCTAACTCATCAACTTTTCTCACGATTCCAGTAGATTTCATGACAAGGATTCCTCCTACACTCTAAATTTCTATTCGTCAAAATTCGACATGATTCTCTTGTCTATTAAACATCATACCAACTCTTCCAATAATCGTCAATCATCAGAACTTAAAAAAACAATAATATTATTTATCAATTTTTTGATAGGAAAAAAATGAGAGTTTATATGTAAATCTAGTTATTTGTCATTCATGCCCTTAGAAATTGATAGATAAATACACTTAATTAGATGAGAACATGGCACTTTTGTACAACATCCGATAAAATGAAACTATACATTAATTTATTTGGAGGAATTCGTGTGGAGAATCAATCTAAAACGTTTTATATTACTACACCTATTTATTACCCGAGCGGAAAATTTCATATAGGAACGGCTTATACTACCATTGCTTCTGATGCTATGGCGCGCTATAAACGGTTGCGTGGATATGATGTCAGATTTTTAACGGGAATGGACGAGCATGGACAAAAAATACAGGAGAAAGCAGAGGAAGAAGGCCTTTCACCTCTTAAATATGTCGATGGAATTGCGGATATTGCAAAGAATCTCTGGAAACTGATGGACATCTCGTACGATGACCTGATCCGAACTACAGAAGATCGTCATAAGAAAGTCGTAGAAAAGATCTTCCAGAAGTTCCTTGATAATGGTGACATCTATAAAGGAAAGTACGAAGGATGGAAATGTGTACCGTGTGAGTCATACTTTACGGAATCGCAGCTTGAAGACGGAAATTGTCCGGACTGTGGAAGACCTGTCCAGCGCGTTGAGGAAGAATCCTATTTTTTCAATATGAAAAAGTATTCCGATCGATTGTTGGCGTACTATGAAGAAAATCCGACATTTATTGAGCCGGAATCACGTAAAAATGAAATGATCAATAACTTTATCAAGCCTGGATTAGAAGATTTGTCCGTTTCCCGTATGTCATTTGACTGGGGAATTAAAGTGCCGGGAGATCCAAAACACGTCATTTACGTTTGGGTAGACGCCTTGACGAACTATATTACCTCACTTGGCTATTTATCCGACGATGATTCGTTGTTTAAAAAATACTGGCCTGCTGATGTCCATGTCGTAGGAAAAGACATTGTTCGATTCCATACGATTTATTGGCCGATCTTTTTGATGGCACTCGATCTGCCATTGCCGAAGAAAGTATTTGCACACGGTTTCATTATGATGAAAGACGGAAAAATGTCGAAATCTAAAGGAAATGTTGTCTATCCCGAGATGTTAGTGGAACGTTACGGCTTGGATGCAACTCGTTATTTCCTACTACGAGAGCTTCCGTTCGGGCAGGACGGGGTATTTTCTCCGGAAGCATTTGTCGAGCGTATTAACTATGACTTAGCAAACGACCTAGGGAATTTACTGAACCGTACGATTTCCATGATCAATAAGTATTTCGATGGAGAAATCCTGACGGAAGGCTTGGTTTCTACGGAATACGATGAGTCGTTACGTGATATGATCCAACAAACAGTGAATAAATATGAACATTCCATGGAAAAAATGCAGTTCAGCGTTGTATTGTCGGATGTTTGGGCATTAATCTCACGAACGAACAAATATATAGACGAGACATCCCCGTGGGTATTGGCGAAATCAGAAGAAGACCGCATGAAATTGGCATCTGTCATGTATCATCTTGCACTTTCTCTTCATCACACAGCGGTATTGCTGCAGCCGTTCATGACGAATGCGCCGAAACAAATGGTCGAGCAGTTAGGTCTTGCGGAAGATTCACTGGCTTGGGATTCGTTACAAAACAATTACCAAATTCCGCATGGTACTACAGTCATCGGAAAAGGTGTACCGATCTTCCCACGTTTAGATACGGAAGTAGAAGTCGAGTATATTCGACAGCAAATGGCTATCACGGCTCCCGCTGAAGTGCAAGAAGAGGTGGAAGAAGTGACAGAAGAAACGAATGAAATTACCATTGATGATTTTATGAATGTAGAGTTGCGTGTGGCGACAGTGACGGCGTGTGAGAAAATGCCGAAAGCCGATAAGTTATTGAAATTGCAACTAGACTTAGGTTACGAGCAACGTCAAGTTGTGTCAGGCATCGCAGAACATTACGATGCTGAAGAAGTAGTCGGCATGAAAGTGATTGTCGTGGCGAACCTGAAACCAGTGAAACTGCGCGGTGAATTATCACAAGGGATGATTCTGGCAGGGAAGAAAGACGGCGTTTTGAAGCTTGCTACCGTCGATTCCTCATTGGAAAATGGAGCACAAGTGAAGTAATTTAACGAAAAAAGGATGTCCGGTTCTAATACCGGGCATCTTTTTTCGTGGAGCAAATAAATTCACTTGAAGGATAAATTATGATTTACTAGTTCAATCCGGTGGGAAAGGTATGTATATACAACCGCCTGTTTGTAACATGTTTGTAATGTGAATGAGATGTAAGACACAATTTTTGATCATAGAATAGAGAATACTGTGAGGAGAGATACGATGTTTATCGATACACATGTCCACTTGAACGCAGATCAATACGAAGATGATGTGGAAGAGGTTATTCAGCGTGCACTCGATGCGAATGTAGAAAAAATGGTTGTGGTCGGATTTGATACAAAAACGATCGAAAAGGCGATGGAATTAATTGAACGCTATCCATTTATTTACGGTGTAATTGGCTGGCATCCTGTTGACGCGATTGATTGCACAGATCGTGATTTACAATGGATCAAGGAATTGGCTGCTCATCCTAAAATCGTTGGCATTGGAGAGATGGGCCTTGACTATCACTGGGACAAGTCACCGAAGGACATACAGCAGGAACTGTTTCGTAAACAAATTCAATTAGCAAAAGAAGTGAACTTGCCAATTATTATTCATAATCGGGATGCTACGGGCGATGTAGTCCGTATATTGCAGGAAGAATCGGCGAGCGAAGTTGGTGGGATTATGCATTGTTACGGTGGAAGCGTTGAAACGGCCAAACAATGTATTGATATGAATTTCCTAATTTCTCTCGGAGGACCGGTGACATTCAAGAATGCGAGAATGCCAAAAGAGGTAGCAAAAGAGATTCCGCTAAAATATTTATTGATCGAAACGGATGCGCCATATTTAGCACCGCATCCATACAGAGGGAAACGCAATGAACCCGCATACGTACCGCTGGTTGCTGAGGAAGTTGCACGTCTCAAAGAAATATCGGTTGAACAAGTCGCAAGGCAAACTACTGAAAATGCCATACATCTTTTCGGTATACAGTGAATATAGTGGTCACTGGGTTTGCGTTTCTTGACAGACAATATAGTGATGCGGTCATCTAGTTATTTTTAATTTAAAAGATTGACAGGCAAAAACAAACACTATATACTCAGCCGAGTAATGAAGGAGGAGTTTTTTCATGTCTCAGAAACCCATGAAAAACCTGTTTACGTTTTCAACGAAGGGTAAGCGTATTGCAATTCTAGCGATTGCAATGGCTTTATTCATAACAACAACGTCACTCGTATTGATTGACGGCAAAAAGAAGACAGTCTCTTTGGCGCTTAACGGTAAGCAAACTGAATTGCGTACTGCTGCTGCCACTGTAGAAGAACTTCTAGCCGCTAACGACATACAAGTGAAGACACATGACCATCTTGAACCTTCGATGGATACACCAATTGAGCATGGCTTGGCCATCCAATGGAAACAGGCGAAAAAAGTTACTATAGATGTCGATGGCAAGACGCAAGAACTGTGGACGACGGAACAGACAGTACAGGATGTACTAAAGAAGGCAAATGTTGATGTTACCACACATGATGAAGTAGAACCTGCTCTGGCAGCGAATATTTCAGATAATCAGCCGATCACCGTCGAAAAGGCATTCCAAGTCATTGTAAAAGACGGTGGAAAAGAGAGTACACACTGGTCAACTTCGACTACGGTCGCTGACTTTTTAAGGGATCAAAATATCCGGCTCACTGAATTGGATAAAGTAGAAGGAGATTCGAAAGCAAAGTTAACAGCGTCTAATGCTACAGTAAACATTGCACGAGTAGAAAAGGTCACCGATGTAGTGGAAGAATCAGAGAACTTCAAAGTGCAAACGAAAACTGATCCTAAATTGCTGAAAGGCCGCGAAAAAGTGGTTCAAGAAGGCAAAAAAGGGAAAGTTCAGCGGAGGTTTGAAGTCACAAAGAAAAATGGAAAAGTAGTATCTCGTGAATTAGTTAGCGAGAAAGTGATTGAGAAGCCTACACATAAAGTGGTACGTGTCGGTTCAAAAGTTATGGTCGCTAGTGCTAATTCTCAGAGCGATGGCAATGTAGGTGTTTCACGTAGTGACGCACCGAGCGGAGGACGTGAGTTCTATGCTAATGCGAGTGCATATACTGCTTATTGCAACGGGTGTTCAGGAACCACGGCGACAGGTATCGACTTGCGCGCAAACCCAAATTTAAAAGTGATTGCGGTCGATCCGAGTGTCATTCCGTTAGGATCTAAAGTGTGGGTTGAAGGCTATGGTTACGCAGTTGCAGGAGATACAGGAGGCGCTATTAAAGGCAATCGTATCGATTTGCACATGCCGACCAAAGCTCAAGCTTATCAATTTGGACGCCGCCAAGTTAAGATCAAAGTAATTAACTGACTATACAACGCCGGTAAAGGAGAGTAACTCTTTCCTTTGCCGGTTTTTTCGTCTTTAGACAACGTGGCCAGTATGGTTGTGCAGCATGCGAAAAAACAGTAAAATAGAAAGAATGATATGGTAAGAAAAGAGGAATCCTGTGAATATAGAAGAAGTTGTTGTGGTGGAAGGAAAGTCAGACACCATCGCAGTCAAAAGAGCAACAGGCGCAGATACGATTGAAACGAATGGTTCTGCTGTCAATGAACAGACGATTGAGCGAATTCGTCATGCACAAAAGACACGGGGCGTCATCGTCTTTACAGATCCAGACTTTCCTGGCAGACGCATACGGGCAATTGTTGAAGAACAAGTACCCGGCGTCAAGCACGCGTTTCTTTCAAAAAAAGATACGATTGCTAAGAATGGCCGTGGATTAGGTATAGAACATGCAAGTGATGAGTCGATTCGTCATGCCTTGGCTTCTGTTTACACGGTAAGTGTGCATACAATAGAGGAGATCCCTATGGCGCGGCTGCTGGATGCCAAGCTGATCGGTCACGATGAATCTAGAAAACGTCGTGACCGGCTGAGTGAGTTACTGCAGATTGGACAGGTCAACGGGAAAGGTTTGAAAAAGCGTTTGGAGATGTTCCGAATATCTCAGGATCAGCTAGAAGAGGCAATAAAAGTTCTCGATGAGGAGGAAATGAATACTGATGTATAAAGACATCGCAACACCGATGAGGACGAAGGAAATATTACAAAAGCACGGGTTTTCATTCAAAAAGAGTTTAGGACAGAACTTCTTGGTAGACCCGAATGTATTGCATAATATCGTATCCCACGCAGCTATAACAAAAAATACAGGCGTTATTGAAGTAGGGCCAGGAATCGGTGCGCTGACAGAGCATTTGGCACGGCAAGCGGGAAAAGTAGTGGCGTTTGAAATAGATGGTCGTCTGCTTCCGGTGTTGGAAGACACCATGTCTCCGTACCTGAATGTCACGGTACTGCATCAAGATGTCCTGAAGGCCGATCTTCATCAAGTAATAGAGGAACAATTTGCCGACTACGAAGACATCGTAGTTGTTGCCAATTTGCCATATTATATAACGACTCCAATAATCATGAAATTCCTAATGGAAAAGGCACGGGTTAAACAGTTGGTCATCATGATGCAAAAGGAAGTGGCCGATCGCATCACAGCGGTCCCGAGTACGAAAGCATACGGCTCATTATCCATAGCCGTGCAATATTATATGGATGCAGAAGTGTCTATGATCGTGCCTAAAACTGTTTTTATTCCGCAACCGAATGTAGAGTCAGCAGTTTTATGTTTAACACGTAAGGAAAATGCGTACCCTGATGTAGTGGATGAAGAGTTTTTGTTTATCGTAACTCAGGGATCATTCCTTCATCGCCGTAAGACAATATGGAATAACTTACAGTCTTCGCTGCCGGAGGGCAAAGAGAAGAAGGAGCTAATTCAGAAGGCTTTCGAAGTTGCTGAAGTGGATCCCGGAAGAAGAGGAGAAACACTGTCAATTCCAGAGTTCATCAAGCTTGCGAATGCTTTATACCCGTATTTCCATACACCGAAATCATGACAAAAGTCAATCAAATTTTATTGTGAAAAATGAGGGAATTTTTCATAAAACATTTGACAAAGACATAGGATCACTGTTAAAATAAAAAATTTGGTTGACAGATCTTCCGAAAAATGTTATGCTAGTATTTAGTGAGGTGTAAGCAACATGCCAAAAACATTAGCAGACATTAAAAAGTCACTGGATGCTCATTTAGGGAAACGTCTCCACCTAAAGGCTAATGGCGGTCGAAAAAAGACGATCGAACATGCCGGAGTTTTGCGCGACACGTATCGTGCAGTTTTCGTAGTAGAGTTAGACCAGGATGACAATGCGTTTGAAAGAGTTTCTTACAGCTATGCAGATATTTTGACCGAAGCGGTTGAAATAACAATTCTTGATGGTGCGGATCAAACTGCCTTTATCATCAAATAATTACAAGATGCAATTTTTTTAATTTAATTCCTAGCAAACCTGTACAAGTAGTTCATGTACAGGTTTTTTTATTATTTTAAACAGTTTTCTAAAAGTAAGAGGTCAATGATGCACATTCATTACGTGGGTTGTTGCGCCTTAATCTCCTGGGATAAAGAGTATTTATAAAATAAACACGTGTATTTTTTTTATTTCGGCACATCCTATAGTAGTCAGCCGAAAAGGAGGAAAACCGAATGGCGAGAAAAGGCGTCATGTCAGATCAGTTGAAAGAAGAAATCGCAAAAGACCTTGGCTTTTATGATGTTGTACAGCGAGAAGGTTGGGGCGGAATTCGATCACGTGATGCGGGCAATATGGTGAAACGTGCGATTGAAATGGCAAGCAGGCAAGCGGAGGAGAAAAAATAATCCATCCTATGTCCCGGAGAATCCAAAACAGGCTGACAAAAGGAACTGCAAAAGCGAAAACGCTTGCAGTTCTTTTTTCGTTTATTCTTCCTATGTTCTATCTATTGTGTGGTAATATAATGAGCAAGAACATGCTGTGGGGAGGGAGCTTTTATCATGATTTACGAAAAGGCACCTGCGAAAATCAACTTAACTTTAGATGTGCTGCATAAACGGCCAGACGGATTCCATGAGGTAGAAATGATCATGACAACCGTTGACTTGGCTGATCGTATATGGCTTCGACTTACATCAGAGCGCTCCATTACGATTAAAGCGTCTCACCGCTTTGTCCCAAATGATCGCAAAAACTTAGCTTATCAAGCTGCTGACTTATTGCGAAAACGATATCGGGTAAATGAAGGCGTTGAAATAACGTTAGATAAGAATATTCCAATTGCTGCAGGGCTTGCAGGCGGAAGTTCGGATGCTGCAGCTACTTTGCGAGGGTTGAATCGTTTGTGGAAATTGGGCCTCTCGTTGGATGAGTTGGCAGTGCTTGGAGCAGAGATTGGTTCGGATGTTTCCTTTTGTGTCTATGGAGGGACAGCGATTGCAAATGGGCGAGGAGAGAAAATTACTCATTTATCGCCTCCGCCGAATTGCTGGGTAATCTTAGCGAAGCCGTCTATCGGCGTGTCGACTGGAAACATTTATGGTCAGCTAGATTTATCGACTGTATCACACCCGAAAACTGCGCAAATGATAGAAGCCTTAAAAGAAGGTGACTATAATAAAATGTGTTCTTCATTAGGAAACGTGCTAGAACCTGTCACGATGGGATTACATGATGAAGTGGTGGTGCTTAAGGAGCAAATGGAACGCTTCGGAGCAGATGCCGTATTGATGAGTGGCAGTGGTCCGACTGTTTTTGGCTTAGTAAGACAGGAATCACGCGTGCCTAAGATTGTGAATGCATTGAAAGGTTTTTGTCAAGATGTACATGCAGTACGGATGCTAGGAGAACGTGTCTTAGTTGATTAATACCGTATAATTATGATAATGTACTTATAATTCATTCGGATTTAGGAGTCGGTAGTATGAAGTGGAAAAGAAGTGAAAGGCTGGTCGATATGACGCGCCATCTGCTGGAAAATCCGCACACACTCATTTCTTTGACGTTTTTCTCTAACAGATATGCTGCAGCGAAATCTTCGATCAGTGAAGATCTAGGTATTCTGAAAGAAACTTTCGAAGAGAGTGGGACCGGGCGACTAGTGACCATTTCCGGTGCAGCAGGCGGTATTAAATATATTCCCTTAGCTAGTGAAGAAGAAGGGAAAGACGTGATACATTCCTTAATGGATGAGCTGAGAAAATCAGATCGTCTTCTTCCTGGCGGTTATTTGTATATGACAGACCTATTGGGTAACCCTAAATTTCTTGATCGTATTGGCAAAGTGATCGCCACTGCATTTTTCGATGCGGAAATTGATGCGATCATGACAGTTGCCACGAAGGGAATTCCAATTGCACACGCCATTGCGCGCCATCTGAATGTCCCTGTAATCGTTGTTCGTCGTGATAGCAAAGTAACAGAAGGATCCACGGTGAGCATTAATTATGTTTCGGGTTCTGCTCGAAGGATCCAAACGATGGTTCTGTCGAAAAGGAGTATGCAAAGCGGTCAAAAAGTTTTGCTGACGGATGATTTCATGAAAGTCGGCGGTACGATACAAGGTATGAAAAGCCTTTTGGAAGAGTTTAATTGTGAACTGGGTGGCGTAGCGGTATTAGTCGAAGCTGAACATCTGGAAGAAGTTTTGGTGGATGACTATCTATCGCTGATCAAACTTCATGCAGTAGATGAGAAACACAGAAAGATTGAATTAGAAGAAGGAAATTACTTTACGAGAGGTGGAAACCAAACATGGAATATGTAAAAACCGAACAAGCACCGCAGGCGATCGGCCCTTACTCACAAGCAGTAAAGGTGAATGGTGTCGTCTATACGTCTGGAGCAATCCCTTTGACAGCGGCAGGCGAACTTGTAGAAGGCGGAATTGTTGAGCAAACGAATCAAGTACTGGTCAATCTTCGTAAAATATTAGAAGAAGCAGGTACAAGTATGGAACAAGTTATCAAGACGACGGTGTTCATTCAAGACATGAACGAATTCGCCGCGTTGAACGAAGTTTACGCAGAACACTTTGGTGACCATAAACCCGCGCGTTCTACAGTAGAAGTAGCGCGTCTGCCAAAAGACGTACGAGTCGAAATTGAAGCAGTAGCAATTTGCAAATCATAATTTATGTAGGCAGGCGGTTCCATGTAATGTCTCTTAAAGGACAATGGACCGCTTATTTTAATCTTAGCGGGCTAGAATATCAGCATGGACCCTGAACGTGAACAGCTAATTTACCTTATTGTATAGATATTAAAAAAATTCATAAAAATTCTATTTTAATCTGTAGAGAAAACGAGTATTATAGAATCAACACAAATATTCTGGGTAAAAAGAGGAATTTTACCAGATGACCTAGAATAAGTACATTGTGAAGAATAGACAACAAGGGAGTGGGGAAAATGGAGATCACAGATGTAAGATTACGCAAGGTAGACACCGAAGGCAGAATGAGAGCAATTGCTTCCATAACGCTGAACGATCAGTTTGTCATCCATGATATCCGGGTCATAGAGGGGAATGACGGATTATTCGTAGCAATGCCAAGTAAACGTACGCCGGATGGAGAATTTCGTGATGTCGCGCACCCGATTAACTCGGACGCAAGAACAAAAGTACAAGAAGCGATTCTAGCGGCATATCATCAAGTAGGAGAACAACAGGGGGTACTTGAAGAAGCTGCACTATAAATTTGCCAGTTATAAGAAAGCGTTTTCATATCTATTTTAAGCAAAAGGCCATCTATTTGAGTAGATGGCCTTTTGGTTTCAATAAGAAAAGACGAGGGTATACCCAAATCACTCCTGTTAGTAAAAAGATGGTCGATAAAGTACGTTTACTATTATAACAATCTTAAAAATTCATAGTGGTTTTCTATGAATATAAAATTTGCCAAAAGATTATTAATGATAAAAGAAAGTAATGTAATTGTCAAGGGGATATGCTTGAAAAAAGCGATCATTTCCGATATAGTCAATAATGAATTAAGGATGGGGGCTGGCAGATGACAAAGACATATGCTATCGTCCTGGCTGCAGGACAAGGGACTCGAATGAAGTCCGATTTATATAAAGTGCTTCACCCAGTCTGCGGTAAACCAATGGTAGAGCATGTGATTGACCATATTCGAGATCTAGATTCAGACCGGATCGTCACCATTGTTGGTCATGGCGCGGAAACGGTAGAACAAGCATTAGGAAACAAAAGTGAATATGCGTTACAGGCAGAGCAACTTGGTACCGCACATGCTGTGCAACAAGCCGGATCGGTTCTTGGCGATCTTGACGGCACCACTCTTGTCGTTTGCGGAGACACACCGTTAATCGGCAGCGAGACAATGAAAGCGTTACTTGCCCATCATCATCAAACAGAAGCAAAAGCTACAATACTTACTGCAATCGCAGATGACCCGACCGGCTATGGACGAATCATCCGCGCAGAGAACGGCGACGTATTGCGAAACGTCGAACATAAGGATACTGATGATGAAGAGCGTAACGTGAAGGAAATTAATACAGGAACTTATTGTTTTGATAATCGGGCATTGTTTGAAACATTAAAAAAAGTAAATAACGACAATGCACAGGGTGAGTATTATCTTCCTGACGTATTAGGTATTTTGAAATCAGAAGGACAGCGCATATCGGCTTACACGACGCCAAATTTCCATGAAACATTGGGCGTCAACGATCGTGTTGCATTAGCGCAAGCCGAAAAAGAAATGCGTCGCCTCATTGCAGAGAAACATATGCGCAACGGTGTAACGATCATCAATCCGGAGCAGACTGTGATCAGTGCTGACGCAGAAATTGGCCGAGACACTGTCATCCAGCCAGGTGTAGTGATCGAAGGGTCAACAAAAATTGGTTCAAACTGTGTGATCGGCCCTAATAGTCATTTACAAAATAGTACAGTAGGCGATCAAACAACAATTCATTCATCTGTCGTTCGTGATAGCCAAGTGGGCTCGCAGACAGCAGTTGGTCCGTTTGCACATTTACGTCCGGAAACTCAATTGGGCAACCATGTGAAGATCGGCAACTTTGTAGAAGTGAAGAAATCCCAGCTTGGCGACGACAGTAAGGTATCCCATCTCAGCTATATTGGGGACGCCGAAATTGGCAAGAATGTAAATGTGGGTTGTGGCACGATTACCGTTAATTATGACGGTAAAAATAAGCATAAGACAGAGATACAGGATGACGCTTTTATTGGTTGTAACGCTAATTTAGTAGCTCCTGTCACTGTAGGAAAAAATGCTATTGTAGCTGCTGGATCCACTATTACAAAAAATGTTCCAGAAAATTCACTTGCAATTGCGCGTGTTCGCCAAGAAAATAAAGAAGGATATGTAAAAAACTAATCTTACCCAACTAACAGGAGGGCCATCATGGCAAATCATTATCCGAACGACAAACTGAAAATCTTTTCGTTAACTGCGAATGAACCACTAGCACAAGAAGTAGCGGAGCAAGTCGGACTACCTCTAGGTAAATGCTCAGTCAAACGTTTTAGTGATGGAGAAATCCAAATCAATATCGACGAAAGCATTCGAGGTTGTGAAGTGTTTGTCATCCAATCTACTTCCAACCCAGTCAACGATAACTTAATGGAACTTCTCATTATGTTAGATGCCTTGATGCGTGCTTCTGCGCGTACGATTAATGTAGTGATGCCTTATTATGGCTATGCACGGCAGGACCGTAAGGCTAGCTCACGTGAGCCAATCACAGCTAAGCTAGTAGCGAATTTATTGGAAAAAGCGGGTGCTGACCGTGTCATCGCTGTAGATTTGCATGCACCTCAGATTCAAGGCTTCTTTGATATTCCGATTGACCACTTAATCGCTGAGCCAATCTTGACTGAATACTTCCAAAGCCAAGAATTAGACGACCTTGTCATCGTATCACCTGACCATGGTGGTGTTACAAGAGCACGTAAAATGGCGGATCGAATGAAAGCACCAATCGCGATCATTGATAAACGTCGTCCGCGTCCGAATGTAGCGGAAGTGATGAATATTGTTGGGAATGTTGAGGGCAAAACAGCTATTCTTATTGACGATATCATCGATACGGCTGGAACAATTACGATTGCAGCGAGCGCCTTAATTGAAAGTGGAGCGAAAGAAGTGTATGCTTGTTGTTCACATCCAGTTTTATCCGGTCCTGCAATTGAACGGATAAACAACTCCAAGATTAAGGAATTGGTTATTACAAATTCCATCGAATTGCCGGAGTCTAAGCAATCTCCAAAAATCAAACAGCTATCAATTGCACCACTATTGGCATCTGCAATTATTCGCGTGTTTGAGAAGAAGTCCGTAAGCACTTTGTTTGATTGATGACAAGTTACCTGATGTCGTCTGATATTGAATGTTTCAAGAGGTAGAAAAAACTTTTTTAAAGGAAAGGTGACTATACAAATGAACACAATGCAGTCGAACTTAAGAGAACCTGACAAAACGACACTAAGACAATTACGAAATGACGGGTGGATTCCTTCCGTAGTCTATGGTTACGAAACAGAAAGCACGCCAATCGCGGTAAAGGAGCGTGATTTGATTGATACGCTTCGCGAGACAGGGAAAAATGGTGTAATCAAGTTGAACGTAGACGGCAAAGATGTAAATGTCGTGTTAAATGATTATCAATCTGATGTGTTAAAAGGCAATATTACACACGCTGACTTTTTATCGATCAATATGACAGAGGAACTTGAAGTTGAAGTTGTTATTAATCTGGTTGGCGAATCGCCCGGTGAAAAACAAGGCGGTACATTACAACAGCCGATCCGTGAAGTAACGATCCGTGTTAAGCCTTCTGACATTCCAGAATCCATCGATGTTGACGTTTCAGAGCTGGAAATTGGGGATACGCTACTCGTTAGCGATGTCCGCGCGAAAGCAGCATATGAGATCTTGAATGAGGATGAAGATACACTTGTACTCGTATCAGCTCCTCGTACAGAAGCAGAAATGGAAGCACTGGACGAAGCAACTGATTCTGGTGAAGGTGCGGAACCCAAAGTAATTGGCGATGAAAAAGACGAATAAATAACGAAATGGGCGCACGAGTTTGTACCGTGCGCTCCTTTTCTATGCATATAGAGAACGTTTAGAAAAGGAAGAGAAGCAAATGAAATTAATAATCGGACTCGGAAATCCGGGAGAAACGTATGAAAAAACACGTCATAATATTGGATTCCAAGTAATTGATGAGTTGGCAAAGCGCTTGCAAGCACCTGCGTTTCAGAAAAAGTTCAATGGACAATACACAACTGTACATACCGTCCAAGGTAAAGTGATCTTGCTGAAACCGATGACGTATATGAACTTGTCGGGCGAATGTGTACGCCCATTGGCTGACTTTTTCGAAGTAAATGACGAAGAGATAGTCGTCCTATACGATGATTTGGATCTGCCGGTAGGAAAAATACGTCTTCGTCAAAAAGGAAGTGCTGGCGGTCATAACGGAATGAAATCATTGATTGCTCATTTAGGAACAACTGAGTTTAATCGAATCCGTATCGGCGTCGACCGTCCTTCAGGCGGAATGAAGGTTTCCGATTATGTGTTGGCTCCTTTCAGTGCGGACGAGCAGCCTTTAATCGAAGAGGCAGTCCAAAAAAGTGCCGATGCTTGTGAGGAATGGCAAAAGACGCCATTTATTGAAGTGATGAATAAATTTAACGGTTCTTAAGCATAACGTTGCGATTCTTTGCCTATACTTTGAAAAAGGAAGGTGAAGAGTGCGTGATCCGCTATTCTTGCAATCACTGTAATACGGAAATCGGTTCTATTCCATTCGAAGCGGCAAAGGAAACACTCAGTCAAATTGAGACATTAGACGAAGGTGAGAAGAAGTCGTTCCTGTCTGTCGATCATGATGGCGGGCTACATGTACGATGTATTTGTGAACATTGCGAGCAATCGTTAAAGACGTTCCCGGATTATTACACCTTTAAGAAATGGTTACAATAGTAACAGATGCTTTGGCGCTTACAGCCAAAGCTTTTTGTGCATAATGCATGCTGCTACGAACATGAAAACTAGACTTGAGAGTGAAGTTATAATTGATATATAGAGAGGGTTAGTTAATTGGGAGTAATAGATCAGCTGTTTTTAGAAGAAAAAGAGATTCAGGGTCTGCTGGATGACTTGCAGGCTGGCCAAGGCCAGCAGTTGATAACTGGCCTTTCCGGTGGTTCTAAGGCCGTCTTCTTTAAAGTAATCCAGCAGTCACTTGAGCGGCCGGTTCTGATCGTATCGCCGAATATGCTGCAAGCGCAGCGAACTTATGATGACTTGGTCAAAATGATCGGTGATGAGCATGTGCATTTATACACAGCGGAAGAACTTGTAGCTGCCGACTTTTCATTTGCCAGTTACGAATTACGGGCAGGACGGATTGAGACATTAGATCATATGGCACGAATAGGAAGCGGCATCTATATTACGCCGGTCGCGGGCCTTAGAAAGCTTTTACCTACAAAGAAACGCTGGTTGAACCACTATGTCACTGCGCAGACAGACGAAGAGATTGACATAGAAGCGTGGCTGGAAAAGCTCGTTTCTATGGGATATATCCGTAACGACTTGGTGAGTGCGCCAGGTGAATTTGCGTTGCGTGGCGGCATATTGGATATTTATCCGTTGACTACACAAGATCCCGTTCGAATTGAGCTATTTGATACTACGATAGATTCGATTCGTACATTTTCGGCAGAAGACCAACGCTCTACGGGAAAGTTAGAAAAGATTACGTTGTTACCCGCGACAGAATTTATTTGGACTCCTGAAGAGCTACTGCAAGTGTCACGTAAAGTAGAACAAGCACTTGGCGACAGCTTAACAAAAATTAAAAGTGAAGATCTGCAACAACAATTACTGACGACGATTATGGAAGACGTCGGTCTGATGAAGGATGGCATTGTGCCGGATACGATGAAGAAATATGTCTCCTTTTCATCTGAAGCCAATTCTATGCTGACTGATTACTTCCCATCGAATGGTCTCATCGTGTTTGATGAATTGGGACGTATACAAGAGAGCGTTGCGACATTGGAAGCAGAAGAACAAGAATTTCAGTTGGCGATGCTAGAAGACGGTAAAATGCTGCATGATACAAAGCTATCTTGGAAGTACGATTACGTGCTTGGCAAAATCCAGCAATTGCGTCTCTATTTATCTTTATTCACACGTGTGGTGCCAGGGTTCACAATTAAAAAGTCCATTGCCATCTCGTGCAAACCAATGCAGCAATTCCATGGACAAATGCCGCTATTGAAAAATGAAATCGAACGTTGGAAACAAGGAAACTATAATGTATTCCTTCTAGCAGCTTCAACTGAGCGGATGAATGCGATCCAAGGTATTTTACAAGAATATGACATAGAAGCTGCGGTGAATGGCCAACCTACAAAAGAAGGCACTCTGTCAATCATTGAGGGAGACTTGTCCGTCGGATTTGAATTGCCATTTCAAAAACTAGCGGTCATTACGGATGCAGAAATGTTTACAGGGAAGCCAAAACGGAAAGCGCGCCCGCCTAAAATAACCAATGCTGAACGAATTAAAAGCTATTCGGAAATTAAACCAGGCGATTATATCGTTCATGTCCATCATGGGATCGGCAAGTACTACGGTGTCGTGACACTAGAAGTAGGTGGCCTGCAAAAAGATTATTTGGATATTCGTTATCGAAGCGATGATAAACTGTTCGTACCTGCCGACCAAATTGATTTAATCCAAAAATATGTGGCTTCAGGTGAAAAGGAGCCAAAATTGCATAAGCTTGGCGGCGCAGAATGGACGAAGACCAAGCGTAAAGTTACAGCAGCAATTCAGGATATTGCAGACGATTTGATCAAACTTTACGCCAAACGGGAAGCAGAAAAAGGTTTTGCCTTCAGTGAGGATGATGATCTGCAACGTTCCTTTGAAAATGCTTTTCCTTACGAAGAAACGCAAGACCAACTGCAATCTATTGAAGAAATCAAAAAAGACATGGAAAGAGAACGACCGATGGATCGGCTGCTATGCGGGGATGTTGGTTATGGAAAAACGGAAGTCGCCATTCGAGCTGCATTTAAAGCAGTCACAAATGGTAAGCAGGTGGCATTTTTAGTGCCGACGACAATTTTGGCTCAACAGCATTTCGAAACGATGAAGGAGCGGTTCGCCGATTATCCGGTAACTGTGTCAGTGCTTAACCGTTTCCGCACGAAAAAACAGCAAGATGAAACCATTAAAGGCTTGAAAGCCGGCACAGTCGATATTGTGGTTGGAACACATCGTTTACTCTCGAAGGACGTTGTATATCAAGATCTAGGATTGCTCGTTGTCGATGAAGAGCAGCGCTTCGGTGTGACGCATAAGGAAAAGCTTAAGCAACTGAAAACGAATGTAGACGTATTGACATTGACGGCTACACCGATACCGCGAACATTGCATATGTCGATGGTTGGTGTTCGTGATCTCTCCGTCATCGAAACCCCGCCTTCCAACCGTTTCCCGGTTCAAACATATGTCATGGAACATAACGCTGGATTAGTGCGGGAAGCGATTGAACGAGAGATGGGTCGTGGAGGGCAAGTGTTTTACTTGTATAACCGGGTTGAAGAGATGGATCGGAAAGTGGAGGAAATTCGTCAGTTGGTGCCAGAGGCGCGTATAGCATCTGCTCATGGGCGAATGGGAGAAGCTGCTCTGGAAGCAGTTATCATGAGCTTCCTGGAAGGAGAATATGATGTACTCGTCACGACGACCATTATTGAAACGGGTATTGATATACCTAATGTCAACACCCTAATCGTGCATGATGCCGATCGGATGGGGCTGTCGCAGCTCTACCAATTGCGTGGACGTGTCGGGCGTTCAAATCGTGTAGCTTATAGTTATATGTTGTACCAGCGCGATAAAGTGCTGACGGAAGTGGCGGAAAACCGCCTTCAAGCAATCAAAGAATTTACGGAACTCGGCTCGGGCTTCAAAATTGCGATGCGTGACCTATCGATCCGGGGAGCAGGGAATTTATTAGGTTCACAACAGCACGGTTTCATTGATTCCGTCGGCTTCGACCTTTATTCACAATTACTGCAGGAAGCGATTGAGGAACGACAGACAGGAATCGTAAAAGAAGAGAAGCAGGACGTCGAAATTTCACTGCCAATCAATGCTTACTTGCCTGAAACTTATATACAGGATGGCTATCAAAAGATTCAAATGTACAAACGAGTGAAGGCGATTGAAAGTAATGAGGATTACTTGGAATTGGTTGATGAGATGATTGACCGTTTCGGTGATATGCCGTTGGAAGCTGATTTGTTGTTACGGGTCGGTCGTATGAAGGCGTGGGGACGTATTGCAGGTGTGGAATCTATTAAGAAAGTGCAAGACGTTGTAGAAATCAGGCTGTCTGAGGAAGGTACGTCACGTGCGGATGGTGCTAAGCTCATGGAACATTCATTAAAATTTGGTCATGCTGTCGGTTTGACACTTGAAAATGGACAAATTATTGTGACGGTAAATGAAAAGAAGTCCAAAAAGTTTACTGAATTCGACATGATTGAAGAAATGGTGCAAACCATGCAAGAGACGGCAAAGGAAGTCCGTACTACTGATGCCGTGTAAATCCTAGATTGCATAAAATGACCATATATGATGCATACTACTTCTAGAAATACATTTCATTTCGAGAAAGTGAGGCATTATACATGAAGGCAACGGGTATTGTCCGCAGAATTGATGACTTAGGAAGAGTGGTCATCCCCAAAGAAATTAGGAGGACACTCCGAATTCGTGAAGGAGACCCTCTAGAGATATTCACCGATCGAGAAGGAGAAGTTATTTTAAAAAAATATTCACCTATTTCAGAACTTGGCGAGTTTGCAGTGGAATATGCAGAAACACTTTATGAGACACTTGGCACGCCTGCTTTGATTAGTGACCGGGATGAAATGCTGGCGGTCGCAGGTCTATCTAAAAAGGATTATATGAATCGTCAACTGTCGCCTGTTTGTGAAGAAATACTAAACGACAGGACGGTCATTACTGAAAAGCATGAAAAGTCAGTGGAGTGGGTACCAGGCCAAATTGAACAAGTGAAATCATACTGTATTGCACCCATTATCGCAAACGGTGATGCTATTGGGGCGGTATATTTATTGTCAAAAGTTCATTTTGTCGGCGAGGCCGAACAAAAAGCTGCTGAAACTGCAGCAAACTTTTTAGCTAAACAAATGGAAAGTTAATTGAATACAAAAAGTATCAAATCTTTAATGAAAACTCACAGCATCTTTCCGGTTGCTTGTGAGTTTTTTTATCTTTATTCAGCAGAAGACTCTCACCTCTATAGGTGATGAGATGGATGTGGTTTTATTTCCTGTTCAGTGGGTGTTCAAACGCTCGCTAAACAAAGATAAAGCCTCCGGCGGATGTCTCAGATTTTGAGAGGAGTTAATTGTGCAAGCACAATTCAAAATCTGGACGCAATTACGCCGAGGCGTAATTGATTGTGAATTTCATTTTCCTTTAAATTTTTCCTTCTATATAATAGTGAAATTTATCACATACTACTCATGTGATAAAATTCACATGTGAATTTATGTATAAGTGAATCTTTTCACATGCCTATACGTGAAAAATTTCACATAAGCTAAATCAAAAGTGAAGGTTTTCACATACTACGAAATAGAGCAAAAGTCAAAACTTTTTTTAAAAAAATTTAAGCCATTAGAAAACCCTTGACAAAGGCATTGTAAACGCTTACCAATTTCAAGCTTTCCGAGTTGATAGAATATTCCCCCTTGTATTTGCTTTACGTTTACGCTTATAATCACTACCAACACAGATCAACACCAATTTAACAGGATAGGGAGAGAGATATTTTATGAATAGGCGATACAAATCTTCTTTACACATGCATAAAATTCACAATGGAAAAATGGAGACAATTTCAAAAGTGCCTTTGGAAAATAAAGAGGATTTAAGCTTGGCGTATTCTCCGGGAGTAGCTGAACCATGTGTAGAAATAGCTAAAGATCCTTCACTTGCGTATGAATATACAATTAAAGGTAATTTAGTGGCGGTTATCACAGATGGAACTGCTGTACTTGGCCTGGGAGATATCGGTCCAGAAGCTGCATTGCCTGTCATGGAAGGTAAGGCATTATTGCTAAAGCAGTTTGCTGGAATTGATTCATTTCCGATTTGTCTGGATACAAAAGATACAGATGAAATTGTCAATATCGTAAAAGCGCTGAGCCCAACATTTGGTGCAATCAATTTAGAAGATATCTCTGCTCCCCGCTGTTTTGAAATTGAACAAAGATTACGCGAAGAATGCAATATTCCAATTTTCCATGATGATCAGCACGGTACTGCAATTGTAGTAGGAGCTGGATTAATCAATGCGTTAAAATTGGTCGGTAAGGAACGTAATGAGGTTAAAATTGTGTTAAATGGTGCAGGTGCAGCAGGCGTAGCCATTACAAAACTTCTGCTAAGTATGGGCTTTGAAAATATTATCATGTGTGATTCGAAAGGGATTATTTACGAAGGTCGAGAATTCTCCATGAACAGTGTAAAGCATGAAATGTCCCGTATTACAAATCGTGAAAAGCTAGAGGGTACATTGGAAGATGCCATGAAAGGTGCGGATGTTTTTGTAGGAGTTTCTGTCGCAAACTTGCTTACGAAGGAATTGATTGACTGTATGAACCCTGAGCCGATAGTCTTTGGTTTAGCAAACCCAATACCTGAGATAAAGCCTGAATTAGCTAAAGAATACGGAGTTAGAATTATTGCGACAGGGCGCTCAGACTATCCAAACCAAGTCAATAACGTCTTAGCTTTCCCGGGCATCTTCCGTGGAGCATTAGATGTGAGAGCGACGGAGATCAATGAAGAGATGAAGCTTGCGGCAACTTATGCGATTGCAGATTTAATAAAAGAAGAGGATTTACGCGAAGATTATATTATTCCAGACCCATTTGATGACCGAGTCGCTCCAATTGTGGCACATGCAGTAGGCAAGGCGGCAATGAGCACAAATGTCTCGGTTGCTAAAGAAATCGTACTACCAACCCGATAAAACTTACTATACCGACCAGTCTTTCTCCATTTAAGAGAAAGACTGGTCTTTAATATGTACGTATAACTTTTGACCCGCGCACACACGCCGCTATCCTTCTATACGTATAGTATGATAAAACCTATAGGCTGGGAGGAACGGTATGACTTGGCTACTTATCGCAGGTTTTGCAATTTCATCAAGCATTGACAATTTCGGAGTTGGGCTTTCTTATGGGGTGCAGCGAGTTCGTATCCCTGCTATTTCTAACTTGTTAATTGCTGTTATCTGTTTACTGTTTAGTTTGATCGGTATGGTGTCGGGTACGTGGCTGGCGGAATTGTTGCCAGGAAAATTTCCTGATCTCGTAGCATTTACAGTTTTAAGCATTATTGGGATACGAATCATGGTGATCGCTCTTCGGCAACAGAAAAAACGGCAAACAAGCGTTTTGGGGGAGCCGGAGAAAATGGACTTTGACGGGTCTTCGCATATTAGCATAGGGGAGGCCCTGCTGTTAGGTGTTGCCCTGTCGGCAAACGCCTTGACCAATGGAATCGGAGCCGGTCTGCTGGAGTTATCCCCGATTGCCATCGCACTATCGGCGGCAGTTGGAAGTTATTTGACGTTATGGGTTGGTGTCGTATTAGGTGCTAGATTGGCAAAGTTTCGCATTGGTAGAATGACAGTAGGGCAATTTGGAACGTTCATGAGCGGCGCCATCATTTTAATGATTGCAATTACGCGCTTATTCTAGTATTGCAAGCGAAAATGGTATACTAGAAGTCATTAATGAATGAAAGAGGCGCGTGTATGGCGTTGACAAAGTGGAATATGAAGTCGTTTATGAAAGGTGCCTCGATTTTGACGATTGCCGCCATCATCGTCAAAGTATTGAGCGCAGTTTATCGAGTGCCTTTTCAAAATCTAGTTGGAGATAAAGGGTTTTATATTTATCAGCAAGTGTACCCGTTTATCGGGATATTTATTGTTTGGACGTCCTCGGGATTTGCAGTAGCTGTTTCAAAAATGCTTGCAGAAAGTAAAGGGCCAGGTGAGTCGCGTGGAATTCTGCGTGTCTCGCTCGCTTATTTACTCATATTGTCGGCAATGATATTTCTATTGCTGCGTACAGGTTCTTCTTTTTTTGCGGATCTGATGGGCGATTCAGCTTTGGCGCCCGTATTGCAGACAGGATCCTATATTGTATTGGTGTTGCCATTTTTGGCCGTGCTGAAAGGTGTCTTTCAATCGGAAGGACAAATGATACCTGTCGCGATTTCCAATGTATCTGAGCAGTTATTTCGAGTTGTTATCGTGTTAGCAGGTACTTGGCTGGCGGTGAGAGCGGGAACTTCGCTTTACAAAATTGGGGAAATTACGATGTGGGCAGCGATAGCTGGAGAAGTGGCAGGGGTTTTCATTCTCACTTGGTTCTTTGTGCAGAGAAAACGAGCCCCTTTAGTCGCTGTGCAACCGTGGAAAGTGGTTAAGGATTTGACGAAGATCAGCGTTAGCGTAAGTGCCAGTTCATTAATATTACTGGTGTTTCAATTGGTGGACTCTTTTACGGTCTACAATGCATTAATGCAAGCAGGCTTCACGAGTGAGACAGCAATGACAATGAAGGGCATCTATGATCGAGGGCAACCGCTCGCACAGATGGGTATCCTATTGGCGTCAACGCTTGCGCTTGCGCTTGTTCCATTGATTGCACATCATGCATCCAAACAACAGGGACGTGGAGCGTTGCCGTTCATTAGTTTAACGTTTCGTACATCCATTTTATTTGGCTGGGCTGCAACGATTGGACTGGTGCTGGTCTTGCCTTTTGTCAATGAAATGCTGTTTGAAACACGGACAGGCTCCGTAGCGCTCATCATTTTCTCCATTCAGATATTGTGGTTGTCGATAATTTTGCCGTTGACGGCTATTTTGCAGGGAAGTGGTAAAGTACGAGGACCACTTTTGTTGTTGGTACTCGGTGTGCTGATTAAGTTGGCCGCGACACCACCATTGGTTCGACAGTATGGCATTGAAGGGGCGGCAGTTTCAGGTGCTTTCGCGTTCGCGGTCGTCGCTGTGTTATTGATAATATACTTCAAGCGGTTTTGGAAAATTCCGTTGGCATCAAGTCGCTTTTACATTGTACTTTTGAATGCGGCAGGTGCGATGGCAGTGATTCTTATTCCTTGGATGCTCGTATGCGATCTTTGGTTGTTTGATGGACTTCCATCACGATGGGGTGCGACTCTGACAGCGATGACGACTGTCTGTATCGGGGCGATCATATTTCTGTTCGTCGTCTTGAAATCACGTATAATGAATGAAAGAGAATGGTACTTACTGCCGTTTGGAAAGCGGTTGGCAATTGTTCAACTATGGCTAACTAAAAATAGAAGGTGAAGCATGTGAGAAAGATAACAGTCATCGGATTAGGTGCAGGCGATTTGGATCAACTGTCGCTTGGTACCTATCGATTATTGAAACAGGCCGAACGTCTGGTAATCAGGACGGAAGAACATCCTGTTGTGAGCCAGCTGCGTTCGGAAGGCTTGCAAATGGAAAGCTTCGATGCAATCTATGAAGCGAAGGATGCGTTTGAAGATGTTTATCAGACGATTGTCGAAAACTTGCTTGAAATGAGCAGGGAACAGCTGGTTACATATGCGGTGCCTGGACATCCGCTCGTGGCGGAAAGAACCGTTCAATTATTAATTGAGAAAGAGCAGGCCGGTGAAATTGAATTGTATATAGCTGGCGGCAGCAGTTTCTTGGATCCGATTTTTACTGCCTTGCGTATTGATCCAATTGAAGGATTCCAACTGCTCGACGGGACAGATTTGAAGCGGGATGATATACGGATGGACCAGCATGTATTGGTAGGGCAAGTGTACGATGCGTTCGTCGCTTCGGATGTTAAGCTATCATTGATGGAGAAGTATCCCGATGAGCATTTGGTGACAATCGTGACGGCTGCCGGATCGGCTGATGAAAAGTTGACTACGTTGCCGCTGTTCGAGCTAGATCGGGCGATGACCTTGAATAATCTTACAACGATCTATGTGCCGCCAATACTTGAACGCGATCAGCGGTTGAAAGAGTGGAGTTCATTACGTGAAATCATTGCCGCTCTGCGTGCACCAGACGGTTGTCCGTGGGATCGGGAACAAACTCACGAGACATTGAAACGTTATTTGATTGAGGAGTCGTATGAATTGATTCAAGCGATTGACGATGAAGACGACGAGGCAATCATCGAGGAGCTCGGCGATGTCTTACTGCAAGTCTTCTTGCATGCGCAAATTGGGGAAGACAACGGGTATTTCTCTATAGAAGACGTCTTGGAGTCAATTGGAGCGAAAATGATTCGTCGCCATCCTCACGTATTTGGACAAGCAGAGGCCGACACAACAGCGGAAGTGCTGACGAATTGGCAAGCAATCAAAGAGCAAGAAAAGCCGCAGCGGACCTCTCTATTGGAAGACCAGGCACGCTATGCTTCTTCGTTGCTGACATCCTTTAACTATCAGAAGTCTGCCGCTAAGGTAGGATTTGATTGGCCGAATATAGAAGGCGCCTTTAAAAAGTTTCAAGAAGAGTGGCAAGAGTTTCAGGAGGAAGTACGTAACGGAGAAAAAGACCGCCAACTGGATGAACTTGGTGATGTGCTATTTACAATTGTCAACGTAGCCAGATTCTTGAAAATCTCCCCAGAAGAAGCGATGTGGCATGCCAATGAAAAGTTCAAATCTCGCTTCCTTCATGTCGAACATTGTGTCCAGCAGGGGAATGGAGACTTCTCCGCCTACTCTCTAGACCAACTTGAGGAATTCTGGCAGGAAGCTAAACGAAAGGAAGAATCTAATGAGACTCGATAAATTTTTGAAAGTATCCCGCCTTATCAAACGCCGTACATTGGCGAAACAAGTAGCGGATCAAGGAAGAATAACCATTAACGGAAAAGTGGCAAAAGCCTCCTCCGATGTAAAACCGGGTGATGAACTGGCTATCCGTTTCGGCCAAAAGATCGTCACCGCAACTGTAAATGAATTAAAAGACTCAACTAAAAAAGATGACGCAGCTACAATGTATACCATTCTCAGCGAAGAGCGCCTTGAAAAAGTGGAACCTGAATTTGTGGATGATGAAGACTGAATAGATAAGAAGGATCGAAAAGGCAGCCGCGGCAGGCTGCCTTTTTGTATGAGCAGGCTGGTTGTTCATCATCGGAAGTTAAAGTATTTAGGAAATGTGCGGTTAGCGGCTGGTTTGGCTTGTTTTACGTTTATTTTGGCTCGTTGTAGTTTGATTAATGTTCGTTCCAGAAAGGTTTTGGTGCATTTCGGTCGCATTTTGGTTCGGTCCAACGGAATTTTGGCGCGTCTCCCTTCTGGAACGGAAATCGACAGATCACAATCTGCACATTGCATGCAGATTAGCCATTCTCAAGAAAAGTTCCTGTCATGTTTTATTAGGCCGCCGCATAAGATATGGGGAACGCACTAGAAAAGGGGGACGCATATGCAAATTCAAACAGACAGTTCTACGTATACAATTCCATCAGGAGACCATGTAGTAACCATGCGAAATCGTAAGAGAATGGACCTTACCTCTGTAAAAACGATTGATCGATTCGATCAGGAGGAATTTCTCGTTCGAACATCGCAAGGGGTACTGCAAATTCGCGGGGAGGAATTGCGTATTGTACATTTAGATGTGGACAAGGGGTTGCTAACTCTAGAAGGCTCTGTCACAACATTGCAATACGACGAAGAAGAAACAGGATCACGCAATTTTCTCCATAAATTATTCGGATGAGCCTATCCGTCCAGTTCTTCAGTTTACTAGCGATGATCGGGACAGGTATTGCCGCTGGAGTCATCATGGATTTATTCGGAAGCATTATTGCCGCGTGCGATAAAAGCTCATTTATTCGAAGACGTGCATTTTGGTTTGAATTGGCGGTCTGGATATTTATAGGGGTAGGTGCTTTTTGGATATTGGTGTTAGTAAGGGATGGGGCTTGGCGGATGTATGATCCAGTCGCACAAATCAGCGGTATGCTGCTCTATGCAGCCATCTTCCATTACCCATTTCGATTTATCGGTAGATTGCTATTACTTGTCATTATCCGGCCTATTTGGTATTTGATCAGGTTCCTGTTATTAATCGTTCAACGAATTATCCGGATTTTCGTTTCAATCCTGACATTTATTACGTCACCCATCGTCCGATTAATTAAGACCGCCGGGAAATTCCTTCAAAAAAAAGGTAGAGTACTATATAATAGAGAATAATAGTGTATACGGGGAAGAAAGGTGTGTGCGCCATGAATAAACCACAGAAGCCAACAGCTAGGAAAGTCACATCAATCGAAACTGAATATGTGCGCTCCATGCAGAAAAAAGAAAATTGGAAGCAAGCACAAAAAAAGCGTTTGCGAAATCGCCTAATCGTCTTCGCTGTTCTAATGTGTATTGTATTTGGCAGTTTATTCAACATGTATTCCGGTCAAAAGAAGTTGCTGGCCGCAAAAGAACAAGAAAAGACAGAAGCAATCGCGACACTAAAGGATTTGAAAACAGAACAAGAACAATTGAATAAGCAGCTGGCAAAGTTGGATGACGAAGAATATATCGCCAAACTCGCACGTAAAGAGTACTTCCTTTCGGAGTCCAATGAAATTATATTTTCCATTCCTGACAAGAAGAAATCGTCAGAAAAAGAGACGAGAAAAGAGTAGTCGTATTGACACTCTTTTTTTGTTGGCTATAATATAAGTAGGAGCCTGCAAATTGCAGGAAATGCCAATATGGTTGATAGGCACTTTTAAAGGCCGCTTAAAACTTAAGGAGGAGCATTTTTTTTATGTCAATTGAAGTAGGCAGCAAGTTAGAGGGTAAGGTAACCGGGATCACAAATTTTGGGGCATTTGTTGAATTGCCGAACGGATCCACAGGATTAGTCCATATTAGTGAAGTAGCTGACAATTATGTCAAAGATATAAATGACCATTTAAAAGTCGGTGATATGGTAGAAGTTAAAGTGATGAATGTGGGAGCAGACGGTAAAATCGGCCTTTCCATCCGTAAGGCAAAACCTGAGTCGGAACGTCCGCAACGTCCTCAGCGTCCTCAGCGACCTCGACAAGGCAGTAAGCCAAGTTTTGAACGACCAGAGAATTTTGAACAGAAGATGGCAAAATTCATGAAGGATAGTGAAGAACGTCTATCTACCTTGAAGAGAGCTACAGAGTCTAAACGCGGTGGCCGTGGCGCAAGAAGAGGATAACTTGCTGTCTGTTTCAATCTTGAATCAAATTTATGTTCTGCCCTATTGCGTATGCTTAACAGACTTTTGTTAAGCATACGCTTTTAATTTTAACGAAAAAACCCCCTTGCAATAAATGCAAGGGGGTTTTAATGTATAGCGGCGGAGGGGGTCGAACCCACGACCTTACGGGTATGAACCGTACGCTCTAGCCAGCTGAGCTACGCCGCCAAGACGAATAGTTGACTGCTGGAATTGTGTAATTCGAGCACAACGTCTCTTATCATACAAGGTCAAACGAGAAGTGTCAACATTTCTTTGGAAAAAAGAAAAAAAGATACGGATTACGTCGAAATCTTTTTTAGATACTCTGTCACAAACAGACAAAATCTCTTGGGTCTCCCATGTATAGTTGCAAGTAAGAGAACATAGGGGGTATGGGAAATGAAGATGATTGACAATATGGAGAGACCGTTTGGCCAGCAGTTCAGAGTCGCATGGCAAGAGCTGATCAACCGAAAAGTTTATTTTATGACAGCAATTCTTTTCTTGATCGGCTCGTTCTTTCTGTCGCAGGCAGTAGTATTCGACATGGCGGTACCGTTCTTCTTACCAATTTGGGCATTGGCCAGCATGCGCTATCGGCAGCATATGATCTACGTGTTCATTGGAGGGATGGCAGGCAGTGCATTTTTGGGGATGGGACAAGCTGTAATCCACCTGACGCAATTGTTACTGTTTCATTTGGCCATTAAATCGCCATTTGTCAAAAAATCAATTCCCCTCGCTGTGGCTAGCTGCATGATCATCCCGCAGATCATCTGGCAACTTGTAATGTATAGCGGGAATCCACCGGTAGCTGTGCAACTATCGATTGGATTGGAAGCAATGCTCGCTCTTTTTATGACAGTTTTTATGCTATTGGCTTTTCCTTCTATAGACCGATTATTATATGGACCATGGAACCCTGAGCAAGTAAGTGCAATGTGTATAGTGGGAGCGCTTGCAACGACAGGAATGGGTGGTTTGCAGATCGGCTACGTCTCAGTGGCAGGTGTGTTTTTATTCTTGGCAATTTATGTGGCCGCTATGGTAGGCGGCGTTCCGTTTGCTACGACAGTCGGTATGATTATCGCGTTAATAATAGGTGTTTCTGATTTAGCCTTTACAGGAATGATGGCATTATATGGAATGACGGGTTTATTAGCAGGCGGTTTAAAGCGGTTCGGTAAATTAGGGATTGTAACCGGGAGTTTATTTGTCTCGCTTTTTTTCCTGCTATACGATGCAACATTACCGCTGGATACAGTGCATTTTGTGACGATCGGAGTGGCGGCGGTTCTATTTTTCTTTATTCCATCACGGAAGATTAACCAAGTTCGGCAAGTGTTCTTACCAAAGCAGGAGGGGATCTCGGAAAAACGTCAGCAATGGCTGGCGGATAAATTAGATGGGCAGTTGGAGGAGTTCCAGCAATTTGCCCACTTCATGTCGACGCTCGTCAATAATCGATTTTCATCAGAAGAGGAGGTTGCTGCCACGATCCAAGTTCCGTCTATTTGTCAATCTTGTTTTCGCTATAAAAAATGTTGGGAAAGTGAGGAAGATGGAATTTCATCCTTAGTAAACGAGTGGGAGTCTACCTATTCCGCAACGAAGAAAGCAGCGCGATTACGTGTAGAAGAGAAGATGAAATTTAAATGTTTGCGTTTTAAAGGGCTAATCAATGAATTGGAGGAGCATGGGACGAATCGTTTGTTAATGGGACAGTTGCAGCATGGAAGAAAAATGCTGGCATTGCAATTACGGGATATGAGCACCCATATAGAAAAAGTAATGCGAGATGTAAAGGAGGACTTGACGACTTATAAACTGGCAGAGGAGGAGTTGGCGAATCGATTACAAGTACAAGGAGTGGAGTTTTTCCAAATCGATATTTTGTCAGAAGAAAGGGGAGCTTGTAAAGTAGTCATCTCGATTCCGGAGAAAAAGGCTGATTTTGAAACCGAGACCACCGTAGGGGAATACTTGATCTTGCCTGTCCTGGAAGAGATGTATGACGAACCAATCCATATTTCGAAATCTGCTTATCAGCCGTTTCCGTTCCCTCATGTGCAATTAACCTTCAGTTCGGCGGTTCGCTTTTCATTGGATTACGATATTGTGACGACAGCGGGTGGCGGGACATTCCAAGCGGGAGATGCGTATGAAGTCTTCAAGATTCACGATGGATTGTCTGCTGTATTGTTATCTGACGGGATGGGACAAGATGTCAACGCGTATCATGAGAGCAGAAAAGTAATTCGTCTCATGCGTGAATGTTTGGGACAGAAAATGGATCCTGAGACAGCCATTCACACTTTACATTATATGATGGCCCTGAACGGCTTAGATGATATGTACGCTACATTGGACTTAGCACTTATAGATTTACAGGATGGTAGGCTATGGTCGTGGAAAGCGGGTTCAATGAGCACCTATATTAAGAGGGGGGATGAATTTATACGTTTGGACAGCAAAACAGTACCTTTTGGGTTCTTGCCGTCTTTCTCAATAGAGGCAAAAAATGAACAATTGAAATCGGGCGATATTTTGGTGATGATGACGGATGGGATATTTAACGGGGAGTTACCATTAGAACCTCAGGAGGAAGTGATGGAAAGGACGATTGAACGGTATAAAGAGTTGGATTGCCATACAATTGCAGATCAAGTCATGGCGGAAATGGAGCGTTCGTTTGAGTCGGTGGAAGATGATCGGACGATACTCGTGATGAAAATTGACCACGTCGTACCGAAGTGGTCTAAAGTAAATAATAAATCACGAATTATTTCTCGAAAAAGAATGGTAGGATAGGGGGAGGAGGGAGATGAATCATGAAAACATTACGACAAAAAGTGTTGAACTTCATAAACCGACAAACGTTGATTCCTCCCGGCTCTCGTGTATTGGTAGCTTGTTCAGGAGGTGTCGATTCCATCGCCCTGCTGCATTTCCTGGCCACCCATAGAAAAACGCTTGGAATTGAAGTAGGCGCAGCACATGTGGATCATATGCTGCGCGGCGATGAGTCTGCAGAAGATGCATTTGTGGTAAAAGATCTATGCGAAGGATTTCATTTGCCATTCTTCTCTGAGCAAGTACCAATCCCTTCTATACTGGAAAATAACGGCGGAAATGTACAGCTGTTGTGCAGAGAAGAGCGCTATAAATGTTTAGCTGCAATTATGGCGCATCATGAATTTGATGTTCTGGCAACAGGACATCACGCAGAAGATCAATTGGAAACTGTGCTTATGCAATTAACAAAAGGTCATTCATTGAACGGCATGCCGATACAGCGTCCATTTCATCAAGGGAATGTTGTTCGTCCTTTCCTTCCCTTGCAAAAGAGAGAATTGTACGAGTATGCCGCCAATTTTGGCTTACCGTTTAGAGAGGATCCGAGTAATCAGCGGAATGATTATTTGCGCAATCGGATCCGGCATCATGTCGTGCCATTTTTGACTGAAGAAAATCCTTCTATTTCGTCGGGTGCTGTTCAGCTAACTGTCCAACGACAGGAAGATGAAGCGTTATTGAATGAACTTGCGGATAATCATTGGCAAGCGATTGTTACATATACAGATGAACAGCTTCCCTCTTTTAACCGCCAAGCCTTTCTCGCTATTCCCCAAGCTTTACAAAAGCGTGCGATTCAACTACTATTAAGGTGTCTTCCCAGCCCGGAAATTGATAAAACTGAGCGGCGTTCCGCATTAGTGGAAGAACTGTTACAGCATATTAAGGACCCGGCTGGAAATATAGCGCTTGACTTAGCGTATGGCTACCGATTTGTTAGAGAATATGATAAACTGCTAGTTACAAAAAAGTATATGAATACTGCGTCTCTTCGTTCAAAAGTACTGGAAAAAGGAACTTGGAATTCGTGGGGAAATGTTCAGATTTACTGGCAGCATGCCGACATGTGTGCAACCGAACACTTCCTATCTTCAGATGACGTGCGTTATTTTCAATTACCTGAGTTTGAGCTGCCGTTGACTGTCCGTCTTCGGGAACCTGGCGATCGTTTGCTTCTAAAAGGCATGTCCCAAGAAAAACGCGTATCGCGGCTATTAATTGATGAAAAAGTTGGAATGACGCAAAGACAGCAGCAGCCGGTTATTACAACGGCAAGCGGTATCGTATGTGCGGTGCCGGGTGTTCGATATGGTGAGATATTCTCACGCAATCAACCGGAAGGCGAGTCATACATATGGATTACGCGAGAAGGCGAAAGTAGATAAAATAGGAGGGACGAGCCGATGATCGCACAAGATATCGAGCAAGTTTTAATTTCAGAAGAAGAACTTCAAGAGAAAGTCCTAGAACTTGGAGCAACTTTAACAGAAGAATACCGAGAGAAGTTTCCTCTAGCAATTGGTGTGTTAAAGGGTGCGTTACCATTTATGAGCGACTTAATTAAACGGATTGATACGTACATTGAATTGGATTTTATGGATGTATCTAGTTATGGGAATGCGACAGTCTCATCAGGTGAGGTAAAGATTGTCAAAGATTTGAACACTAGTGTGGAAGGCCGCGACGTTTTGATTATAGAAGATATCATCGACAGCGGAAAAACATTGAATTATCTAGTGGAACTTTTTAAATATAGAAAAGCCAACTCCATCAAAATTGTAACTTTGTTGGATAAACCGACAGGCCGTAAAGTAGATCTAAAGGCAGATTACGTAGGGTTTGATGTTCCTGACGCATTCGTTGTCGGTTACGGGTTGGATTATGCTGAAAAATATCGGAATTTACCTTATATCGGTGTGTTAAAAAAAGAAATCTACTCTTTTTAACGCTTTCTGACTGAACGTATGGCATCCAGTCTGAAAGCCTTTTTCCATGAGGCATTTTCATTGTGGAGTCATGTTAATCTATGTTAAAATTTACAATAGTTTTCTGTTTAGTTTTCTGTTGAATGAGATGAGGAGGCTTGGGATGAATCGAATACTTCGATACTTTCTTTTGTATGGATTGATTTTCCTCGCGATTATGGGGATATTCAGTTCGCTAAACAATCCAAATCCGAAGATGAAACCGATTCGGTATGACGAATTTATCACGGCATTAGAGCAAGGAAAAGTCGAAAATGCTACTTTTCAGCCTTTACAGCTCGTGTATGAAGTAAAAGGGGAAATGGAAGGTTACGAAAAAGGTGAAACATTCGTAACTAACATTCCGATGAATGATATGGATGATATTGGCGAGATCGTAAAGACGACAAAGACTGAAATCGATATCTTACAGCCGCCAGAAACAAGTGCATGGGTATCCTTCTTTACAGGGCTTGTACCATTCATCATAATTATCATCCTTTTCTTCTTCCTATTGAATCAGTCACAAGGCGGCGGTGGCGGCCGAGTGATGAACTTCGGAAAGAGTAAAGCGAAACTGCAGACCGATGATCGGAAGAAAGTACGTTTCAATGACGTAGCAGGTGCAGATGAAGAAAAAGCTGAGCTCGAAGAAGTCGTAGATTTCTTGAAAGATGCTCGGAAGTTTGTGGAGCTGGGTGCACGAATTCCAAAAGGGATTTTGCTTGTTGGGCCTCCAGGTACAGGTAAAACTCTACTTGCGCGTGCAGTAGCAGGTGAAGCAGGTGTGCCGTTCTTCTCGATTTCAGGTTCTGATTTCGTGGAGATGTTTGTAGGTGTTGGTGCGTCTCGAGTACGTGATTTGTTCGAGAATGCCAAGAAAAATGCGCCATGTATTATCTTTATAGACGAGATTGACGCGGTTGGTCGTCAGCGTGGAGCCGGTTTAGGCGGCGGACACGATGAGCGTGAACAAACGTTGAACCAATTGCTAGTTGAAATGGATGGCTTTGAAGGAAACGAAGGTATTATCATCGTTGCCGCTACGAACCGTCCGGATATATTGGATCCGGCACTTCTTCGTCCGGGACGTTTTGACCGTCAAATCACGGTTGGTCGTCCAGATGTAAAAGGAAGAGAAGCTGTGTTGAAAGTGCACGCACGCAATAAGCCGCTTGATGATTCGGTCGATATGAAAGCTCTTGCTCAACGTACACCAGGATTTTCAGGTGCGGACCTTGAGAACTTATTGAATGAAGCAGCTCTTGTGGCAGCGAGAAGAAAGAAAACCAAGATCGACATGTCTGATATTGATGAGGCGACGGACCGTGTTATTGCAGGTCCTGCCAAAACAAGCCGTGTCATTTCGGAAAAAGAACGAAATATTGTGGCGTTCCATGAAGCGGGCCACGTAGTTGTTGGTTTGATGCTTGATGATGCAGAAATTGTCCATAAAGTAACGATTGTACCTCGTGGTCAAGCAGGCGGTTATGCCGTTATGCTTCCAAAAGAAGATCGCTATTTCATGACGAAACCTGAACTCCTTGATAAAATCGCCGGTCTATTAGGCGGCCGTGTAGCGGAAGAAGTAGTGCTTGGTGAAGTATCAACCGGCGCTCATAATGACTTCCAGCGAGCTACTGGCATCGCGCGATCAATGGTAACTGAATACGGTATGAGTGATAAACTCGGGCCAATGCAGTTCGGCCAGACTCAAGGCGGTCAAGTTTTCCTAGGTCGTGACTTTAATTCCGAGCAGAATTATTCTGAGTCGATTGCCTATGAAATTGATCAGGAAATGCAACGGATCATCAAAGAGCAATATAGCCGCACGAAACAAATTTTAACTGAGAAAAGGGATCTACTTGATTTAATCGCAACGACTTTATTAGAAGTCGAAACGCTTGATGCGGAACAAATCAATCACTTGAAAGACCACGGCGTTTTGCCAGACCGACCGTATGAAAATGGCAAAAATGGTGCAGAAAAGTCTGATGACACTGTGAAAGAAAACAAATTGCCGGAAGACACAACGCCAAACGCAAATCCTGATGTAACGGGTGCTCCACAAGATCCGTCTACAGGTGACTTGCCAAGTGAAGGTGGAACAGCAGACAAAACGCTTCCTTCCATTGATGAAGAACGCAGAGATTAAGCGAAACAACAGCCGACTGTGATTAGCAGTCGGCTGTTTTCTTATGGATAGGCGGGCTGTGTTTTAGAGGAATACAGAGATATACCAGTCCGGCCATTCGTCCTTCAATTGGCTCAATATAGTTTCGCGGAAGGCGTCCGTCCGCCAGGGAATCCAACGTTGTATAAAAGTCGAATATTTATGGTATGATGTGTGGGAAAAGTCAGAGCAAGAGAGGAAAGCGACTATGCTGTTAGTATTAGATACGGGCAATACAAATATTGTACTAGGTGTATATGAAGGCGATGAACTAAAGTACCATTGGCGGATGGAGACGTACCGTCACAAGACGGAAGACGAATATGCCATGCAGGTCAAAGCAATGTTCCAACACGTAGGCTTATCATTTAAAGACATCACAGGTATTATTATTTCCTCAGTGGTACCACCTGTCATGTTTCCATTGGAACAAATGTGCAAGAAATACTTCAATCAAAAACCGATGGTCGTCGGTCCCGGCGTGAAAACAGGCTTGAATATTAAATATGAAAACCCACGTGAAGTAGGAGCAGACCGAATCGTCAATGCGGTGGCAGCTATTCGCGATTACGGCAGCCCACTCATCATTGTAGATTTCGGGACTGCGACAACGTATTGCTATGTCAATGAGCATGGCGAATACATGGGAGGTGCCATCGCTCCGGGGATCAAGATTTCAATGGAGGCGTTATTTGATCGTGCGTCTAAATTACCGAGAGTTGAACTGACTCGGCCTGAACAAGTTGTCGGTAAAAATACAGTAGCTGCTATGCAATCGGGGATTGTCTTCGGTTACGTTGGACAAGTGGAAGGAATCGTCAATCGAATGAAAGAAGACAGCGCGGTAGAACCTACAGTTATCGCAACCGGGGGACTGGCCGAGTTGATTTCATCGGAAACAAAGGTTATTGATGTTGTAGATAATTTCTTAACATTAAAAGGTTTACATTTAATATATGAAAGAAATCTGTAATAGGAGTGAATAATATGTCAACTGATTACTTAGTAAAAGCGCTTGCCTTCGACGGAGTTATTCGAGCTTACGCAGTGCGTTCAACAGATACGGTGGGAGAAGTGCAACGTCGTCACCAGATGTGGCCAACTGCAACAGCTGCTCTCGGACGTACGATTTCTGCAGCTGTTATGATGGGGGCAATGTTGAAAGGTGATAACAAATTAACAGTGAAAATCCAAGGAGATGGTCCTCTAGGTCCAATCGTCGTGGATGCCAACGCAAAGGGAGAAGTTCGTGGATATGCTACACATCCGCAAACTCACGTGCCGTTGAACGAAAAAGGAAAATTGGATGTGCGAGGCGTTGTTGGAACGGAAGGAACGCTATCTGTTGTCAAAGATCTTGGGATGAAAGATTATTTCACCGGTCAAGTACCGATTATTTCCGGGGAAATAGCAGAAGACTTCACGCAGTATTTGGTTGTTTCTGAACAAGTGCCTTCTGCTGTCGCTCTTGGTGTATTAGTGAATCCTGATAACACGGTAAAAGCAGCTGGAGGCTTTATTATTCAAGTCATGCCGGGAGCTACGGATGAGACGATCTCTCTCTTGGAAGAGAAGATATCGAACATGACACCTATTTCTTCTCTGATTGATCAAGGGCTGACGCCTGAAGGAATCCTAGCTGAAGTATTAGGACAAGAAAACGTGGAGTTCCTTGATAAGATGGATGTGAAGTTTGACTGTGAGTGTTCGAAGGAACGTTTTGGCGAAGCGATTCGGGGACTTGGACGTGACGAGGTTCAAGCGATGATTGATGAAGATCACGGGGCAGAAGCACAGTGCCACTTCTGTTTGGAAACTTACCAATACTCAGAGCAAGAGTTAAAAGGATATATAGATGAGATTCAATCGAACGAATGAAACCGAGCCGACTCCAACGAAAAGGCGACTTAAGACGAAGCCGCTGATCGCTTTGTTGGGAATTCTTTTCACGATGAATGTATTCTGGCTTTTCCACTGGCTGTTTATAGATCGTTCACCCGCTGTAGATACAGAGGAAGTTGCTTCTGTAGCGGGTGAGCCGATCACCCGTGCAGAGTGGATGGCTGCTATGGAACGACAGGTCGGGCGAGAGGTGCTAGAAGACCTAGTGAATTACCGCGTCATGGAAGCCGCAGCGGATGAGTATGATATTAAAGTGGAAGATAAAGAAGTAGATCTCGAACTGGCATTAATTACCTCAATTGACGGTCAGCAACATTCGGGTCTAGATACTGAGCAAACGAGAAAGCAGATTAAAAGGGAACTGATTTTAGAGAAAGTCCTGACAAAGGATATTGTAATTAAGGAAAGCGCTATCAAAAAGTACTTTGAGAAAAATGAAACATTTTTTCATGTGTTGCCGGCTTACCGCATATCGGTAATCATCTCATCAACAAAGAAAGAAGCGGATCAAGTGGCTGGTGAGCTAAAAGACGGATCGACATTTTCTGCTTTGGCAAAGGAGCGATCGATTGATTTGTCTTCCGGAAACTTGGGAGGAGACCTTGGTTATGTAAATGAGCAAACCGAGGACGTGGGTGTAACTATTATTGAAGCGGCGGAAAAGTTGAAAAAAGATGAGGTAAGCAAGCCGATTGAACTCAAGGATGGCACTTATGCAATCGTCACTGTGTTAGAAACCATTAAGAAACGTGATTTTACATATTCAGAAGTAAAGGACCATATCAAGCGACAACTAGCCTTAGAACAACTACCTGAGTCCGTCACGCCGGAAGCTTTCTGGAAAGAATTCGATGCTGAATGGTTTTATGGTAAAAATTAATTATCGGTAAATTGATAGGATGACAAACTACAATTCTCTGAATAATTTGTTTGACAAGTGAAAAGTAAGGTAGTATGATTAACTCAACAAAACATATAAACCTACTAGGGATTAGGAGCGGATCAAATATGAGTAGAGTCGGAAATTCAATAATTGATTTAATCGGCAAAACCCCTCTTGTTAAATTAAATCGTCTGACAGGTGCAGAGGATGCGGAAGTGTATTTGAAACTGGAATTCTTCAATCCGGGTTCAAGTGTTAAAGATCGAATTGCACTCGCGATGATTGAAGCAGCGGAAAAAAACGGCAACTTAAAAGATGGCAGTACGATTATTGAACCAACAAGCGGTAACACAGGTATCGGATTGGCGATGGTTGCAGCAGCCAAAGGATACAAAGCGGTATTGGTTATGCCGGATACGATGAGCTTAGAACGACGCAACTTACTGCGTGCATACGGAGCGGAATTGGTGTTGACGCCAGGTGCTGAAGGAATGAAAGGTGCAATTGCGAAGGCAGAAGAACTTTCTAAAGAAAACGGCTGGTTCTTACCTCAGCAATTTAATAATGAAGCGAATCCAGAAGTCCACCGTTTGACGACGGGCCCTGAGATTGCAGATGCGTTAGATCGTGTGGATGCATTTATCTCGGGAATCGGTACGGGCGGTACGATTACAGGAGCCGGCGAGGTACTGAAAGAACGATTCCCGGAAATCAAAATCGTCGCTGTGGAACCAGAAGACTCAGCGGTATTGTCTGGGGGAAAACCAGGACCGCATAAGATTCAAGGGATTGGCGCAGGTTTCGTTCCAAAGGTATTGGATACAGACATTTACGATGAAATCATTCAAGTCTCCAATGACGATGCATACGCAATTGCACGCCGTGCAGCTCGCGAAGAAGGAATTCTGGGCGGAGTATCATCAGGGGCTGCGATTTCAGCCGCTTTACAGGTTGCAAAAAAACTTGGCAAGGGCAAAAAAGTTGTAGCAATTCTCCCTTCCAATGGGGAGCGATACTTAAGTACTCCGCTTTACCAATTTGATGAAGAATAAGCTAGAGAGCGCCCATTCGCGCTCTCTTTTTTATTAATTATGATTGCAATGAAATCTCTAAGCTTTTACCGGGCTACAATACTCTGTATAATTAAAATGAAACATTATTGGAGTATTACATAGAAAGTGAACCATATAGGAGGCCAACTGTGAAGAAATGGAGTATGTTGATTTCACTCGCGATCATTATTAGTATGGTAACGATTATTATACTAACCAACCGAGAGTTTAAAAAAGAGGCCGGTGAGATGGATGGTTATTCTAGTGCGATGATAGAGGATCTGCCGAATGATGAGGTCAAACGGATACCGGAGGACTGGAAAGAGGAAACTACCTCAGAAGATACAGCTTCCGAAGAGACTGGGCTAGGCCGCGGTGATCTCGCGCCTGATTTTGAATTAACCACACTCACTGGTGAAACGGTCAAATTATCCGATTATCGTGGAAAGAAGATCATGCTGAATTTTTGGGCGTCGTGGTGTCCGCCATGCCGATCCGAAATGCCGTATATGGAAACATATTATGACGAGTACAAGGGCTCTGCGAATATGGAGATACTTGCAGTGAACATGACAAAAACGGAGAAAGATAAAGAAGATAGTGCCAAAGCATTTGTCAAGGAGTATGGGTTGACATTCCCGGTTTTATTGGACTTAGAAGGTGAAGTTATGAAAACGTACCGAGTGAAAGCCTATCCAACGACGTATATCCTTAACACGGAAGGTGTCATAACGGACATAGTGGTATCTGCTATAGACGATAAATTTCTAAAGAAACTCATAGATGAAAGCAATTAAAATTGGACGACAGATTCAGGAGGAACCATCATGGAAACAGTAGCTTATCAGACAGCCTCAATGACGAGAGACGAGTTCTTCTACGCCTATAAACAGCTTGCAGAACAAACAGATCGCCATATTTTATTGGAAAGTGGTAGAGACGGTGAAATGTGCATCGCGGGATTGAATCCGCTCGTGACCGTACAGGCGAATGAAGAGGGTTTACAATTAGATTGGCGGGATGGTACGAGAGAAATTCTTGCAGGCGAAGATCCTCTAACCTTGCTGAATGAGTTCCTGTCACGGTATGAGCTGAGACGAGATGACAACTTACCCGCATTCCAGGGCGGGGCGATTGGTATGATCAGCTATGATTATGTCAGAAGCTATGAAACACTGCCTAGTCTAGCGGAGAATGATTTGGCAACGCCTGACGTTTTCTTTTATGTCTTTGACCGATGGGCAGTTTTAGACGTAGTGCATGAAACAGTTTATTTTATGTCGCTGCCTAATGTTCAAACTTCATTGACGGTCATGGAAAATGAGTGGGTGGATGCCGTTAAACATGGACTTGCTGGTCGACGTTTTTCACAAGGGCAAGCAGTGGACGTGGAAGTAACTCAAGATAATTTGGAAGTTTCCGTAACGGGCGAGCGGTTTGAAGGAATGGTAAGGGATGTTCAGAAGTTCATTGCACAAGGCGATGTCGTGCAAGTAAATCTCTCCGTCCGTCAATCAAAACCACTGGATGTTCCGTCTTTATCTATGTATGAAGCGCTACGTTCCTTCAATCCTTCACCTTATATGGCTTACATGATGTCACCTGAATTTGAGGTCGTGTCCGGATCACCCGAGCTGTTGTTGAAGAAACGAGGAAATGAATTGAGCACACGTCCAATCGGAGGGACCCGAAAGCGCGGTGCTACAGAGAGGGAAGACGCGGCCTTACAGCAGGAATTGGTCTCTGACACAAAAGAAAAAGGCGAGCATAAAATGTTGGTAGATCTTGAATGCAAAGATTTTGAGAGAATTTGTAAGCCGGGAACGGTTGAAGTAGATGAATTCATGGTTGTAGAAAAGTATTCCCACGTAATGCATCTCGTATCGAATGTTCGAGGGACTGCTGCGACGCAAGGTGCCGCGGCAATCATTCGCGGTGTTTTCCCGGGTGGTTCGATAACGGGAGATCCGAAGCTGCGAACAATGGAGATCATCGAAGAATTAGAACCGACGCGAAGAGGACTTTATACAGGTTCAATGGGCTGGATAAGTTTCAATGGAGATATAGAGCTGAATATTACGATCCGAACCGCATTTATCCAAGATGGCATCGTTCATATCCAGGCGGGGGCCGGACTTGTACCGGAATCAATTCCTGCCGCCGAATATCAAGAGTCGCTCAATAAAGCGAAGGCGTTATGGCAGGCAAAAGAAATGGCAGAACAAGCGGTAAGAGAAGAAAGTTGGCGTTCTCATTGATCTGCTGGGCGAATGGGGAACAACAGAGTGCTGATGATTTGCGAATTTCACCTTATGACCACGGCTTTCTCTATGGACTTGGATTTTTTGAGACCTTTCGTACATATGAGGGGAAAGTATTTCTCTTCGATGCACATATGGATAGATTAAGGTCAGCGCTATCTGAATACAGGATCAAAATGCAGTACACGGATGAAGAACTTCGACAGGCCATTCATTCGTTGTTTGTAGAGAATGGAAGCGAGGATGGATATTTTCGGTTGAATGTGTCAGCGGGAGTCCATGATATCGGATTAGCACCTACTAGCTATGAGCGACCAAATGTATTCATTCTCCAAAAGACGTTGGTTTTGCCTCCTGTCCATACGGAAAAAGAAGGTGTGTGGTTACAGACAAAGCGGAATGAACCGGAAAGTGCGGTTCGTCATAAATCGCATCAGTACGCGAACAATGTATTAGGGCGGCTGGAATTACCTTCTTTGCGAGAGGTAGAAGGCTTTTTCGTTAATTCGGAAGGGTTCGTGGCGGAAGGTATAACGTCTAACATCTTTTGGGTGAAGCAAGGTATCCTGTACACTCCTTCATTGAAAACAGGTATTTTACCAGGGACTACGCGAGCATTCGTATTACGGTTAGTTGACGAACTTGGGGTATCGGTTAGAGAGGGATTGTTTTCGCCGACTGAGCTAGAGGCGGCGGAAGAGGTCTTCATTACAAACGCCATTCAGGAACTGGTACCCATTCGCAATGTTGGGACAACCGAGTTTTTAGGAAGTAAAGGTTCTATCTATCGACAATTACATAGCGGCTATCAACGAGCCGTCAACCGTATGAAAGTGAGTGACCAGTAATGGAGTTAGCGAAAGCTCGTGCATCTTATCAGTTTGGTAAGACGACGATTGATTTTACAGAAGAAACGATTATCATGGGTATTTTGAATGTCACGCCCGATTCTTTTTCAGATGGCGGAAAGTTTGGCCAATTGGATCGAGCGCTTGAACATGCTCGACAAATGCTGGCAGACGGGGCGAAAATTATTGATGTCGGCGGCGAATCGACACGGCCTGGACATGCGCCTGTATCATTGGAAGAAGAATTGGAACGTGTCGTGCCGATTGTCGAATTACTGACGAAGGAATTGGGATGTGTCATCTCTGTAGATACATATAAAGCAGCTGTGGCGGAAGCGGCGGTTCAAGCAGGTGCAAGTATCATCAATGATGTGTGGGGTGCAAAGCGTGAACCCGCAATCGTGGAAGTGGCGGCGCGCTATAAAGTGCCGATTATCCTGATGCATAACCGAGATAATACAGACTATCAGCTGCCATTCATGGAAGCGGTAGTACAAGATTTACAGGAGAGTATCGAGATTGCGAGACGGGCGGGTGTTAGCGAAGAGTTGATTTGGCTTGATCCTGGGATTGGTTTCGCGAAAAATACAGAACAGAATATTTTAGCTATGCAAGGGTTGCCGGCCATTGCGGACCTTGGTTATCCTGTATTGCTCGGTACGTCTCGAAAGCGCATGATTGGAAATGTGCTGGACGTGCCAGTGGGAGAACGGATGGAGGGAACCGGTGCGACCGTATGTTATGGTATCGAGCATGGATGCCATATTATGCGTGTTCATGACGTGAAGGAAATTGCACGGATGGTCAAGATGATGGATGTGCTGACGAAAAAGACGGCATTTACTGGATAAGCGATAAAGTGGGGGGATTTCATGGATTATATTCATTTGAATGATATGGAGTTTTACGGTTATCATGGGGCATTGCCTGAAGAAAACAAGCTTGGCCAGCGTTTTCGGCTGACAGTTTCATTGGCGACTGACTTGGCGGAAGCCGGTCAGACGGATGATCTGTCGAAGACGGTGAATTATGCAGAAGTGTATGAGATGTGTAAGCGCATTGTCGAAGGCGAAGCGGTACGGCTGATTGAAACGGTTGCTGAAACAATAGCCGGAACTATAATGACGGATTTTGCTGAAAAGGTGATCGGCGTACGAGTTGTATTGGTGAAGCCGGATCCTCCGATTCACGGACATTACGCATCCGTTGCAGTAGAAATCAAAAGGGGGCGCTTTTCTTGAATTTCGCCTATTTATCGATGGGTTCCAACATCGGTAACCGGTTGGAACATCTAACGCATGCAGTTCAACTGCTGAATGAACATCCCGCTATTACCGTTGAAAAGGTGTCTTCTGTCTATGAAACAGAGCCACTTGGATTGACTGAACAAGCAAAATTTTTGAATATTGCAGTTGGTCTGGAGACTTCATTGGAAGCATCGGAGTTGCTGAGTGCTTGCCAATCCATTGAAAACAAGCTCGGAAGAATGAGGAAAATCCGTTGGGGTCCCCGGACGGTAGACCTTGATATTTTGCTCTATAATCACGACACTATCCAATCAGAGAATTTGATTATCCCACATTTACGTATGCAGGAGCGTGCGTTTGTACTCGTTCCTCTCATTGAAATTGATTCAGAAGTAAAGAATCCGGTAACAGGGACACTTTACCGTAATGAGCCAGCGATGCAGGATGATGGAATGACCCTTTGGAAGAAAGTCCAGAATGTCGAGGAGTTCTTACAGCAAGGCTGATAATATAACGGCGGATACTGATTCTAACGCTGTCTAAAAAAGAAACTGCTCTATTAGTAGGGCAGTTTTTTCTATGGGATGAGTACCGCGCGACCATTTGGACTTTTGTTAGGCAGGTAATTTGTGTACAATAGTTGCAGACGGCCTATACTGAGTAGAAGGTAGGTCAAAGTATGAAGGAGTGAAAGGGAATGTCCCATTTAGATGAAATGAATGATCAGCTTTTGGTGAGACGCCAGAAGATGAATGATATACGCGAAGGTGGTTTGGATCCATTCGGTCAACGTTTTGAACGCACCCATCTGACAAATGAGATTCGATCAGCCTATGAAGAGTTATCAAAAGAAGAATTAGAAGAAACTGAGCATGAGGTGACGATTGCAGGTCGAATCATGACAAAACGAGGGAAGGGCAAGGCGGGTTTTGCGCATATTCAAGATCTTGGCGGTCAGATTCAGATCTACGTACGTCAAGATGCTATTGGTGAAGACGCATATAAACTATTTACACTGGCAGACTTAGGGGATATTGTGGGCGTTCAAGGGGTTATCTTCAAAACAAAAGTAGGAGAGCTTTCCATTAAAGCGACAAAGTTTACGTTCCTTACGAAGTCATTGCGTCCGCTACCCGAGAAATTCCACGGTTTGCAGGATATTGAACAACGCTACCGTCAGCGTTACCTTGATTTGATCTCAACAGAAGGCAGTAAAGAAACATTCATTATGCGTAGCCGAATCATTCAATCAATGCGCCATTATTTAGATAAACAGGGCTTCCTCGAAGTCGAAACACCAATGCTGCACTCTATCGCAGGGGGAGCAGCGGCTCGTCCGTTTGTTACACATCACAATACATTAGATATGACGTTATATATGCGGATTGCGATCGAACTTCATTTGAAACGCCTCATTGTAGGTGGCTTAGAGAAAGTATATGAGATCGGACGCGTATTCCGTAATGAAGGGATGTCCACGCGCCATAACCCGGAATTTACGATGATCGAGTTATATGAAGCGTATGCGGATTACAATGATATTATGGAACTCACTGAAAATCTAGTGGCTCACATTGCACAAGAAGTACTCGGTACGACAACGATTCAATACGGTGAAGACCAAATTGATTTAGCACCGCGCTGGAAACGACTTCATATGGCGGATGCTGTAAAAGAATATACAGGCGTAGACTTTTGGCAGCAGCTTACTAAAGAACAGGCTCATGAATTAGCAAAGGAACATAATGTTCAAGTGACTTCTTCTATGGAAGCAGGTCATGTGCTGAATGAATTCTTTGAGCAAAAGGTTGAAGAACAACTTGTACAACCAACATTCATTTACGGCCATCCTGTAGAAGTTTCACCGCTTGCCAAGAAAAACCCGGAGGACCCACGTTATACGGATCGTTTCGAATTATTCATCGTCCGTCGTGAGCATGCCAATGCCTTTACGGAGTTGAATGATCCTATTGATCAACGTGCTCGCTTTGAAGCTCAGTTAGTAGAGAAAGAGCAAGGGAACGACGAGGCGCATGAAATGGATGAAGACTTTATAGAAGCACTTGAATATGGATTGCCGCCGACTGGTGGATTAGGTATAGGTATTGATCGTCTTGTTATGCTATTGACGAATGCTCAATCAATCCGCGATGTTCTCCTATTTCCTCAGATGCGTTCTAAAGATTGATACAACAGCCCTGGCTTTCATAGTCAGGGCTTTTTTCTTTTAAGTCATATAAAGTCTTAAAAGAAAATCAAAAAGAATTTCAAAAAACAGTTGCACTTTCGAAAAGCAGGTGGTATATTAGATAACGTTGCTTGCGAGGTTAGCAAGTTAGCGAAAAAACACTTTAAAACTTTTTAAGAAAAAGTGTTGACAACAAAACAGTGATTTGGTATTATAAGAAAGTTGCCTCTTACGAAAGAGCAACCATATGAACCTTGAAAACTGAACAGCAAAACGTTAACGAATTATACGTTTATGCATCGGCTCTGCCGGTGACATAAACAAAATGAGTATCTTAAATGATGCCAGCAAGAAATCGAGCTAACTCGAATTTCTCTTTTATGGAGAGTTTGATCCTGGCTCAGGACGAACGCTGGCGGCGTGCCTAATACATGCAAGTCGAGCGAATCTTTGGGAGCTTGCTCCTAAAGATTAGCGGCGGACGGGTGAGTAACACGTGGGCAACCTACCTTACAGATGGGGATAACTCCGGGAAACCGGGGCTAATACCGAATAATCCATTTCTTCGCATGAAGAGATGTTG